>NZ_JAHPRO010000004.1 GCF_025562455.1 Acinetobacter sp. WU_MDCI_Axc73
CCTCTTCGCGCTGATGGTAGTGTGGCGTTAGCCATGTGAGAGTAAGTCATCGCCAGCTTTTAAATTTAAAACCCCCTTACCTCTCGGTCAGGGGGTTTTTATTGTATATAGAAATGTAAGAATAAAGATTTAACTCACCGTTAATTCCTGAACGATCGCTTCGTTAAAGTATGGAATATCATCGGGAGTACGTGAGGTAATCAATACCCAGCCCCCTGTGTTACAACGATGTACAGTCTCATCTACCCAGTTCGCACCTGCATGTTCAAGGTCTAAGCGGATGCTTTTATAAGATGTTAAGTTCTTATCTTTTATGCGTTCAGCATTAATTAGTACCCAGGGAGCATGACAAATGGCTGCAATCGGTTTTGCATGATCTGTAAAGTATTGAATAATTTTTTTTGCATCTTTATCGATGCGTAATTGATCGGCGTTGACCGTACCGCCCGGTATTACCAAAATATCGTAATCAGCGGGATCTATTTTATCTAAACTTGTTAGTGGTGTATAAGTTGGACCCAGTGTTTTATCATGTTTTACCGTTTGGACTTCACTTTGTTCAATCGCCGCATGAATAGCTTCTATCCCTTTTGATTGTAAAAACTCAAAAGGCTTTATGAGCTCATCATGTTCAATACCTGTGTTAGAAGTGATAAATAATGCTTTGCCTGCCATGAGATTGGATCCTACTTATTTAATATAAGAATTAGCCTAGTCAATTCTAAGGGTTTGTCCTGTTGTAGTTTGATACTTGATCTGTTGAGATCAGATAACTATGTAGGATTTATTTACATGAGAATTGATCCATAAAAAAAAGATTGAAAAAAATGAAAAGTAACTGCACAAAAAAGACAGTTGGTCAGTTTTTCAAAGTTCTGTAGTCAAGTTAACCACTCATGCATATTCTGTGATTTTTTTTATTGTTCTCGCTAAACAAACATCCTGTTTTTGTAAAGATAAAATCTAAACTAAATTAAGAGAGGCTCAAGTAATAAAATGGATATGTTTTATCAGCATTGATTACATAGATTCTTGATGATGAGTTTCGCGAATTTCGGGTTTTAACGCAGTTTTCATTAGGGTGCGATGGATAAATCTCAATTTGTCCAGAACAGCATTGGATAGAGTAAATGGATAGGCGTCCTGTAAGCCCATGCTTCTATTTAAACCATTTAAGACATAACTTAAGGCAAACCAGTTGGTGAGGGTGTGTTCAAAATCTAGCGATCCGATAGGAGATTCTTTGAAATGCATGTCTGGATCAATCTGATGATTCGCTTCTATGGCCATACCTGTGTGGTACGCAGTATCTAGGGTATCCATTATGTGCAAATAATGTGCCCATGTTTCAGCCCAGTCCTCCCAAGGATGTGCTCCTGCATAACGGCTAATGTATGAGTCCTGCCAGTGTTCATCAGAATCTTTTTGATAATATTCTTCTAATGCTTGTGCATAATCTTGACGTTCATCACCAAAATAGAGTCGAAATTCATCTAACCACTCAGGATAAAGATGAGTCATCACATCAAAATAATAATGTCCACTTTCATGACGGAAATGGCCGAGTACCGTTCGATAATTTTCCTGCATATCTAGACGGGTTTTTTCACGATGAACAACATCGGCTTCACTAGCATTAAGTGTAATTGTGCCCAACTGATGTCCTGTCATCACAGGTTGATCGGGGAGTGGCATTAGGAAGTTAAAGCGTAGGCCATAGCGATCTTTATCGTTATTTTTGGGGCGTGGAAAAATATTCAACTGTTGGGTTAGATATAAAAAACGACGTTTGGCTTGCTCAAGGCGGCGCCAATATAGTGTGTTTTGCGGTATGGATAAATCAGGAATGGTATGCGTTAGGCGACAGGATTCACAATAGCGTTGATCACTTGCTATAGGAATCATCCAATTACACACTTGATGATGCTGATAGTTATAACAAGGTTTATATAAGCTGTATATGTCTTTAGGATTGAGGCTTTTCCAAATACCTTCCTCAATCTGCTCGAATGTCCCCATGGTTTTGTTTTCGACTTCGTAACCCAAGAGTGCATGGCAGTTTTCACAATGCGTATTGTTAAAAAAAACCTGATGGTGACAGTTGTGACAGTAGAAAACTTTCATAGGAACTAAGATTGTTAGAAAATGCTCTTATAGTTTAAGAGCATTTTAAATAAAAAAAAGTTTAAAAATGTGCTTCTAGTCCAACATAAGGACCTTTAAATTCCATTTTTAAACTATCGTTGTCATCATCAAGGTCAATATTTAAAATGCGGTAGCCTACTTTTGCACCGACATCAACCAATAAATTCTGAATCATATTATATTGAAGTTCTGCCTGAAAATCGCTAATTCTGACATCATCATAATCGCTATACAGCATTTCGGCTTTGGCTTGAAAACCTGTAAACGGAAGCTTACCCCCGACTTGAGCATACACGAGTGGATTATAACCATCGAATTTAATGGTTTTATACAGAATATCATTAGTCGATTTGAACTGATATTGTTTGACTTGACCATCTAATTTAAGTACGCCTAAACCGACATCAGCACTGATGATATTATCTAAAATTTCGTAATATAAGATCAGGTCAGTTTGATCTAAGTTAACATTGGCTTGATCCAAAAAAAGCGTATTTGCCTGTGCATCCAGATCTAATTTTGTATATTTGAGTTTTACGTTGGGAATTATCGGTACAGGATGCTCAATCGCCAAAGAAGCTTGAAAAACACCGTTACGATCAAAGTTATATTTAGTTGAATTATCGATGTAAGGATCTAAAATAAGTTGATTACTATTAGCATCATTATATAAAGAACCCGAGTGATGTTCAGTTACATTACCATCTACCGACCAATAATTAATATCCCCTGTGACACCAATAAAATCGGCCTGTGCCAGACCGCTTAAAGTTAAACCCATGACACATATTGCACTTCGAAGCATTTTCATCGTGACAAACTATCCTTGAAAATTATCTAAAACTTTTTTTGAATGGTATCTGTTACCGAATAACAGCCGATTAATCAGCATAAACAGCGCATGATATAAGAATAAGTATCGAAATACATTGACTAAATTTAAATAAGGAAGAATTAATTATGCCGTCAAAAATGCCAACTCCTGCTGAATATCCGTTATACGTTGCAGGTAAACCCGTCAAAACAGGACAATGGTTAGAAGTGCAACATAAATTTCATCATGAATTATATGCAAAAGTTGCACTTGCAGACGCTAAAACTATCGAAAAAGCCACTGTGGCAGCGATAAAAGCAGAAACTGAAATGGCGGCACTGAAGCCGTATGAAAAACAAAAAATATTATTGCATTGCGTCAAACGTTTTACTGAGGAAAAATCACTTTTCACTGAAATCCTGATTGCCGAGGGAGGCAAACCACGCAGTGCGGCCGCAGCTGAAGTTGAGCGTTTGATAAATACTTTCCAATTGGCTGCTGATGCGACGACTCAAATGGACAGTGGTCGTGTTTTGCCTTTAGCTGTTACTCCAGTTGCAGCTGCGTATCAAGGTATGGTGCGTCATGTACCCATTGGTGCTATTTCTCTCATTAGCCCCTTTAATTTCCCACTCAATTTAACTGCGCATAAAATTGCACCTGCGATTGCAGCGGGATGTCCATTTATCTTAAAACCAGCCAGTTTAACGCCGATCAGTGCGATCAAAATTGCTGAGATTTTAGCTGAAACAGAATTGCCAAAAGGAGCTTGGTCAATTTTACCTTGTGAACGTAGTGCTGCCGATATTCTTGTGACAGATGACCGCTTTAAAATGCTGAGTTTTACAGGATCAGATCAAGTCGGATGGGATATGAAAGCCAGAGCAGGTCGTAAAAAAGTAACATTAGAACTGGGGGGTAATGCAGCAGTCATGATAGAACCTGATACAGAACTAACTGATGCTTTTATTGATCGATTAATTGCAGGGGCTTATGGTCAAGCTGGGCAAGTATGTATTAGTGTGCAGCGAATTTTAGTACACGTTGATATCTATACTGATCTAAAGAAAAAACTTGTCGCTAAAGTCAAAAAACTAAAAGCAGGTGATCCTGATCTTGCAACCACTTTGGTTGGTCCAATGATTAAAGAAAAAGAAGCGATTCGTTTAAAAAAATGGCTAGATAAAGCTGAGAAAAAAGGTGCAAAAATTCTTGCAGGTGGCATATTGGAAGGAGTGATGTTTGAAGCAACCTTGGTTGAAAATGTCGATGAAAAACTTGAAATTTATAAAGACGAAGCTTTTGGTCCTGTCGCGATCTTAGAGAAATATAAGAATTTTGAACAAGGGATTGCAAAAATTAATAGCAGCCGTTTTGGTTTACAAGCTGGTGTATACACCCAAAACCTCAATAACATGATGTATGCATGGCAACATTTGCATGTCGGTGGCGTGATTATCAATGATGTTCCGACTTTCCGTGTTGATAATATGCCTTATGGAGGTGTTAAGGATTCAGGCTTGGGAAGAGAGGGAATTCATTCAGCTATTCGTGATATGCAGGAAGAGCGTTTATTGGTCATTAAACAGCCTTAATTTATCCATCATTTTAAATACGAGTGTCTGTTGCAAAGCAGGCACTCGGTGAAATACCAAAGTATTGCTTAAAACTTGCACTAAATGCACTTTGGCTAGAAAATCCAAGATCCAGAGCGATACTCAGGATTTTTTCACCCTGAGTGAGGCGCTCCAGAGCAAGGAGTAATCTAGCTTGTTGCCGCCAGCGTCCAAAACTAAGACCTGTTTGTTTTTGAAAATGCCGTTGAAAGGTAATTTTACTCATATTTAATTGCTGGCTAATATCTTCAATACGCAGCAAATGATATGGTTCGTCCAGAACTTTCTGACATAGATGCTGTAGATGACTTTGTGTTGGCCAAGGCAGAAAGAAAGGAAGTTTCGGCATTTGTTGAAGTTCATCTAACAATAACAAATTGATCCTATCTTCACGAGTATTCGCTGTATAAGGTTCATGAATTTCGCTACTGGCAAAAATTAATTCACGCAATAAAGCTGAAATTTTAATCACACAGATGGCTTGTTCAAATTGAATATTTAGCTCAGGCGCAATAAAGATCGAACGCATATGTACATCATTGAGCATGCTAATAGCATGGGGCATTTGAGGTGAAAGCCAAACGCCATGCTGAGCAGGAACAATCCACTTTCCTTTATGTGTTTCAACTAACATACTACCCTGCACCGCATATAGAAGTTGTGCCCGCGCATGTTGATGCCAATTAAAATAATGGTGCTGAGGGTAGAGCGCAGATAAGCAATAAAGTGAACTTTGTGCTACTTCAAAACACTCAAAATAATTAGGATCAGACGGCATATTTAGATGATATTTTAGCGACAATTTTTGAGATTTTATCGAAATACTTTCAAATTAAATAGTCTTACACTATGGTTCTATCATGATAGGAGCATGGCTTTGGAACAATTCACTGCCGAGTTGATTCAGACGGTAAAACAACTTAATGATCAATTGCAAAGTATTGCGCAGGCACTTAATCAGTTTAGCCCACAAACTATTGTGGATGATCAACTATTCGAGCAAGCGATAGCATTTCGTTGGGAGAAAACTGAGGATCCACGTTACAGAGGTAATCTTGTTCCAATTCGGCATCCACAGCTCAGTTCATTTAATGCTTTGAGTAATATTGATCTGCAACTGAATAAGGTTAAAGATAATACTGAAGCTTTTGTCAAAGGCTATTTTGCCAATAATGTATTATTGACAGGTGCACGTGGGACGGGGAAATCATCCATTGTCAAAGCGTGTTTAAATGAGTTTCATGCACAAGGATTGCGTATTATTGAGCTTGAAAAGAAAGATCTCAATGATTTACCTAAAATTGTTAATTTAATTGCAGATCGGCCAGAGCGATTTATTATTTTTTGTGATGATTTGGCTTTTGAAGCGGGTGATACGTCTTATGCTGGTTTAAAAACTGTACTGGATGGTTCATTGTCTGCCAGTGCGGATAATGTCTTGATTTATGCGACATCTAACCGTAAACATATGGTGACCGAATACCAGCGGGATAATCAGGAGTTTTTTGCTTCGGAAAATGGAGAAATTCATCCGGGTGACAGTGTTGAGCAGAAAGTATCTTTGGCAGATCGTTTCGGTTTACAAATCCATTTTTACTCATTTTCACAAGTTGAGTATTTAAATACAGTCAAACTATGGTTAGTCGAATATGGTTGGCAGGAAGATGAAATCGAGCAAGTTAAACAGCAGGCCATTCAGTATGCAACCCAAAAAGGTAATCGTTCAGGACGAATCGCCAATCAATTTGCCAAAATGCTCAGTGGACAACGCGCATTACAACAGGATCGATAAATTAAAGTTCCACGTGGAACAAATCCAAATGTCAATGTAAGCAACAGGGGGAGAGGTAACTTTCCCCCTTTTTTAGTTTGCAAATCGTATTGTTGAGTGAGATTAAAATTTTTAAAAATAAAACTCAAAATTTAGAAAAAAAACGAATCAATGATAAAACCTCAAAATCATGGTTCTATTTACAGCAAAGTACAAGAAAATCAGTTAAAAAGTGGGTATGGTTCATAGATTAGAAAGACAAAAATAAATGACGATCTTTAAGGAAGACGGAATAATTTTTGTCTATTTGGACAATCATGAGGCTCAAAAGGCGAGATAACGTCCACACCAAAACAAATCTTATGAAATGGTATTGATCTTGCAACGTTCAATAACTAATCCAAGCAAGCTCAAAACGAAGGATGATCATTTATGGCTGATACTCGTGAAAACTGGTCTTCACGATCTGGTTTTATTATTGCTGCCGTCGGCTCCGCAGTGGGTTTAGGTAACATTTGGCGTTTTCCTTATGTTGCCTATGAGAATGGTGGCGGGGCATTTTTAATTCCGTATTTATTAGCACTTATTACGGCAGGATTGCCTCTTTTATTTTTAGATTATGCAGTAGGACATAAAGCCCGAAGTTCCCCGCCTAAAGCCTATCGTAAATTATTTCGAGGAGGCGAAACATTAGGTTGGTGGCAAGTCTGTGTATGTATCATTATTGGCTTATATTATGCCAGTGTGCTGACATGGGCAGGAAGTTACGTTTATTTCTCTATTGGACAAATGTGGGGCAGTGATCCGGAAAGTTTTTTCTTTAAAACTTATTTACAAACCACGGATGCCGCAAACTTTGACCTGCGATTTGTAGGGCATCTATTTTGGCCTATTTTAGGGATTTGGGCATTAACCTTAATTATTCTGTATGGTGGTGTAAAAAAAGGAGTAGAGCTTTCCAATAAAATCTTCATGCCTTTATTATTCGTTCTATTTACTATTTTGGTGATACAAGCTTTACGTCTACCGGGCGCAGTAGATGGGTTAAATGCCTTTTTTACTCCGAACTGGTCAGCAATGATGGACTATAAAGTTTGGTTGGCTGCCTATGGCCATACGTTTTTCTCATTGTCCGTCGGTTTTGGAATTATGGTGACTTATGCTTCGTATCTGAAGCCAAAGACTGATCTTACAGGTTCCGGTTTAATTGTTGGTTTTGCAAATGCATCGACTGAAATTCTAGCGGGTATTGGTATTTTTGCCGCGTTGGGTTTCATGGCGCATATTGCTCATAGCAATGTACAGGATGTGGTGAGTGGCGGTATTGGGCTGGCCTTTATTGCATTTCCTAAAATTATTTCCAGTCTGGGTGCTGGGGGCGATTTATTTGGTATTTTATTTTTTGCTTCACTTTTCGTGGCAGGAATTTCTTCAATGGTCAGTATCTTGGAAGTGCCCATTGCAGCCATGCAGGATAAGCTAAAATGGAGTCGTAAAAAAGCTGTCACGATTGTAGGTGGAGGAAGTGCTGTTGTTTCAATCGTTTTATTCTCAAGTGTGAATTCCATTAAGCTGGTCGATATCGTCGATCACTTTATTAATAATATCGGCATTATTGGTGGCGCACTGGTTTCGATTATTGCAGTTGCATGGTTTAAGCGTTCGGCTTTACTCGAACTGCGTAACCATATTAATGCAATTTCAACGATTCAATTGGGCAATGGCTGGAATTTCACCCTTACCGTGATTACGTCAATGATCTTGCTTGTTACATTATCGATGACAGTTTATCACTTGTTATTAAAAGGCTATGGTGATTATAGTATCAGTATGCAGTGGATATTTGGTTGGGGCTGCATTATTTTCTGTGCAGTGATTGCGTTGATTTTATCTAAAATGCAAGATCGTTAGGAGAGCCAGAATGAATACTTCAGCTATTGTCATGATGGTGATCTCGATGGTGTTTTTATGGGGAGGACTGGCATTGTCTATCTTGCATTTAAGCAAACATCCCGAAGAACTGGACGAAGTACTTGATGAGGTTAAAGATCAGCATACGCTTTGATTTTAAGTACTAGAATAAATTGATTTGTTGAAAATGAAAGTCATTATCATTTATGATGATGGCTTTCTTTTTAGGAGCAATTTCAATGTCGTCATTGTTTGGCCCAGAAGTCTGGATTGCTTTTTCAGTCACTTTTTTAGCGGGTTTAGCAACATTGGTCGGTGGTGCGATTGTTCTGTTTTTTAAGCAACCAAGCTTTCGTCTTTTATCTTTTGGTCTGGCATTTTCTGGTGGGGCCATGGTCTATGTTTCATTGACCGAGATTCTCAATAAATCATGGCTTTCGTTTTCTGAAATTTTTCAGGATAAAGTTGCATATACCTATGCCACTTTTGCTTTTTTAGCAGGGGTGATTTTAGTTTTATTACTTGATCGTTTTGTACCGAATCCTCACGCAATGGTCGAAAAAAGCGCAGATTTACAATTGGATCAGGCGCAAATTCGTCGTACCGCATTACTCACTTTATTGGCGATTACAGCACATAATTTCCCTGAGGGTTTGGCAACTTTTTTTGCGACTTTAGACAGTCCAACTTTGGGTACGCCTTTGGCGGTTGCCATCGCGATCCATAATATTCCTGAGGGCATTGCGATTGCTGTACCCGTTTATATTGCGACTCAGAAAAAGTCGATTGCGATTGTGGCAAGTTTATTATCGGGGTTAGCTGAGCCTTTTGGCGCAGCTCTAGGATACTTCCTGTTGGCGCCTTTTTTGGGGCCAATGGTTTATGGCATTGTATTTG
This sequence comes from Acinetobacter sp. WU_MDCI_Axc73, assembly GCF_025562455.1. Lineage (GTDB taxonomy): Bacteria > Pseudomonadota > Gammaproteobacteria > Pseudomonadales > Moraxellaceae > Acinetobacter. The sequence continues at coordinate 9,155 of NZ_JAHPRO010000004.1, forward strand.
GTTTGATTGCAGGGGTGATGGTATATTTATCTCTGGATGAATTATTGCCTACAGCTAAACGCTATTCCAAAGGGCATGAAACGGTGTATGGTTTAGTTTCTGGTATGGCAGCTTTGGCACTCAGTCTGGTACTCTTTAAGTTTGTTTAACACTTTTAGTTGTTGCAGTAAAAAAGTCGCATTAAGCGACTTTTTTGATTTTACAATAATAAAAGCCATCGCCTTGTCCAGATGCGGGTAGTAACTGGCGACCATGAATTTGTTCAATTCCCCATGTTGCTTCGATTTTTATTTCTTCAGCATTGGCATGTTCAGCAAAAAACGAAATCATTTGTTGTTCATTTTCAACTTTTAAAATCGAGCAGGTGATATACAACAAAGTGCCGCCTACTTTAAGTTGTTGCCATAAATGCTGCAAAATCTGTTTTTGCAGTTCGACGGTTTGGGCAATATCACTAGATTGACGCAATAAACGGATGTCAGGATGACGACGGATCACGCCCGTCGCAGAACAAGGAGCATCTAGCACAATACAATCTAACGACTGTTCAGCCTGCCAAGTTGTCGCATCTGCAGCAATGATCTCAACATGGCTTTGATCAAGTTGTAAGCGCTGTAAATTTTCAGTGACTCGAAGTAAGCGCTTCGAATCATGATCTAATGCAATTAAAGACTGCGGTTTAAATTTTTCTAGCATATGTGCCGTTTTGCCCCCTGGCGCGGCACAAGCATCCAAAACGACTTGATCGTTTAAATCGGGTACGAGCATTGCACAAATTTGAGCATGTTCATCTTGTACAGAAAACCAACCTTGTTCAAAGCCCGGTAATGAGGCGATTTGAACAGATTGTTCTAATACAATACCCACCTTTGACACGTGACAAGCACGAGCCTGAATTTGTTCCGCCTGAAGTTTAGCAAGATAAGCATCGCGCCCAATATGGCGCTGGTTAACTCTTAATGTGAGCGGTGCTGTTTGTTTGAGTTGCTGACATAAATCATCGACTTGTAACGGCCAGTCTTTTTTCAAACGTTTATACAGCCAGCTTGGAAGCCCATGCGCTTGTTGTAAATGTTGTTGAAAATCTTCGGTTTCCCGCGTAGCGCGACGTAAAATAGCATTTACAATACCGCTTAAAGCATGAAAACCGAGTTGTTTACTTGCAGTGACCGTTTCTGAAATCGCGGCATGAGCAGGAATACGAGTACACAAGACTTGATATAACCCGACATAGAGACAAGTTTCTACGGTTTCGTTATTCAATGGTTTGGTTAGTAATGGCAGCGTGATTGCCTTGAGAGCGTACCACTGACGCAATGTTCCCAATACCAATTCGTGAAATAGAGCGCGGTCACGCTCAGGGATTTCACTCAGTTGATGATGTAATAAGCTACCTAAGGACTGACCCTGCTGTACCTGTAACAGGGTCGATATCACTTGTGCACGTAAATTGAGTTCGGTACTTGGACGTGGAAACTGTTTCATGCCAATACTTGCCCAATATTAAGTTTTTGAGTTTGTAAAATTTGTACCGGATTTAATGGCTTGGCGCCCGGCCATTGAAGTGAATTTAAACACACTACGCCTGTTCCACAGGCGATATGAACGCCTGATTTATCAATCGCAATAATCTCACCGATTGGAGCATTTTCATTGCTGAAAGAAGAAATACTTGAATTCCAGACCCGTAAGTTATTGTTCTCACCGAGCACAATAAAAGCGACAGGCCATGGGTTAAAGGCACGAATATTACGATCAATTTGGATGGCATCCAGTGACCAGTCAATTTGTGCTTCGTTTTTTGTTAGCTTTTTTGCATAAATCGTCTGGCTTTCATCCTGAACCTGACGCGTATGCAAATAACTCTGTAGACTTTGCTCTGACTCTAGCACTTTGCAAATGGCTTCTGCGCCTTGAGTTGCCAACTTTTCATATAAACTGGCAGATGTATCGTTGGCTTGAATATCATAAAAGGTTTTATACAGCATATCGCCTGTATCGAGACCTGCCGCCATTTGCATAATCGTGACACCTGTCTGAGTATCACCTTCGGCAATGGCTCGCTGAATAGGTGCTGCACCTCTCCAACGTGGTAATAGCGAACCGTGAATATTCAGGCAGCCATACTTTGGTGTATCCAAAACTGTTTGTGGCAAAATCAGACCATAAGCTGCGACGACCATAACATCTGCGCCCAATTCAGCCAGTTGTTGTTGAGCCGCCAAACCTTCTTCTGTCGATGCTTTAAAATGTAAAGGTTGATAAACAGCTAAATTGTGTTCAAGCGCGAGCTGCTTAACAGGAGAAGGTGTGAGTTTTTGACCACGACCTGCTTTGCGATCTGGCTGAGTGTAAACAGCAACAATCTCATGTTCTGTCTGAAGTAAGGCAGCCAAAGCCGTAGAGGCAAATTCAGGTGTTCCTGCAAAAATAACTTTCACACATTCACTTCCATAAAAACTTAACGCTATTATAAGCCAAAACCGCGTTTAAGCCTAAAATCCAGTGATTATTTACGTAATTACAATGGCTTAAATGGCATATTAGGTGTGTTTGAGCATCCTTATTTTTATTAATAACAAAAGGTAATGCAAAATTAAAAAATTATTCATGAAAGTTTTGTATTCAATTTTAAACAGATCAGTTTATATTGAGTCTGTATCACCCAGATTTTATGATTCTGTGGTGAGCATCTTGCATAGAATCTGCATTAAAATGAAAGTCATTTTTGCTCATCGCTTAAACATCAAGCTGTAGTATGATGTAATAATCTGCTGAAATAGCCTAATTTAGCCAGAGACCAATTCAGATTTGTCTCAAGCACAACTCGTTGGAAACACAAATGCCTGATTATCGTTCAAAAACATCTACGCACGGAAGAAATATGGCTGGTGCGCGTGGCTTATGGCGCGCAACAGGAATGAAAGATGACGACTTTGGTAAACCGATTATTGCAGTGGTCAACTCGTTTACTCAATTTGTTCCGGGACACGTACATCTGAAAGATCTGGGTCAACTGGTGGCTGAACAAATTCAGGCAGCAGGTGGTGTTGCCAAAGAATTTAACACCATTGCTGTTGATGACGGGATTGCGATGGGGCATGACGGGATGTTGTATTCATTGCCTTCACGTGATTTGATCGCGGACTCGGTTGAATACATGGTCAATGCACACTGTGCCGATGCCATGGTGTGTATTTCTAACTGTGACAAAATCACCCCGGGTATGTTAATGGCTGCGATGCGCCTGAATATTCCAGTCGTCTTCGTGTCCGGTGGGCCGATGGAAGCAGGTAAAGTCAAAATTCGTGGTAATGAAAAAGCCATTGATCTGGTCGATGCGATGGTCGTGGCTGCGGACGATAGCTATACAGACGAAGAAGTAAAGGCTTTTGAACGTTCAGCCTGTCCAACTTGTGGTTCATGTTCAGGTATGTTTACAGCGAACTCAATGAACTGTTTAACCGAAGCATTAGGTTTGTCTTTGCCGGGGAATGGTTCGATTGTCGCGACGCATGCCAATCGTAAAAAACTATTTGAACGTGCCGGACAATTGATTGTTGAGTTGGCAAAACGTCATTATGAACAAGATGATTACAGTATTTTGCCACGTTCAATTGCAACCAAAAAAGCCTTTGAAAACGCGATGACACTAGATATCGCGATGGGCGGTTCGACCAATACCGTATTGCATTTGTTGGCTGCGGCACATGAAGCCGAAGTCGATTTCACCATGGACGATATTGATCAGCTTTCACGTAAAGTACCTGTATTATCAAAGGTTGCTCCAGCTAAACAAGATGTACATATGGAAGATGTGCACCGTGCGGGCGGAATTATGGCAATTTTAGGTGAGCTAGATCGTGCGGGTTTATTAGATACCTCCGTGAACAGTGTGCATGCAAAAACTTTAAAACACGCTTTAGATCAATGGGACATCATTCGTACCGAAGCACCTGAAGTGTATGAGTTCTATCGTTCTTCCCCAGGCGGTATTCCGACGCAAGTGGCATTTTCACAAAATCGTTATTATTCGACACTGGATGGTGACCGTGAAAAAGGCGTGATTCGTAACGCTGAACATGCCTTTTCTCAAGACGGTGGTTTGGCTGTGCTTTACGGTAATATTGCGCTCGATGGTTGTATCGTTAAAACCGCAGGTGTGGATGAATCTATTCTCAAATTTACTGGGACAGCCCGTGTTTTCGAAAGTCAGGATTCAGCAGTAGAAGCAATTTTAGGTGGCGATATTAAAGCAGGCGATGTCGTGGTGATTCGATACGAGGGTCCACGCGGTGGCCCAGGTATGCAAGAAATGCTATATCCAACCAGTTATCTGAAGTCTAAGGGTTTGGGTAAAGACTGTGCTTTGATTACCGATGGTCGTTTCTCGGGTGGTTCATCGGGTCTTTCGATTGGTCACGTCTCACCTGAAGCAGCAGAAGGTGGTGCAATTGGTTTGGTTCATGATGGTGATACCATCGAAATTGATATTCCAAACCGTACCATTCATTTGAATGTGGACGATGCAACCATGGCACATCGCCGTACGGTACAAGAAGAAAAAGGCTGGCACCCAGTTGAAGAGCGTAAACGTAAAGTGTCCAAAGCTTTAAAAGCCTATGCGATGCATACGACGAGTGCAGCACGAGGTGCAGTACGCGAAGTTTAACCTACCCAATGCGTCTATAAAACACTCACTTTTGTGGGTGTTTTTTTATGGAAAACGGTCATTTCAATGTTAAAGTATAATGCATTATGCTTTTACATCCTGTTTAACCTATTGTCCGATAAAAATTTATTAGAGGCTTGATTCATGTCACTGTTACGCCGTTGGTTTGATCCTATTCGATCGAGCTGGTTTTACCAAAAACCCTCGCGTCAAGCGGTGTTATCAACCGAACAGGGCTTGAGTATTTATTTAAGATTGGACGATGTCTATAGCTATCTTGCAGTGCAGCAACTAACACAATTGGATGAAATCTTAACTGATGACATAAAACCGCTTAAAGTCATTATTTCACATCAGGGCGCAGAACCTCCCAACGGCATGACCGCCTTGGAATGGCAAAATTATTGTTTTAACGATGCCAAGATTTTAGCCAAACAGCATCGTTTTGGTTTTGATGAAACTCCCGAGCCACCTACCCCTGAAGCACTGAGTCAAGCTGAACTGATATTAAAAAATACGCCTTTACAGGGCAAAAATTTCCTGTATTTGCTTGAAGATGTCTTTCATATGCTATGGCAACAGCAATATGGCAAATTGCGAACCCTGTACACCATGGCTCGCCAACAACAAACTCCGCAGAATTTTCCAGAGCGGATATTTAAAGACGTTCCTGTTGCAGCCAGTTTTTTTGAGTTCGGTGGACGAAAGTATCAGGCAGTCGATGATTTACTACGTTTGACCCGCCGTTTAAAACAGCAAAAATTATTGACTGACAATCCCATTTTTTTGATCAATCATATTGAATGGCGCGAACATTTGCTTAGTGATGCTGAAGAGTTGGCTGAAATTCAAGCGATGCATCCAGAGCTGGATTTGTTTATAGCGCTTGAGGATCCGATTAGCTGGCTGCTAATGGCTTATATTCGGGAAGAACTGGCCAATTATTATAATATTCAATTGACGGTTTATCCTCTCAGCTATCAACGGCGGGATTTATTTGACTGGAGCCTCGCGACGCGCTTATCCAAGCGCACAGATGTGGCATTTACTCCATTTTGCCGTCCGACCCAACAAGCTACGCTAGAGATGGCGAAACTATATTACAGTACCCCTGAGGAGCAGCGTGTCGATGCCATGTATAGCATTCTTCAAGCGGTCTGGACCAAAGGTAAGGATCTCTCGTATAAGCCGCATTTTCAGGCTCTACAGCAGCAGTTAGGTATCGAGTCCTTGACCCAAGAAGATGTAGCGACTTTGTTGCTCGATAATGATGCTTCCTGTCAGGAGAAACATCAACCTGATTTTCCTGTACTTGAGTTACGTATAGAAGGGCAACGTTATGTGTTTAATAGTTTATATCGTGTCTGGATGATTGAAAGTATCTTTAATAATGTACTCGAAGAAAAATATAAAACTGAAAGTCTGGAATCCTAGTTGATATAGGCGTATTGCCAGATAGAAGAAAAGTTCTCTCAAAATCTGTTCAATCATTTTAAAAGTTGTATGTATCTTGATGAATATTACAGCTTTTTTGTTTTTTCTTGGTAAATTGTTCAACAAAAAACGTACCTGACGTTGGAAAAAGGTATGTTTTTTATGCTAAATATTTGTGTACATAATGAATGATATTTTTCTTATGAATACAAATTGCAACAGTTGGTATTCATAAGAAAATTGGAGTTCTCTTATGATGACCACATCAAATCGTGATTTAAAACTGCATCGTATTGTTATTGTAGGTGGTGGCGCTGGAGGTTTGGAGCTTGCCACGCGTTTAGGTAACAAACTTGGAAAACGTCGCAAAGCGGAGATTATTTTAGTTGATGCTGCTTTGACGCATATCTGGAAACCCTTGTTACATGAGGTCGCAGCAGGAACATTAAATTCTTATGAAGATGAGTTGAACTATTTTGCTCATGCCAATCAACATCATTTTGAATTTTTTCTAGGTCGTTTAAAAGATATCGATCGTCAAACTCAGGAAATTGTATTGGATGTTCTACGTGATGAAGAGGGTAAAGATATTGCACCTGAACGACGCATAGGTTATGACACTTTAGTGATGGCGATTGGATCGACCTCAAATGATTTTGGGACATCAGGTGCTAAAGAACATTGCATCTTCCTAGACTCTCGCCCGCAGGCCGATCGTTTTCAGCGCGAATTTTTAAGTATGTATCTGGAAGCGCAAGCCAATCATTTGATGCATCGCCATCAGAATGATTTAAATATTGCAATTATTGGAGCAGGGGCGACAGGTGTGGAATTGGCGGCTGAGTTACATCATGCAGCCAATGAATTTTCTAAATATGGACTGAACAGTATTGATCCTAAAGATGTCAATATTAGTTTAATTGAAGCTGCACCGCGCATTCTCCCTGCACTGAATGAACGTGTATCTGAACGTGCTCAAAAAGAACTTGAAGACATTGGAGTAAAAGTTCTGACAAATTGTCGTGTCACATATATTGATGCCGATAAAGTTTTGTGTGAAGGCGATTTACAGGTTACAGCGACGCTTAAAGTCTGGTCAGCAGGGATTAAAGCGCCAGATTTTCTGAAAGATATAGCAGGACTTGAAACTAATCGCATTAATCAGTTAGTGGTACGTCCAAGCCTACAGACCACACGTGACGAAAATATTTTTGCGATGGGTGACTGTGCCAGCTATATCCCCGAAGGCCAAGAGCGACCTGTGCCACCGCGTGCGCAAGTCGCGAATCAAGAAGCTATATTTTTGGCTAAAGCACTCGAAAATCGCTTGAATCAAAAACCATTGGGGCAATTTCAATTCAAGGACAAAGGTTCACTAATTTCCTTGAGTGAACATAGTAGTGTGGGCAGCATTTTTAATAACATCAATGTGGAAGGCTTTATGGCGCGGATGATGTATGTATCACTTTATCGTTTCCATCAAGTTGCTTTACATGGCGTATTTAAAACCACTTTGATGATGATGACAGATTTGCTCTCTAAAACTGCTTCACCGAAACTCAAAATGCATTAACTATTCTGATTCAATCAACAGCCTCAATCTTTGCTTGAGGCTGACTCCCAAAAACATGAATAGGAACTTTTAGCTGACTCCATTAGCATAACCTTGTTTAAATTACAGAGTTCGTTGCTGATGGAAATGTTGGCTTTAGTCATAATCGTATTTATGTTAGCAGGCATGGTCAAGGGTGCATTGGGTTTGGGACTCCCTACCGTCGCAATGGGATTACTGACGCTTGTGATTGCACCATTTCAGGCGGCTTCTTTACTGATTATTCCCTCCATGATTACGAACTTTTGGCAATTGTTTGCAGAAGGGCGGGTCTGGAGCCTCATCCAACGTTTTTGGTTATTGTTACTTGGGATTATTGTCGGCACTATATTTAGTTTTTTGCCGACTTTAAGTCAGGCGACAGGTAAAACCAGTGAGGTTTTATTGGGTGGAATGCTTATCGTATATGGTATATATGGTTTTTCGGTGAAACAACTGCCCAATCTCGCACCTTATGAAAAATGGCTGTCGCCCATTATTGGGTATTTGGGTGGGGCTTTAATTGTTTCAACAGGTGTCATTATTATTCCTGCAGTGCCTTACTTACAGTCTTTACGTTTGAAACGGGATGATTTAGTACAGTCATTAGGTTTGGTTTTTACTTTATCGACGATTTGTCTGGCCATTTATTTGCAACTGCACTCTACAGCAAGTATGCCTATTGATTATCGCTTGGCATGGATCGCAGTGATTCCAGCAGTTTTCGGAATGTGGATTGGACAAAAATTACGTTATCGCATACCTGAGCAACGTTTTCGCCGTTTTTTCTTTATTGGACTCATTTTATTGGGTGCTTACATGGTTATACATTAAGCGTTAATGGGCTGAGGTTTGTTTTCGAGTAAGAACTGGGCAAAATCCTGATAGCTTGGAGAAAGATTAGAAAAATGATGAGCAGCTAACAGTAATTTACGATTTGCCCATGCACCTGTGAGCGCAATTGTTGAGAAAGCATAAAGTTTTTGTAAATGCGAAGCAGCACGAAGAGGCATAATCGCGACACCTACACCGTTGGCGACGACTTGAGCCATCGCACTAAAGCTAGGTAAGCGTAAACGATAGTGTAGGTGGTGATGAAGATGTTTGGCTTGTGTTTCTATAGATTGTTGTAATGAATGATGGGGCAGCAGTCCAATAAAATCTTCCTTTAAAATCGCTACAAAATCCAAATGTCCATGTGTGGCTAAAGGATGATCTGGCGCGCAAATAAATACCAATGGATCTTCAGCAAAAATGTGTGTTTCCAATGCATCATTTGGAGCAAAAAAACTGGAAATCAGTCCTAATTCTGCCTGACCTTTTTGTAGTGCAGCAATAATGTCATTACTTTCTGCTTCATGTAATTCAATCTGAAGTTGTGCATGTTCGATCAAATATTTGGGCAATAACATGGGTAAATATTCGCTTTGTGCAGAGGAATTACACCATAAAGTCAGTTGCTGTGTGGTTTTACGCTGGAAAGTCTGCATCTCTTGTTCTAATGCTTCGAGTCCATAGATCAGTTGTTGTGCATGTTGTAACAGGGTTTGACCCGAAATAGTCAATTCAACGCCTGTCGTATGTCGAATAAACAAGGCGCTGTGAAAATGTCGCTCTAGTTTTTTAATACGTTCACTGGCGGCCTGTAAAGAAATAGCTGAACGTTCAGCCCCTTTGGTGAAACTGCCCGTCTCCACCACGTGTAAAAATAGTTGTAGATCAAAAAAATCAAAGCGCATAAGCCATTCTGTGAGTATTAAGCGTGACAAAGTCATGATAACCAAAAATGATGGGTTCAAGATCTAATTTCATAAAAAAAGCAGCCTTATGGCTGCTTAAAAGAGACCCCTATAAATCATTTAGGTTTTATCTTTTAGACCAAATAACCAATTCAACAAAATCGCCGCAAACGTTGCTGTTCCGATTCCGCCTAAATTGAAGTTGCCAAACATCAATTCAAAGTTACCTGCACCCAAAATAATCGTGACCGCAGCAACTACCAGATTTTTGTTGTTAGAAAAATCCACTTTGTTTTCAAGCCAGATTTTTGCCCCTGCAATGGTAATTAAACCAAACACTACAATCGAAGCGCCTGTAAGTACGGCTGTGGGAATGGTACTAATGACTGCACCAAATTTTGGAGATAGTCCTAGAAAAATAGCAAATACACCTGCAATCACAAACACAATTGTGGAGTAAACACGGGTGACTGCCATGACCCCGATATTTTCACCATAGGTGGTCATACCTGGCGCGCCTACACTACCTGACAATGTCGTGGCAATTCCATCGGCGACAAAAGCCTTGCCCAGATAAGGGGTTAAGTCTTCATTCGTCATGGCGCCTACTGCTTTGATATGTCCCAGATTTTCAGCGACTAAAATCAGCGCTACAGGAGCAATAATCAACATCGCATTCATCTGGAAAGTTGGTGCAGTCAAGCTTAGCACACCAAACCACGGTGCAGCCGAAATTTGTGAAAAGTCAATTGGTTGGCCCCACCCAAGACCATTGGTGGCCACTGCATAAATCAGATAAGCGATGAGTAGACCAATTAAAAGTAATAGTCGCTGTAATAGTCCACGAGTAAATACCGCGATAATGCCCATACATAACACTGTCACCAGTGCCATCCACATATCAAAGGGATGGCCAGCCACTGCTTTTACAGTGACAGGCGCCAAATTTAAACCAATAATCATGACCACAGCACCCGTAACGACAGGTGGCATCAATTTTTCAATCCAGCGCGTTCCTGTCAGCATGACCATAAAGCCAATAATGGCATAAATAACACCACAGGCGACAATGCCGCCCAGTGCAACGCTAATATTCGGATTTGCGCCTGAACCTGTGATATGTCCTGTCGCAGCAGCGACAACGCCAATGAACGCAAAGCTCGAACCCAAATAACTTGGAACCCGCCCGCCCGTCATACAGAAAAATAAAATCGTACAGATGCCTGACATCAGGATCGCAAGATTTGGGTTAAAGCCCATGAGTAACGGAGCCAATACGGTCGAACCGAACATGGCAAATGCATGTTGAATACCTAAAACTGCACTTTGAGCGGGCGGAAGGTACTCATCGGTCGCAACAGGACGATGATCGATCTGCCCTTGATACGGACGCCATTTTGGAAACCAAGTGGACATAAAATAGACTCTAATTGTTTTTACTGGCGCACATCATACTCTTTCTTTGACGATGATTTAATTGATTTATGAGCAACTGGTAAAGTAAGGCATTTGATTTAGCTTTTATTTTTACCAAATGGTAAATATATGGGAAATTTAACTTAAAGATATATCAGAAGATTGAGAGCGTGGATTTATCAGAAAGATAGACGGTTACGTATGACCACGTATTTAAATGCGAGCGGAAAAAATTGTAAAAATGCAGAGTCTAAATGCATGTAGGCAATCTCTTGTTAAAGAAAATGGCCTACATACGATTTAAAAATTGACTTTAGCCTGTATTACGCAGCCCTGCTGCAATGCCCGCGATACTGACCATTAATGCATGGTCGACCGGGGTGTGTTCAGCCTGTTCAACGTTTAAATAACTTCTACGCCGTTTCATCAGTTCTGCCTGTAATAAATGCAAAGGCAATAAATAAGTTTTACGAACCCGCATCGCCTGATCCAGTACTTCGTTATTACTCAGTAATTTGGACTCACCTTTCATAGCAAGTAAAGTTTGAACGGCATCTTTTAAGCGTTGACGTAACTCTGTACCGAGTGCCTTCAAATTTTCATCCTGAGTCAGATGCGATTCATAATACAGAGCTATACTGCCATCCGATTTAGAAAGAACCATTTCCAGCATATCAATCAAAGTCTGGAAATAAGGCCATTGTTGTAGCATTTCATCGAGTGTTTCTTTTTGACCAGCATCAATAATTTGGTTAATCGCGGCTCCTGTACCTAACCATGCAGGGAGCATCAGACGAATTTGTGTCCATGCAAATACCCACGGAATCGCACGTAGAGATTCAATACCCCCACTAACTTTGCGCTTAGCAGGACGTGAGCCTAGTGGCAACATTTGTAATTCAAGCTCTGGCGTAACGGTACGTAGATATTGGACAAAATAAGGATTTTCACGCACAGTTTCACGATAGACCTGTACCGAAATATCGGTCATTTGATGCATCAACTCTCGCCATTCCTTTTTTGGAGTAGGCGGGGGTAACAGGGTCGCTTCAAGCGTTGCCGCGGTATAAATTTCTAGATTTTGTAAGGCGACTTCTTCTAAACCAAATTTAAAACGAATCATTTCACCTTGTTCAGTCACACGGATCGCGCCTGAGATCGAACCTGGCGGCTGTGAAAACAAAGCTTGCTGTGTAGGTGCGCCCCCGCGACTGATGGAACCACCGCGACCATGAAATAGGGTCAGTTGAATCCCATGTTGTTTCGCAACAGCAGTGAGTTCTTCTTGTGCACGATATTGCGCCCAATTGGCGGACATAAAACCTGCATCTTTAGCCGAGTCAGAATAGCCAATCATGACTTCATGCTTGCCATGGATATGCTGTTTGTACCAAGGCATATTGAACAGCGTATTCATGGTCGCTGCTGCACCGTCCAGATCTTTCAGGGTTTCAAATAGCGGCACAACACGAAGAGGATGCAAAATGCTCGCTTCTTTTTGTAGAAGTAATACAGCGAGTACATCACTGGCATATTCAGCCATCGAAATAATATAAGCACCCAAACTTTCGGGTGGTTGCGCTGCCAAGGTCTGCATGGTCGCAAACACTTCTTTGACATCAGGATGCTGGATCAGGCTGTTTTGTGGTTCATCCAAATGGCGGGGCAGCAGAGGTCGTTTACTTTGTAATTCCTGAATCAAAAAGTTTTGCCGAGCTTGTTCTGTCCATGATTCAAAATTACCCAATCCTAGATATTCTGTAATGGCTGAAATAGCCTGACGATGTCGCCCTGATTCCTGACGAATGTCCAGTTTTAATAGTTCAATTCCAAAGCAATTTACGCGGTAAATAAAATCCAGTAATTTACCATTGGCAATTTCAGCTAAATTCGATTCGATCAGCGAGCGATGGCAGAGTAATAATGGCTCAAGCAATTCACTTTTAGTATGAATAATCTGGCTATCATCGGCTTCAAAACCTTGTAACTTCTGTGCCAACCAGTGTCGAGTCGCTTTAAGGCGTTGACGAGTATCACGTAAATATTCGCGGTACGGTTCAGGATGTTCATAGCCTAAAGCCTGTTTCAGTTCATCCGAACAAGCCTGAATAGACAGCTCCCAACGTAAATCTTCGATATCACGTAGATATAAATCTGCGGCTTGCCAACGTGATAACCATAAAACTTCTTGTGTAACGCTGTGAGTCACGTTTGGATTGCCATCACGGTCACCCCCCATCCATGAGGCAAAACGGATGGGTGCAATTTCTAGCGGTAATGAGCTTTCGCAATGTGCCTGAAGCAGTTCATTTAGTTCACGGACAAATTTGGGAACCGCATTCCATAGGGTTTGTTCGATGGTGGTAAATCCCCATTTGGCTTCGTCTACAGGGGTTGGGCGGTTATGACGAATTTCATCAGTTTGCCAAGCTGAACAGATCAGCTCCTTAAGATTATTCAACACCGCTTGACGTTCACGGGGCGTTAATTTTTGCTGATCGAGCCGTGCCAAATCTTCATTGATATCGTCATATTTTTGAATGAGGGTGCGGCGACTGACTTCGGTTGGATGTGCGGTCAGCACCAGTTCAATTTTAAGCTGACAGATTTGGTCAAACAGTTGCTGCGCTGAAATTTGGCGCTCTTTAAATTTAGCAAATAAATGCACCAGTGGATTTGGCGAGGGCGCATTTTCATCAAACTCACTGCGACGACGGCTACGCACCACATTGTACTGTTCTGCAATATTGGCAAAATTAAGAAATTGCGAAAAGGCACGGGTTAATGGCAGGATTTCTTCATCCTTAAGCCCCCAGAAAAGTTGTTCCAGCTTTTTTTCGGCTTCTGCATGACCATCACGTGCACCTTTAGCGAGGGCACGAATTTGCTCAACCTGATTAAACAAATCTTGTCCTGCGTGCTGTTTCAGGGTTTCTCCCAGTAAATTACCCAGTAGACGCACGTCCTCACGTAAAGGAGCATCAATTTGTTGAATCATGGCGTTAGCTCTCCTGCTTTTGTTCTCTCGACTATACCCCGATTCAATGACATTCCAAGTCTAGAGCGTAAAAATATATGAATTATTGTTTAAAAAATTAACACTTATGCGTAGGAGTATACATATGCAGAAAAGTCTATGTTTCACAATACGGCGAAGGTCTATACCTTATATTTCAACATAAAAATTTCGATGGCATCAGTCACAATATTGCCGATTTCTTCAAAAGAGGGCACTTCGCGGATACCAAGCAAAACCTGATGATGTCGAATACCCAGTAACAGTGACAATGTCAGTTCTGTTTGTTTAATTGGGTCATCTTGACGAATAAATTTGAAACTGGCTGCCTGAGTGAAAAATTCACGCAATGCGTCAAAAAGCGGTTGATGGGAAGCCTCAAAAAAATGTTGAGCCAACCGACTTTGCTCGGCAGCAAGCTCAAGTAATACATGTTCAAGTTTTACTGCTTCTGGTAAATAAATCATCTTCAGAACGCACTCACAAACGTCTGAAAATACATGTAAAAAATCACTTTGTGCGGTTAAAAAAAAGTGTTGTTCGGAAATGCATTCTGCGCAGGTTTCCTGAATGGCACATGTAAACAGGCTTTCTTTATCCTGAAAATGATTATAGACCGTGAGCTTGGTCACATTAGCGTCTTTGGCAATCTGGTTCATACTGGAACCGTGATAGCCCTGTTTTAAAAAAAGTGCCTTTGCTGCCTCTAAAATATGAGCTCTTTTTTCCAGATCTTTTGGTCGACCAATCGTATTTTGCACAAAAAATCTCTTAAATTAATTTAAAAAATAAAAACTTATCTTATTTTACATAATTAATGTACCACTGGGTATATTAATTAAAAAACAAACAAATTAAGATACTGCTTATATTGTGCCTTAAAAAACAAATTTGAATAAGAGCGAAGGGTTATGACCTCGATAAAACTGACCAGTTTAAGTATATGGGTAGTGTGTCTAATTACATTGGGTGGATGTAATAAACAAGCACCTGAAGCAGAACAAATTCCCTATGTCATGGTGACACAACCCTCAGCAAGCATGAATGAACAAAAAAGCTATGCAGGCGAGGTACAGGCGCGTCAGCAAACGGCTTTGGCTTTTCGGGTCGGGGGGCAGATTACCCAGCGTTATGCTGATGTAGGTGATCGGGTAAAGGTTGGGCAAGTCTTGGCCAGACTGGATGTAAAAGATGCCCAGTTACAAATGAGTGCTGCTAAGGCTCAACTTGAGAGTGCTCAATCTTCGGCAAAAATTGCCAGTGAAGAATTAAAACGTTTCCAACAGCTCTTGCCTTTAAATGCAGTCAGTCGCTCCCAATTTGACAGCATTAAAAATCAAAATGATGCAGCGCAGGCGAGTTTACAACAGGCACGTTCCAATTATGAAGTGGCTGCCAATCAAACAGGTTATAACCAGTTGGTTGCTAACAAAAATGGGGTAATTACCCAGCGTCAGATTGAAGTTGGCCAAGTGGTTGCGGCGGGACAAGCGGCTTATCAACTGGCGATTGATGGGGATCGCGAAGTGGTCATTGGCGCACCTGAACAGGCTATTTCTGAAATAAAGGTGGGGCAGCCCGCATGGATCACCCTCTGGTCTCAACCTGAACAAAAATATGCAGCTTATGTGCGCGAAATCTCACCTGCGGCAGATCAGTCCCGCACGTTTAGCGTCAAAGTTGCATTACGTGAAGCACAACCTTCGATTCAGCTCGGGCAAAGTGCTCGTGTGTTTTTTAACGCCACTCAACATGATGTTCTTAGTGTACCTTTGTCTAGTGTTTCTGCAAATAATCAACAAGCTTATGTCTGGATCGTCAAACCGAATCAGACTATTCATAAGGTCGCGGTGACTTTAGGTGCTTACGGGCGTGACAGTGTTCCAGTGTTATCTGGTCTAAACGTCAATGATTATGTGGTGGTGGGTGGTGTTCATCTATTACATGAACAACAAAAAATTCATCCCATCGATCGTGACAATCGTCCTGTGCAAATTGCCTCAGGAGCGAAGCCATGAAGTTTAACTTGTCAGAGTGGGCACTGAACAATAAAGGCATCATTTTATATCTGATGTTACTCTTAGCTATTGTGGGAATAATTTCTTACTCAAAATTGTCTCAGAGTGAAGATCCGCCTTTTACTTTTAAAGTCATGGTGGTTCAGACTTATTGGCCGGGTGCGACTGCGCAGGAAGTGTCGTTACAAGTCACTGATCGGATTGAAAAAGAACTGATGACAACTGGCCAATATGAAAAAATCATGGCCTATTCCAGACCGGGTGAGTCGATGGTCACTTTTGTCGCCAAAGATTCGCTCAAGTCCGATCAGATTCCAGATGTCTGGTATAACGTGCGAAAAAAAGTAGGGGACATCAAACAGCAACTCCCCGCAGGTGTACAAGGCCCTTTTTTTAATGATGAGTTTGGCGATACCTTTGGCAATATTTATGTACTGACAGGCAACGACTATGACTATGCCGTGTTGAAAGAATATGCCGATCGTTTGCAATTACAACTACAACGCGTCAAGGATGTAGGCAAGGTCGAATTGGTGGGCTTGCAAGATCAAAAAATCTGGATTGAACTGTCTAACACCAAAGCAGCACAGCTTGGAATTCCAGTTACAGCGATTCAAGAGGCATTGCAAAAACAAAACAGTATCAACAATGCAGGTTTCTTTGAAACAGGCACAGACCGCATTCAGGTTCGGGTCACAGGTGCATTACACAATGTAGATGATCTCAAACATATGCCGTTATTAATCGGTAATCGAACCATACAATTGGGAGATGTCGCAGAGGTCTATCGTGGTTTTAGCGAACCCGCTCAACCGCGTATGCGTTTTATGGGAGAAAATGGGATTGGTATTGCAGTATCCATGCGTAAGGGGGGAGACATTATTGCGCTCGGCAAAAATCTGCAAAGTGAATTTGATCATTTACAAAAGACCTTGCCGCTTGGTATGCAACTAAAGAAAGTATCAGATCAACCTGTCGCCGTGCAGCGTAGTATTCACGAATTTATCCAAGTTTTAACTGAAGCAGTGATTATTGTATTACTGGTGAGCTTTTTTTCCTTAGGTTTTCGCACAGGACTGGTGGTGGCATTGTCCATTCCATTGGTGTTGGCCATGACCTTTGCTGGAATGAATCTTTTTGATGTCGGTCTGCATAAAATTTCATTGGGTGCCTTGATTCTTGCTTTGGGACTTTTGGTCGATGATGCCATTATTGCAGTCGAAATGATGGCGATCAAAATGGAGCAGGGCTATAGCCGTATCAAAGCAGCAGGCTTTGCATGGAAAACCACAGCCTTTCCCATGTTAACAGGTACGTTGATTACCGCGGCGGGCTTTTTACCGATTGCCACTGCAAACTCCAGCACTGGTGAATATACCCGTTCAATTTTTCAGGTGGTGACGATTGCTTTGATTGTGTCGTGGTTTGCGGCGGTACTTTTTGTGCCTTATCTGGGGGAAAAGTTACTGCCAGATTTTAGTAGGATGCAACAAACTGCGCCGTGGTATCAGCGTCTTTGGGCGAGGCTACGCCATCAACCTGTGCCTCATTCTGTGCAGCATCATGCAGGTGAAAACCATGATCCCTATCAAAGTGCCTTTTATTTACGCTTTCGTAAAATGGTCGAAACTTGTGTGAGTTATCGTAAAACGGTGATTGTTACGACGGTTTTAATTTTCATTGGCTCCGTCCTGTTATTTAAATTGGTGCCACAGCAGTTTTTTCCGCCATCAAATCGTGCTGAAATTTTAGTCGATTTAAAACTGGAAGAGGGTGCTTCTCTCACTGCCACAGAACAGGCGGTAAAAAAGGTTGAACAATTCCTTGCTCAGCAAAAGGGGATTGATAACTATGTGGCATATGTTGGGACAGGCTCGCCACGTTTTTATCTACCACTCGATCAACAACTGCCACAAGCCAGTTTTGCTCAGTTTGTAGTGTTAGCTTCTTCCCTAGATGATCGCGATGAAATTCGTAAATCTCTTGATACACAAATTAAGAAACTATTGCCTCAGGTCAGAACACGAGTGTCATTATTGGAAAATGGCCCTCCTGTAGGCTATCCATTGCAATATCGAGTGTCTGGAGAAGACATAAGTCTAGTGCGAGAATGGGCACAGAAAGTCGCGAAAATCGTAGGGCAAGACCCAAATACCACCAATGTGCATCTGGATTGGGGTGAGCCAAGCAAAATCATTGAACTCAATATCGATCAGGACCGAGCGCGTCAAATGGGGGTAAGCAGTCAGGATTTGGCCAACTTCTTAAATAGTTCGATTACTGGGGCGGTCATTAATCAATATCGTGAAAAACGTGAATTGATTGAAATTCGTTTACGTGGCGATCAAAAAGAACGGGTTGATGTCGCTTCGTTATCCAGTCTTGCAGTCCCGACCAGTCACGGCAATAGCGTACCACTCGCACAAATTGCCAAAATCGAATACAAGTTTGAAGATGGTTTGATTTGGCATCGTAATCGCTTGCCAACCATTACTGTCCGCGCTGATATTCGCAGTCATTTACAACCTGCGACTGTAGTCGATCAACTCTCAGAGAAGATGGATCAATTACGAGCACAACTACCCAATGGCTATCTGGTTGAAGTTGGCGGAACGGTCGAAGAATCTGCTAAAGGACAAAGTTCAGTCAATGCAGGTATGCCATTATTTTTAGCTGTGGTCATGACTTTATTGATGATTCAATTGAAAAGTATCTCACGATCAATCATCGTGTTTTTAACTGCGCCACTGGGGCTCATTGGCGTGACGCTATTTTTATTGTTGCTCAATAAGCCTTTCGGTTTTGTTGCGATGCTCGGTACCATTGCGTTATCAGGAATGATCATGCGTAATTCACTGATTTTAATTGACCAGATTGAACAGGATATTGCAGCAGGGCACGATCCGTGGACTTCAATCATTGATGCGACAGTCCGCCGTTTTCGTCCGATTTTATTGACTGCACTTGCTGCCGTTCTGGCCATGATTCCCTTATCAAGGAGCATATTCTTTGGCCCGATGGCCGTTGCAATTATGGGGGGATTGATTGTTGCGACCTTTTTAACCCTGTTTTTCTTACCTGCGTTGTATGCAGCGTGGTTTAAAGTGAAAAGAGCAACAAATTTGTCATAATTTTTTTCGAATAAAAGATGCGAAATATTGAAAATTTCAATATAGTAGCATCTTATTGTTAAGACAAAAAATGACAGCAGAATTTCACCGCATAAAAAGATAAGGTGAAGACTGTGAGTTGAGGTTAAAAGTACATGGGGCAGAATAATTTAGTACAGCATCGCCGTTACATCACAGCATCTTATGTGTGTATGTTTCTGGGGTTGTTTACGATTCTTTTTGCCGTGATTGCTTATTTCCTTGCACGTAAAATTGCCATGATTGATGGTGCTGAGGTCTGGATTCATACACATGCGCTGTGGATTATGCGTAGCGTGGTGATGTTTCTGATGCTGGCTGTATTTGCAGCTTTATGGTTTATCCCTTTGATTTTCTTTGTTTGGAGTAGCGCACTCTGGGTAACGGCATGTACCATTGCAGGTGTGGTATTCTCAGCCATTGCTTGGTTATATTTGCTGAACGCTTGGATCAAAGGCCTTGCAAAATATGCCAGAAACAAAGCTGTTTTTTAGAAAATTCTAAATTTTTTCAGTTTCCCCCCTTGTAAATCCGACTAAAACCCCCAACTTAGTCGCAGGTTAACTATATTTTAAATTCCGTGAGGAGCGTCGCCAGATATGGCTAAACGAGATTATTATGAGGTTTTAGGCGTTTCGAAAACCGCGAGTGATGATGAGATCAAAAAAGCCTATCGTAAGTTGGCGATGAAGTATCATCCAGATCGTAACCCCGATAACGCAGAAGCTGAAGAAAAGTTTAAAGAAGCTTCAGAAGCTTATGAAGTACTGTCCGATGACGAAAAGCGCAGCATGTATGATCGTATGGGGCATAATGCCTTTGAAGGTGGTTATGGCGGCGGTAGTGGCGGCTTCGGTGGCTTTAGTGCAGAAGATATTTTCAGTCAGTTTGGCGATATTTTTGGCGGTGCATTTGGTGGCGGTGGCCGTCAGCAGCAGCGCCAGCGTCGTGGTTCTGACCTTCGCTATGTTATGGAACTCACCCTCGAAGAAGCCGTACGGGGTGTCAAAAAAACCATTACCTTTACTGCACCAGCTCCATGTGATGTCTGTGATGGTAAAGGTTCTAAAAATCCAAACGATGTTGAAACCTGTAAAACCTGTCATGGTACTGGTCAAGTGCGTATGCAGCAGGGCTTTTTCTCAGTTCAGCAAACGTGTAGCACTTGTCGTGGACAGGGTAAAATCATTAAAAACCCATGTAATAGCTGCCATGGTTCAGGGGTAAAAGATCGTCAACAGACCCTTGAAGTGACGATTCCAGCAGGAGTCGACAATGGCGATCGCGTTCGCTTAACTGGTAAGGGTGAGGCAGTACGTGATGGTCAGTCAGGTGATCTCTACGTGGAAGTAGTGGTACGTGAGCATGATGTGTTCCAACGTGATGGCGCAGACCTTTATATGGATGTACCCGTAAGCATTGCCGATGCTGCTTTGGGTAAAGAGATTGAAATTCCAACCCTTGAAGGTCGTGTTAGCTTAAAAATTCCAGAAGGCACTCAAACAGGTAAATTGTTCCGTTTACGTGGCAAAGGTGTGCGTCCAGTACGTAGTAGTATGGTTGGGGATCTACTCTGCCGTATCGTCGTGGAAACTCCAGTTAATCTTACCAGCCGTCAGCGTGAATTGCTTAAAGAGCTACAAGCGACACTGGATGGTGATGAACACAGTGCATCATCCAAGAAAAAATCTTTCTTCGATCGTTTATTTGATTAATTCAAGCCGATTAAAAAAAATCTGCCTATTTGGCAGATTTTTTTATGCTTAAATTTTAGCGAGCGATAAGAGTTTGATATAGTAGATCGCATTGTCAACGCTTTTAATGATTTAGGAACAGATTATGTCAGCATCTCCACGCATTGGTGTATTGGGCGCGGGTGGTCGTATGGGACGCACCCTGATTCAAGCTGTACAACAGGCAGGCTATCAGTTGGCTGCGGCAGTTGAACGTCCAGAAAGTAGTTTAGTGGGAAGTGATGCAGGGGAGCTTGCAGGGATTGGTTCAATTGGAGTCAAGGTTGCAGCTCATCTGACAGATGTCTTGAAAGACTGTGATGTCGTGATTGATTTTACAGCGCCAGCCGCGACTGAACAGCATTTAAAACTATGTGCTGAAGCTGGGGTTGCGATGGTGATTGGCACCACAGGCTTTTCCGATGAGCAAAAGCAATTATTGAATGATACGGCAGCACACACACCTCTGGTGTATGCTGCTAACTATTCAGTAGGTGTCAATGTATCCATCAAACTACTGGAACTCGCAGCTAAAGTCTTTGGAGACAGCGTTGATATTGAAATTATTGAAGCGCATCATCGTCATAAAGTCGATGCACCATCAGGAACTGCTCTGATGATGGGTGAAGCCATTGCCGATACATTGGGTCGTGACTTGAAACAAGATGCTGTATATTGTCGTGAAGGTCATACTGGGCCGCGTGAACGTCAAAGTATTGGTTTTCAAACCATTCGCGGTGGAGATATTGTCGGTGAACATACGGCTATGTTTATTGGTGAAGGTGAGCGTGTTGAAATTACCCACAAAGCTACTAGTCGCATGAATTTTGCAACGGGTGCAGTACGTGCTGCGGCATGGGTCGTGGGTCGTGAAGCACGTAAATACGATATGAAAGATGTTTTGGGGTTTAATGACATTCAGGTGTAATTGCAACAGCAATCGCAACTAAAAAATAAAATGAATTTGAGTATAAAATGAATAATAAATCATGGATATTGGCATGCAGTTTAGGCTTAAGCAGCCTAATGCTGCATGCAGCACCGGCAAGCGAAGCTAAACTGAGCTTGGACAAAAATAATATCAAAGTCTGGACCTATCAGACTGCAAATAATCCTGTCATTCAATACAAAGCGGAAACAACTTTTGATGTGCCTCTTGAGCAAGCAGTTGGATTGATTCTCAATGTAGAACATGCATCAAAGTGGGTGCCCTATGTGAGCGAAACCAAAGTGTTATCACGTGATGACAAAAAAGGCGAGTTCATAATGTATATGGTACTTGATTTTCCATTTCCGTTAAAAGATCGGGATGTAGTGGTGAAAGGCAAAATGTCCAAAAACAGTGCGGGCATCATTAGTATTAAAAACAATGCGATGACAGGCTATTATCCTGCTCAAAAAGACCGAATTCGTTTAAATCAATATGAAGGTGACTGGACTTTCCAGAAGCTTGGAACCAATAAAGTGAAGGTCAGCACCAGCGGCTATGCTGATCCAGGCGGAGCGATTCCTTTGAGTTTCGTGAATATGTTTGTGCAGCAACAGCCTTATCAAATGTTGATGAAAATGAAAATGGAACTACAAAAGCCCACAAATTTTTCAATAAAATTGCCTGATATTTTAAAATAAGCAAAGTGCCTCTTAGAGGCACTTTCTCTATTAAGCTGAACATTGCCGCTTGGTTTGGATGGTTGATTTGTTGCTTTGTATCTGTAGCAGAATTAAGACGAAGCCGAGTCCTGCCAATCTTGCACCAGCAAAACAAACCGCGATATAACCCAGATGCAAGCTGTATGCTTAAGCGTCTTATCAATATGAAAATGATCTGCATCAAGTGCTGCTCAAGGTTAGGCATTTATTTTGTACTGAATATTGTTGCTAAAAAATACAGGAGTAAGCAAAATATTATTGACTAGAAGTCATGAATAACAGCCTATGAAGTCTACTATCGAAGAATTGATCGCATTTATAAGTATTGTTGATACAGGGTCCATTGTGGCAGCGGCAGAGCAACTTCAACAAACCCCATCAGGCTTGAGTCGTGCACTCAATCGATTAGAAAAGAAACTACAGGTCACATTGCTTGAGCGAACTACTCGTAAGTTGAAACTGACACAAGAAGGCCGTTTATTTTTAGATAAAGCACGTTCAATTTTGGCAGAGTTGGCCGAGGCCGAAGATGCATTATTGAAATCTGACAGTGATATTTCTGGACTGATTCGGATTGATTCGGCAACACCCTTTGTTTTACATGTACTTGCACCATTGATGCAAAAATTTATGCAACGTTATCCCAACATTGAGATCGAACTAAACAGTAATGAGCAGGTCATTGATTTATTACAGCATAAAACGGATGTTGCGATTCGTTTTGGCACATTACATGATTCGAGTCTACATGCCAAATTAGTATGTAAATCTCGATTATATATTGTGGCTAGTCCTGATTATTTGAAGCAGACGGGTGTTCCGCAAACGCCACAAGCGTTATTTCAACACCAATTGGTAGGGTTTAGCAAACCCGTTTACTTGAATACATGGCCCTTAAAAATAGGCGATGACTATGTGACGGTTTCTCCAAAAATTAAGGCTTCAAGTGGTGAAACAGTCAGACAACTGACCTTGGCTGGTCATGGTATTGCACGATTATCAGAATATGAAATCTCGAAGGATTTAGAGGCAGGGCGTTTAGTCGCTTTGTTTGAAGATCAGATTGAATTGCAATATCAACATATTCATGCGGTGTATTACCAACAAAAGCATCTGCCAAAACGTGTACGTTTATTCATTGAGTTTTTGGCAGATGAGTTGAGCCAGCAATTTTCAACTGCTGTGGCATCATAGTTTTGCTTTAGGGAGCTGAAACTCCATTAACAGTTGTTTAGGTTTCAAACGCAGTCGAAAAGTCATCTGATCCTGAATACAGTCAAAGTTTAATGCCTGATTTTTTAAAGCACTTATCATCAAGCCATGTTCAGTGATAGGACGATAAATATAACGAAACAGTTGGGAGCGCTGCATATCCACGGACCACAATTTGTATTCAGTGTACTGTTGCATTTTCAGATAACCCTGAATCATATTGCGACAAATAAAATCCTGTTGCTGTTTTTCTGTGCTTAAAGGCTGACAAGCGCTGATGAGTAGACTTAAAATAATTATAAAACATAAATTTTTCATAAACTTATCTCGTAGTGATTGCTTTTTAGAGCATAATTCGATTGTATAAACCATTACAGATACAGATTTTGATAAAAAAGCAGTACAGATATGCAGTTTCATTATCAACGTTTAGCACAGCAGATCGCGAACAAGATTTATCAGCAACAATTGTTGCCGCAGCAAAAATTGAGTTCATTACGTGATTTTGCAGATCAGCATCAAGTCAGTATAAGTACCGCACAACGGTGTTATGAATTGCTTGAAGCGCAAGGTTTAATCGAAGTTAAGGCAAAATCAGGCTATTTCGTTAAAGCGCCAAAACTGAGTAGTCGATTACCGACCAGTCCAAGTTTTAAATCCAAACCTCGTGCCGTCACCAATTTATTATTGCAAAATCAGATTCAGGAGGCGTCTATCCAGCCTCATTTGATTCCATTTGGAGCGATTCAACTTAGTCCTGAATTAATTCCTATCGAACCCTTGCGTCGTTCTATTCAGCGAGCACTGAAACACTGTAAACCTGAAGACTTTTTATATTGTAATCGACAAGGGCATCTGCATTTGCGTGAGGCTTTGGTTGCACATTGGCTTGAAGATGGGATGTATATCGCCCCTGAAGACATTTTTATCACGAATGGTTGTATGCCAGCACTAGCCCTATTAATTCAGCAACTTAGCTTACAAGGTGACAGTATCCTTGTTCCCACGCCTACCTTTAATGGACAATTACGACTGATCGCAGGCTTAAAACGCCGTATTATTGAAACACCTGCTGATGCAACAGGCATTGATTTAGTCCGTTTAGAGCAGGCGATGGCAGAGCACCGTCCAAAATTATGTCTACTGACGGCGAATTTTCAGAATCCTTTAGGATATTGTTTGAGTGATGTTGATAAACAGAAAATTGCACAATTAGCCGCACAATACCACTGCATTATTTTAGAAGATGATATTTATGCTGAGTGTAGTTATCAGGGGCAGCGCCCCCTACCTATTAAATATTGGGATCAGCAGGGCTATGTGGTCTGGGTTGGCTCGGTGTCAAAGTCGTTGTCTACAGCGTATCGTGTCGGTTGGTTTTGTATGGGAGAGCAATTAAAAGCGATGTATCCCGAATTGTTTTCTGCCAATGCCAGTGTGAATACGCCACTACAACTGGGTTTAGCAGACTTTATTTACAGTCGAGAATATCGTAACCATTTAAGGCGTTTACAACCTCAGTTGATGCAACAGGTAGAACAATATCGTCGATATATTTTGAAGGCATTTGCACCGCTTAATATCGGTTTAAGCCAACCACAGGGTGGCTATGCTTTATGGCTGGAACTTCCTCAAAAGATTGATAGTTTGGCTTTGTATCTGGCCGCCCAAAAAAAACAGATTAATATTGTACCGGGCGTGGTATTTGGAGAGGATGAGCGTTATCAGCACTTTGTAAGGCTTAATGCTGGGCATGCGCTTACGCCGCAGTTACAAGAAGCGATTTTATTTCTGGCGGATTGGGTGAAACAGGAAATGGGTTAATATTGATTAAAACTTCAGGCAAGTAGCATCAGAACTTGCCTGAAAAATAAATGATCTAAAAATCGGCCTGTAATACAATCCGATAACGTGCCTCACCTGAATGTAATCGCTCAATCGCATCATTAAGTTTGGACATTGGATAAAGCTCAATCTGCGGGGCAATATTTTTACGTGCAGCGAATTGTAGTAACTGACGCAAAGCCGCTGGTGAACCCGTTGGTGATCCTGTAATTGATTTTGCACCACCAATTAACGCCCCGACAGGTACAGGAATTGGTTCTAACACCAAACCCAGAAAATGGAAAGTGCCATTTGGAGCTAATGTATTTAAATAAGCATTCCAGTTGAGTGTCACATTCACCGTACTTAGTAATAAATCAAACTTCCCGCGTTGAGCTTTAAGGGCGGCATCATCACGGCTATTCACCACATGATCTGCACCCATCGCTTTGAGCTCTTCGGTCTTATCTGGATTTGAAGTAAATGCGGTAATTTCACAGCCCCACGCTTTTAGCAATTTAATCGCCATATGCCCCAAACCACCAATTCCAATCACGGCAACATGGTGAATCGCTTGAATCTGATGTTTCAAAATCGGATCAAATACTGTGATCCCACCACACAGCAACGGTCCTGCGCTAGTTGGATCTAGATCATCGGGTAAAGGAATGACCCATTGCCAACCAGCGCGAACTTTATCGGCAAAACCGCCTGCATGACCGACAATAGTTGCAGTATGTTCGCCTGAACACAATACTTGATGGCCACCTATACATTGATCACAAGATTGACAGCTTTCCGCCGTCCAGCCCAAGCCAACCCGTTGTCCAACTTTTAAGCCTTTGGCTTCGCTACCAAGCTGAGTGATGGTGCCAATCACTTCATGCCCAGCGACTACGGGATAAACGGAGGAGTGCCAGTCGTTATTGATCACTGAAATATCGGAATGACAAAGACCACAATATTCAACTTTAACTTCGACTTGATGAGCTTGTAACTCACCTGCATCAAACTGATAAGGAACCAGTGGTTCGCCGGCTTGCATTGCTGCGTAGGCGTGAATGACGTTGCTACTCATGCTGTATGTCCTTGTATATAGTTTTTAGGATCGAAAAGAACAATGATTTTCATGGTCATTGACCATCCCAACGGCCTGCATAAATGCATAACAGGTTGTGGGGCCTACAAATTTAAAGCCGTGTTTCTTTAAACGTTTTGACAATTGCAAGCTGTGTTCGGTTTGAGCGGGTGCTTGACGATAATCTGCGACATCATTAATGATGGGCTGCTGCTGTACGGTTTCCCATAGCCATTGCGACATATCATGCCCTTGATTTTTGAGCGTCTGCCAAGCAATCGCGTTGTCACGAATTGCTTTGAGTTTACCGATATGTCGAATTAATCCTGTATCATTGAGTTTATATTCAAGTTGTTGATCTGTGAGTTTGGCAATGTCTGCGATAGGGTATTGGAAAAAATGCTGACGATAGCTTTCACGTTTTTTAAGTACTGTAATCCATGAAAGCCCCGCTTGCTGTCCTTCCAGACAGAGCATTTCAAACAGTCTGGCTTCTTTATACTCAGGTTTTCCCCATTCTTGATCATGATAATCCATATAAAGTGGATCGTTTGAACACCACCCACAACGTTGCACCGACATGCGCTGTTCCTCATTTTGAGCAATGATTTAAATTATGGCTATAAAGTAAACAGCATCCACTGATCTGATGATGTATCCCAATAATAAAGTTCTGCCCGTGTTAAGTCTTCAAATTTAAGCCAGAAATCTTGCCCAGATTTGTCTGCATAGCCTGTGCTTATGAGTAGGGCATCTTCAGAAATTTCCATAATCCAGCCTTGATAGCATTTTTCATTCAAACAGATTTTTTGTTGATTACCAGATTCAGCAAATTCAACCAATCGATTGATTAAAGCCTCAGACATCGTCTATTTTCCTAACGTAAATATGGGTAAGGGTTGACTGCACCGCGTCCTTTGCCAGACAAATAAAGTCCATAATGCAAATGGGGGGCAGTATATCGAGCATTGCCTGTATTGCCGACATAGCCAATCAGGTCACCTTTCTTGACATAATCTCCAACGGCAAGACCACGCTTGTGTCCATTTAGATGTGCATAATAATGCCATGAACCTGCAGGCCCTAAAATCCAGATCACTTTGCCACCCAAATTGTTATCACGTAAATCTGCAACTAATCCATCAGTTGTGCTGTACACTTTTGTTCCACGTGGAGCCATAATGTCGATCCCTTCATGGCGGCGGCCCTGACTACGTGCTGCGCCCCATGTATCGGTCAATTCATTGTGCTTTATTCCTTTAACTGGAATTGGTAAGCGCGTATCCAGTCTTTGCATTTGTAATTGAGAAACGCGATTGGTGGGTAAAGGCTGAGATTTTTTCGGAACTGTGCTACAGGCAGCAATCAAGCTGATAATAAAGCCAAGAATGAAATAGGGGAGATAGCGAGGCACAAGCTCTCCATTATTGTTATGATCACCATCTGTACTATGTCATGAATTGATAGCCAAGATCAATTTTTTCATAGCGGTCGGAATTCCTTTAGTTGTTGCTTGGTCAGGGCTTAACCAACATCCATTTAACTCCGTAATCAAATGTTCTTGTTGTTCTGGTTCCACGTGGAACACTTGTATACTCAATAACCATGTGAAATGCGTAAAGCTATGCGAGATTTGAATTTGATTGGAAATAGGGCTGAGATTAAATTGTGAGCACCATTGCGTGAGTTGGTTTTTATCTTCGATAATCGGTAAGCACCACAGACCACCCCATAGACCTTGTGGATCACGTTGTTGCCAGAACCATCGTTCATTGGACTGAATTAAGATGACATCTGCGGTTTTGACTGGAACTGCTTTTTTAGGTTTTTTAAATGGCAGTTCATTTTCTAAGCCTTGCCGATGTGCTTTACAGTGTTGTTGCATAGGGCAATAAAGGCAGAGCGGTTTTTTGGGTGTACAAATGGTTGCACCCAGATCCATAATCGCCTGCGTATAATCATGGTTGCGCTCTATAGGACAAAGCTGCTCGGCAATTTGCCATAATGCGCGTTCATGTATAGGTTTGGATAGATCATCTTCAATCGCAAAAAAACGCGATAATACGCGTTTGACATTGCCATCCAAAATTACGCCGTATTGGCGCAGTCCCAAAGACATGAGTGCACCTGCTGTTGAACGGCCGATTCCAGGCAATGCCATCCATTGTTCAAGATTTTGCGGGAACTGCCCATTCTGATGGACTTGGATCGCTGCTTTATGCAAATTACGTGCACGTGCATAGTAACCTAATCCTGCCCAATAAGGAGCAACATCCTCCCATGAAGCGGTTCCTAAATCATCCACTGTAGGAAAGCGCGTAATAAAACGATCAAAATATTGCAGCACGGTTTTCACTTGCGTCTGCTGTAACATAATTTCAGAAACCCAAACTTTGTAAGGATCATCTGCTATTTGCCATGGCAGGTCATGGCGACCATGATGATCGAACCAGTTGAGTAGGGCATCGGCAAAAGAAAAATCAGACATAACACGGACAGCAAAAACAGGTATCGCAGTATAACCAAATTAATCTGAGCAAGTCATGTCCCCGATTTTATAGGCATAAAAAAATGATCCTAAGATCATTTTTTAATAAAAATGCAGGATTAGCCCTGAGCAATTCCCCAGCGTTTATCCAATTTAAGCTCCTGACCTTGATAGCGAGGAATAATGTGGATATGAAGATGTTCAGCACTTTTGCCAAAGACTTCGCCATCATTAAAGGCGATATGAAATCCGTCGGGTTGATGACGTAGGTGAAGTTCATTTCGAGCCAATTCAATTAAGGAAATCAGGCTTTTTCTTTCCTTGTCAGTCACGTCAAAAAAAGAACTG
Organism: Acinetobacter sp. WU_MDCI_Axc73; assembly: GCF_025562455.1. GTDB lineage: Bacteria > Pseudomonadota > Gammaproteobacteria > Pseudomonadales > Moraxellaceae > Acinetobacter. Next base: position 38,523 of record NZ_JAHPRO010000004.1, read on the forward strand.
ACATGACGTAAAGGAATGATCACCGAATGTCCTTTAGAAAGAGGATGAGTTTCGGGCAAAATTGCACCAAAATCATTTTGATGAATCACATCATATTCATCAAATTCACAATAAGGGCAATGTTTCTCAGTCATGATTCCATCCTCTCTCTTTCATTCTCATCGTATTATAGGCTGTAAATTTTATAAGGTTCTTTCAAGCAAGCCATACATTGCATTTAGACTTTGCTGCTCCGCTTGAGGATTGTAACCTAAATCAACTCCGTTAGCTTTGGCACGTTCGTCGGCTAAAGGATTACTAAAACCATGCTTGGCATTTTCTAAAATAATCACTTCATAATTGACATCGGCATGATCCATTTCAGCTTTAAATTTAGCGACATCATCCAGTGTCACCATGCTGTCTTGCTCACCATGTAATACTAAAATTTCAGCTTTAATTTTACCTTTTTCAGCAGGTGCTTTAGGGCTTAATGTACCATGAAATGACGCGACAGCTTTTAAATCTGCGCCCGAACGCGCCAGATCCAAGACCACTTTACCGCCATAACAAAAACCAATACCAGCGAGTTGCTTTGGATTGACTTCCGGTTGCTGAGCCAAAGTTTCTAAACCCGCTAATGCACGTGTCACAATGGTGTCAGCATCCTGAAAGGTTTGAGTCATCCACTCATTGGCCTGTGAAGCTTGATCTGTGACTTTTTTATCGCCATACATATCAATAGCTAAAGCGGCATAGCCATGTTCTGCAAGTTCACGCGCGCGTTGTAAGGTGTATTCGGTGCGCCCCCACCATTCTGGTGCAACAATGACCCCCGCCACAGGTGTTTCACTTGCAGGTGCGGCAAAATAACCAATCAAGTTTGAGCCGTCTTTTGCGGTGTAGTGAATTTCACGTGTTTTGATAGTCGATGTCATGTGTTAAATCCTGTTATCAAACTGCAATTAAAAATGATTAAATCATAAAAAATGCCGTGATATGCGTATTCAATGTAATCAATTCATTTATAAATGTGAGAATTTATGTAGGGTTGCACATTCTATGTGCATGAAGTCAACTGCTCGCGAAGAGATCGGACAAAACAAAACCCCATTAGATGAGCATCTAATGGGGTTCGTTATTTATTTTATAAGAATCTTGGATTCTTTTTTAAAATAGAGCTTAAAACAAAGTGATTGGTGAGCTTGTAGTTAAGCCCGACCTCGCGAAATAAAGCCAATAATGGCCAAAATCACCGCAACCACCAAGAGGATGACTGCAAAGTCTTTAGACAAACCTGCAACTCCACCAAAACCTAATAAGCTTGCAATCAATGCAATCACAGCAAAGATAATCGCCCAACGAAACATAGTTTTAATCTCCTTATATTTATCGTCCTTTAAATATAGAACCTAAGCTGAAAAAGCTATGTGTTGTTTATGTGTGCAATCTGTATATTGTCTTTAAGATTCAATTAATTGAGTTACATAAACCATGTAAAGGATGAACATAAGAAACAGTGTTATAATGTGTATTCGCTGTTAGGTGACCTGATTTATGAACACTGATATCCGTCCATTTTTCTGGAAGCATTATTCGCTAGAACAACTCAATCAAACAGAGTGGGAAGCTTTGTGTGATGGATGCGGATTATGCTGCCTGATTAAACTTGAGGATGAAGATACCGAGGAAATTGCCTATACTAAAGTGGCGTGTAAGTTACTGGATTGTCAAACTGCGCGGTGTTCAGACTATAGCAATCGCCATCAGTTTGTCCCTGATTGTATTCAACTGACGCCTGAAAAATTACAAAGTATTGGTTGGCTACCTTCAAGTTGTGCTTATCGCCGTCTAAATGAAGGTAAAAATTTACCATCATGGCATTATTTAAATACAGGTTCGCGCCAAAGTGTCATTAAGGCACGTAAATCGGCCGCAGGTCGTTGTCTGTCCGAAGTTGATGTATCAGAGGACGACATTGAAGATTATATCGTCCGCTGGATTCGCTAAAAGAATTGGTTGAATACGGATTAATACGAGTGCGACAAATGATTTTGCTGTTGCTCACGGCGTTCTCGCTGTGACTTTTTGATAATGCTCCAGCCTGCACTCAATCCTAGACCTGCCATCAATAAGGCTACAATTAAATCAGGCAAAACGCTTTGTGTTCCAAATACACCCAATGCAGCAATCATCACCGCAATATTCCCAATGGCATCATTACGGCTACATAACCAGACCGATTGCATGTTGGCATCACCCTCACGAAACGCAAATAACACCATAGCACTGATGATATTGGCGACCAATGCCATAACGCCAATAATACCCATGGTCATCGCTTCAGGTGGTACGCCATGCAGATATGACCAGACCACCTTTCCTAAAATAATTAGCGCGAATACGCTCATGGTGAGGCCTTTAAATAACGCAACAGTCGCGCGCCAATATAGACTTAAACCTAGAGCCAGTAATGAGATCAGATAATTAATCGAATCTCCAAAAAAATCCAGCGCATCTGCCCAAAGAGAGGTAGAACCCGATTGCATACCCCCAAATATTTCAATCAGAAACATGCCCAAATTTAAAATCAGGGCAATCCATAATGCAATTTTAAACTTGTTGCTTTTGACTTTAGGGATATCTTCGTGATCACAGTTACAGCATGCCATTTGCAATTTCCTCGACTTTGGATAAGCTGATTAGAAAGTCTGGAGTTGCTCTAGGGTCAAGTCTTATGATGAAATATTTGATTGGTGAATTGGCTAAAAAGTCTCAGGTCGCAGTCGATACCATTCGTTTTTATGAAAAACGGGGTCTACTTCAGCCCGCAAGACGGGCAGAAAATAATTATCGTTATTATGATGACGAGGCATTGGATCAACTGATTTTTATTCGGCATTGTCGTGAACTGGGCATGTCTTTACATGAGATTGAAGACCTTAATGAATTACGCAAAGATCCTCAGCAGCAATGTAACGTTGTCGATCAAGCCATCGAAGAACATCTTGGGCATATTAACCATAAAATTCAACAATTTGAAAAATTCAAACTACAGCTTGAACAGTTACGTGCTCGTTGCCAGTCGAACAACAAGATTGATGATTGTAAAATTATTGAAACGCTAAAACAGCATGATCACTTAGGCTGACTTTGAAACATCATGTAATTATTTGAAATATATACTAAAACAAAAATACATTTTTCGAATATATCTTTCTCATCTACGCTTTAAGATAGTAATAGAACAGAGAATAAACCGAGGATTGCCAAGATGACGATGCCATTTGCCACGTCGCTCGTTTGTAGTGGTTTCATTTTTTTAACAGCTTGTAGCTCCAACAATACTCATTCACAGGAACAACAATCGACCTCAAAGCATACGCAAACATCAAATCAGTCGTTAGCGATTCAGCAGACTTTTAAAACGCAACAGATTGCTCACTTTGATGAACCTTGGGCACTGGCTCAACTTCCTGATGGGCGGCTCTTAATCACTGAACGTCAGGGGGTACTGAAAATTTTTGATCCGACCTCCAAACAAGTGCTGCAAGTTGCAGAGGTTCCCAAAGTCCGATATGGCGGTCAGGGTGGTTTGGGGGATGTGATTTTACATCCTCAATTTAGCCAAAATCATTGGATTTATTTGAGTTATGCCGAGTCTGGTCAAGGTGGACAAGGCGCTGTAGTCGCTCGTGCCAAACTGGATTTAAGCAGCCAGAATCAGCCAAAGTTGATGAATATAGAAAAAATTTGGCAGCAAGTCCCGAAAGTATCTGGTCAGGGACATTATGCGCATCGTTTGGCTTTCGATCATGAAGGTAAACTCTGGATTAGTTCTGGTGAACGCCAGAAATTTGATCCTGCACAAGACATGCAATCTAATCTGGGTAAAATCGTGCGTTTAAATGAAGATGGAAGTCCTGCGGCGGGAAATCCATTTGTAGGTCAGGGCCGTGTCGCAGCACAAATCTGGTCATTAGGTCATCGTAATCCTTTGGGGATGGCGTTTGATGAACAAGGTCAGCTCTGGGTGGTGGAAATGGGGCCAAAAGGGGGCGATGAGCTTAATCGTATTGTCAAAGGTGCAAACTATGGATATCCCGTGGTGTCCAATGGCGATCATTATTCAGGTTTGCCCATACCTGACCATGACACCAGACCTGAATTTAAAGCGCCAGAGATCAGTTGGACACCCGTGATTTCACCATCGAGTATGATTATCTATCAAGGTGATCAATTTCCTGCGTGGAAAGGTAAAGCTCTGATCGGAGGATTATCTTCAGAATCAATTACAGTCGTGGATTTGAAATCGCAACCTGTACAGGAAGTTCAGCGTTTAGACATGAAGCAAAGAGTTCGTGGACTTTTACAAGCGCAAGATGGTTCAATCTGGGTAATTGAAGATGGTGCAAATGCCAGACTGCTGAAACTCAAAGCCAATTAAAATTTTTGAGTCATCATCTAAGTTTTTTAAAGTGAATCGAGAAATAACTATGTTGTCATTACTACAGCGATCTCGTTGTAACCATCAGCCATTATGGTCTAAGAAATCATTATGGCTGATTAGCCTTTTAACCTGTAGTTCACCGCTATATGCCAAAGACTTGACTGAACAGCAAGTGAAAGCAGTGATTGATCAACAGTTTAAACCATTGTTAGCACAGTACAATATTCCTGGACTTGCGGTTGGCGTGAGTCTGAATGGACAACATTATTTTGTCAATTATGGTGTGGCATCCAAGCAAACCCAACAAGCAGTCAGTTCCCATACCCTATTTGAATTGGGCTCGGTCAGTAAGGTCTTCAATGCCACCTTGGCAGGTTATGCTCAGGCAACAGGCAAACTTTCTCTTGCGGATCATCCTGCCCAATATTTTCAAGCGTTAAAAAATACAGCAGTCAATGACGCGACTTTACTCAATCTGGGGACGTATACCGCAGGCGGTTTCCCGCTTCAGTTTCCAGATCAAGTGACCCAACAACAGGACATGTTGAAATATTTCCAGACATGGCAACCGAAAAACACGATTGGCACACAACGGCAGTACTCCAATCCGAGTATTGGGCTGATGGGCTATGTCACAGCATTGGCGATGCAAAAACCCTATACCGAGCTCTTGGAGAAAATGCTATTTCCTGCACTAGACCTCAAAGAGAGCTTTATTGATATCCCCGAACAGCAGATGGCTCAATATGCATGGGGATATAAAGGACACCAAGCCATGCGGGTGTCCGCTGGGATGTTCGATGCAGAAGCTTATGGTGTGAAAAGTAGCAGCGCAGATCTGTTGAAATTTCTGGATGCACAAATAAATCCACAACAACTCAAACAACCATTACGTAAAGCGATTGAAAATACCCATGTCGGTTATTTTAAAGTAGGGGCAATGACGCAAGGCTTAGGTTGGGAGCAATATTCTTATCCAATAAAGCTGGATACTTTGCTAAAAGGAAATTCCACTGAAATGGCACTTGAAAGTCATCCAGTCAGCGTCATTAAACAACCAAAAATTGCTTCTTCAGCTACTTTTTTTAATAAAACGGGTGCGACCAATGGTTTTGGTGCTTATGTCGCGTTTATTCCACAGCAGAACATTGGCATTGTGATGTTAGCCAATACCAACTTTCCGAATGAAGAACGGATTAAGGCCAGCTATGGCGTGATGCAACAATTGGTTCAGAGCAATAGTGCGCAATAGAATGTCGCTTTGATTGCAGAATCAAATTGTAGATTTGATCCAGACGCAATAGACTACAGTAAAAGATTACACAGCTATTGATGATGTCAGATACGCATATTCCACTTCCTGAACGTTTACGTCCACGGGATTTATCCGAAATTATTGGGCAGGATCATTTGCTAGGTCAGCATGCACCGCTGCGTCAGATGATTGATCAGGGACATTTGCCTTCGATTATCTTTTGGGGGCCGCCAGGCGTGGGTAAAACGACGATTGCACTGTTACTGGCGCAAGCAGTGGATCGTCCTTTTGTGAGTTTATCTGCACTGAATACGGGTGTGAAAGAACTGCGTGAGATCATTGCGGAAAGTGGTGATTTACTCACGCCAGTGGTCTTTATCGACGAAATTCACCGTTTTAATAAATCGCAGCAGGATGCATTACTCAATGCCGTTGAAAAAGGCAAAATTACGCTCATCGGGGCAACGACAGAAAACCCTTCGTTTGAAGTAAATAGCGCTTTATTATCACGCTGTCAGGTCTATACGCTCAATTCGCTGGATCAAGATGCAATCCAAACTTTGCTCAATAAAGCCATTCAAACGGATCCTTTTTTAAAAGAACGGCATATCCAGATTGAAGAATACGATGCACTGTTTCAATTTGCTGCGGGAGATGCGCGTAAGGCACTGAATTTAATTGACCTCATTGCCAGTACATTCGAAGCAGATGTTGAAAATATTGTGACTAATGCTGTGACAGTGAAAGTTGCACAGCAAAATATCGCACGCTATGACAAGTCGGGTGAGCAACATTACGATATTATTTCAGCATTTATTAAATCCATTCGTGGTAGTGACCCTGATGCTACGTTGTACTGGATGGCTCGAATGTTAAAAGGTGGCGAGGATCCTATTTTTATTGCACGACGAATGTTGATTGCAGCCTCAGAAGATATTGGCAATTCAAATCCGAATGCCCTGTTATTGGCAGGTGAGTGCTTCCGTTCAGTACAGGCGGTGGGGATGCCAGAAGCACGTATTATTTTGGGGCAATGTGCAGTTTATTTGGCGACCAGTCCGAAAAGTAATAGCACTTATTTAGCCATTAATCGTGCTTTAGAACTTGCAGAGAAAACTGCAAACTTACCTGTGCCGTTACACTTAAGAAATGCACCAACTAAACTGATGAAACAGCAAGGTTATGGTGTAGATTATCTCTATCCACACAATTATCCAGAACATTTTGTTTTGCAGGAATATTTGCCGCCCGAATTAAAAGGGATCAAACTCTATGAATCGGCACGGAACAAGCGTGAAGTTGAGGGCGAACGCTTGCAACAGCGTCGCTGGCAACAGGAACAACAGCAGCAATAGTCTGCTGTTTATTCTAGTTCTTCATTGACCTGTCCATATATCAATAGGGTAAATACACCTGTACCACCAATAATATTGCCGAGTGTGGTGGGTAATAAAAACTGAAAAAGATAGTCTGAAAATGTCGTATGTCCTTTAAATACCCAATACGCCATTTCTGCTGAACCTACAATCACATGAGTAAAACCGCCTAATGCCATGAGATAGGTAATAAAGAAAATCAGCAAAAATTTATTATTGGCTGAAGGTAGAATCCAGACCAGTGAGGCGATCAAAATACCCGCAGGAATACCCTTAATAATATTTTCAGAGATCGTAAAACTAGCGACATGATGAGCCAATTGATCAAATGATCTCATCAAATCTGCATCAAACAGGTGTGGATTAAGTAAAAAAAGTGCCGCAAGTGCAGTTCCGATAAGATTGGAAATAAATACGATTTCCCATAGGCGCAATACAGCTTTTAATTTTTTAAGACTAAAGTTTTTAAATAAAGGAACGACTGTTGCAATGGTATTTTCTGTAAAAAGTTGCATATGTCCTAAAATAACTAGAACAAAACCAACAGTATAGCCCATATTTTCAATCAAAAAAGCCCACTTAGTATCGGGCAAATAGGCATGGAGAAGAGATTTGAAAACAAATGAAAAACTGATGACGATGCCTGCTGTAATGCCTGAAAAAATCAGAGCTTTGGTAGGGCGTTCAAGTTCCTCAACTCCATTTTTACGAATAATTTCATAAACCAGTCGAGGTGAAAGTTTTTCATGCTCCTCAATCGCCATTTTTTCACGCCAAGTGAGGGTATTATCAGTCCCTTTTTCTTGGTCTTTTTCTTCACTCATTTTGTTGTCCTCATAATTTAAAGCGGCAATAATGGCTTCTGTTGTTATCATCAGGCTATATATTTCTTTTTAAAAAATAAATGGATGTGAATCCAGAGCATTCATTCAGCTTTTATGTGTTTTTTTATAATCAGCCTGAATATGTGATGCTTAATGATTTGCTAACGCTGCTGGTTTTTTGTCAGTAAATTGGCGTATATTTTGAGCTAGATTATAATTTTGTATACAATACACCCAGATACAACCAAATAGTGTTAAGACTGATGAATAATAAAATTTTTCGTAGCATCAGTCATGTAGATGGCTGGTCGGGTTTGGCAAAATATTAAATTTGCACATCCAGATCAGATTTGATCGAAAGTATGGTTCAAGATATCAATTTGACAATAAAAAACGAGCCAATGATCTGGCTCGTTTTCAATTAAACAAACGGATTTAGATATTGTCTAAATCAATACCTAAACGCGCAGCAACTTCTTCATATGCTTCAACTACACCGCCCAAACCTTGACGGAAGCGGTCCTTATCCAGTTTTTTCTTGGTATCTTTATCCCACAAACGGCAACCATCTGGAGAGAACTCATCACCAAGTACAATACGGTCATGGAACACGCCGAATTCGAGTTTGAAATCGACCAGAATCATATCGCCTGCATCAAATAATGCTTTTAATACATCATTGACTTTGTAGGTCAATTCTTTCATTTTCTCAAGCTGTTCAGCGGTTGCCCAGCCTAATGCAATTGCCTGAGATTCATTCACCATTGGGTCGCCTAAACCATCATCTTTATAAAACAACTCAAAGGTAGGCGGAGTCAATTGCTTGCCTTCTTCGACACCGAGACGACGGCAAAGTGAACCAGCAGCAAAGTTACGGATGACACATTCCACAGGAATCATATTGAGTTTTTTTACTAACACTTCGTTTGGTGTCAGTAATTTCTCAAAATGTGTTTCGATGCCCGCTTCGGCCAGCTTTTCCATGATAAAGGCGTTAAAACGGTTGTTGACCTTGCCTTTACGATCCAGTTGTTCGATTTTTTCGCCATTAAATGCTGAAGCATCATCACGAAAGACTAAAATCAAATGGTCTGCATCATCTGTTTCATAAACAGATTTGGCTTTACCAGTATAGAGCAAGGTTTGTTTTAACATGGGGGAACCTTTTTCAAGAAAAAATTGCCTAGAGAGAATGCCTAGGCTGGCCAATTTTGATAAATCTGATTAAGCACTTCAGTCGCTTTAGCAGGATCGGCAAAGCTATTGTCTGGATTAAATAATGCCAGATTGTGAGTATTTCCCACGCCTGTCAATTTCAAGACATAACTTTGTTCGCCGACTTTGATCGTTGCTTCATAACCTGTTTTATTTTCACCCAAAACTTTGTAGTTCAGGCTACTTAGTGTCGCTACAGTATATTGCCAAATATCTGCGGTTGGCCCACTAATTTGTAAGAGTGGGTTTTTATTGCCATCGACCACAAGTTGCGGACGTCCTATTCCTGCTGTACCTTCTGCACTGCTTTCAGCGGCAGTATTTGCTTGAATGGATTCTGGACGAGGCAGCGCAAATCGTGTTCCCTGCTTATTTTCAAGCTTTGGGGCATGTTCAATTGCAAGCTGATCCACAGTCGGTGCAGGATACAGTGGCGTAAATGGGCGCACGGTTGCATCTGTCGGGAACTGGAGTGGAGCGAGTGTAGTGGTATTCTTATAATCTAAAGAATGATTATTAAAACTACTACAGCCTACTAAACCCATAGCGGCAATAGCAAAAGTTAGTCCAAGTCGTAACTGCATCATAATCTGCTCTTATTGAATAATTCCCGCTGCTTTCAGGGCATTACGGAGTGGTTCGCGATATTGCTGTGCAAGAGGAGTCAAAGGCAGACGAATACCTGTACCAATGAGTCCCATTTCATGTACCGCCCATTTCACAGGAATCGGGTTAGATTCGCAAAATAGATTATTGTGTACATTTGCAACTTTATTGTTAATCGCTTCAGCCTCTGCTGCGTTGCCATGATTGACTGCGGAGGCACAGAGTTCGCTCATAATTTTTGGCGCAACATTGGCAGTCACAGAAATATTGCCTTTTGCACCAGCCAACATCAATTGCCATGCCGTTTCATCGTCGCCTGAAAAGACTGCAATTTTACCGTCTAAAGCTTTGATTAATTCGCTCCCACGCGCAATATCACCTGTCGCATCTTTAACACCAACGATATTGGTAATATCCGCGAGACGAATCACAGTTTCGTTGAGCATATCGACGCCTGTACGACCTGGGACGTTATATAGAATTTGAGGAAGTTCAACGGCTTCAGCAATTGCTTTAAAATGCAGGAATAAACCTTCCTGAGTTGGTTTGTTATAATATGGAGTAACAAGTAAAGCGGCATCTGCTCCAAGCTCTTTGGCTGCTTGAGTCAGTTCAATCGCTTCACGGGTTGAGTTTGCACCTGTGCCCGCAATAATGGGAATGCGTTTATTGGCCACACGAATGATTTCTTTGATCACTTGCGTGTGTTCTTCCATGCTTAATGTCGATGGTTCGCCCGTAGTACCTACAGCAACAATACCATTGGTTCCCTGATTAACATGCCACTCAACCAGCTTTTCGAGGCTCTTCCAGTCTACGCTACCATCTTCAAACATTGGGGTGACGAGTGCGACAATCGAGCCTTGAATGGTCTGTGCTTGCTGAGTCATTTTAAAAAAATATCCTATTGTGCCATCCATTGAGATAAAGAGTAAAAGATGGATGGTTTTGCAGTCTTTTGATTTAGCGTCTCAACAAAAAGTAATTTCTGTTGAATGACTATTATGCAAATTATGACTGATCAGAAGCATAAGAACAATATGCTTTAGTCAAAGCAGTCAAAACTTTATCTAAGAGATTCACATTCAAGCTATATATACGAGATCATTATACGGTTTTGTCAATCATAAAAGTCTAATATGTGATGTAATGAATGCTTTGTTTTAGTCACAGCGTTCTTATAAGATGCTGACAAACACAGCATTCATGATGCTGTTTGATAGAAGGAGTAAAGCAGTGAAACAGGGAAACAATAGTGCTTTGATTGTGGTCGATGTTCAAAATGGTTTTACCCCCGGTGGAAATTTGGCAGTTGCACATGCCGATCAGATAATCCCTTGTATTAATCGCTTAGTTCAAGTTTTTGACAATGTCATTTTGACTCAGGACTGGCATCCTGCGGAACATATTTCTTTTGCTGAGAATCACACAGGTAAAGATCCATTTGATCACATTGAATTGCCTTATGGGACGCAGGTACTTTGGCCATCACATTGTGTACAGGGAACGCATGATGCCGAGTTACATCCTGATCTGGATATTGCATCGGCACAATTGATTATCCGTAAAGGATTTCATTCAGATATTGATAGTTATTCAGCATTTATGGAGGCAGACCGAGTAACGTCTACAGGGCTTGCTGGATATTTAAAAGAACGCGGTATTGATACAGTTTATATCACAGGTATTGCGACCGATTTTTGTGTGGCATGGACAGCCATGGATGCTAAACAAGCAGGATTTGAAAGTTTTGTGGTGGTTGATGCCTGTAAAGCCATTGATTTAAATGGTTCATTACAACAAGCGTGGCAGCAGATGGTAAGTCACGGTGTTAAGCGAATGGCTTCATCGCAGTTATTGGACAATTAGCCATTTCCACATATATTCGATAAAAGATCAGGATGTTGTTATGACATTTCTATTACGATTGACACAGTTGATGCAAAAGACTTTTGCGCTTTGGGTGATCGTATTTTCAGCGATAGCGTTCTGGCAACCTAGCTATTTTGTCTGGCTCACAGCTTATATTCCGTGGATACTCGGTATTATTATGCTGGGTATGGGCATGACGATTAGCATCGCTGATTTTCGCGCTGTACTTCAATATCCAAGAGCAGTTTTGATTGGTGTCGTGGCTCACTTTGTCGTGATGCCAAGTCTTGCCTTTATCTTATGTCAGCTCTTTCAACTTCCGCCAGAAATTGCCATTGGTGTGATATTGGTAGGTTGTTGTCCTGGAGGAACTGCCTCCAATGTCATTACTTATATGGCTAAAGGCAATACCGCGCTTTCGGTGGCGTGTACCTCGGTATCGACTTTATTGGCACCAGTTTTAACGCCGTCGATCTTTTATCTGTTAGCCAGTCAATGGATTCATATCCATGTCGGCTCGATGTTTATTTCGATCTTACAGGTGGTGATTGTGCCGATTATTTTAGGCATCATCATCCGTCATTATTTTACCCGACAAGTGGATGCTTATATTCGGGTTATGCCTTTGGTTTCGGTCGTTGCGATCGTGCTGATTGTGGCGGCGATTATTGGAGCGAGTAAGGCTTCAATTTTACAGTCAGGTTTCCTGATTTTACTTGTGGTGATGTTACACAATGGTTTAGGTTTTTTGATTGGCTACTGGGCAAGTCGCTGGTTGAGGCTTTCAAATTATGACAGTAAAGCCATTTCAATTGAGGTCGGTATGCAAAATTCGGGTTTAGGTGTAGCTTTGGCTGCTGTACATTTTGCAGCATCTCCAATTACCGCTGTACCGAGTGCGATTTTTAGCTTATGGCACAATATTTCTGGTGCTGCGCTAGCGACCTATTGGGCACGAAAAGAAGATAAAAAAATCAACCGATTTCAACATTTGGATTGAAACCATTCAAATAGTCTGTCTATCTCACCAGATTGAACTATTGAATAAAATTGAATTCGTAAACAGGGCAGTTGAAGGCATCAAGCAAAGAATGCCTTCACTATAAAAAACTTAAGCATCTCTAAGGACATCGCGAATCGATGGACCTTTATCAAAAACAGATTTTGCATAAGGACACAGCGGAATAATTTTAATCTGATTTTTTCGAGCAAAATCGACTACGGCATCTAAAAGCTTACGCCCTACACCTTGCCCACGATAGTCATCTGCGACATCGGTATGATCAATGATAAATAGCTTATCACCTGCCCATGTATAAACCATCTCACCCGCAAGCTTGTCACCATCATGTAGTTCAAATGCACCGTGTTTGCCATCATCTTTTTGTTGAGTGTTCAAAACAGAACTCCTTTTGAATAGCGATATTTTAGTAAAGAGTTTTCACTATAGGCATGATTGTGTCAGTAAATTTAAGAAAAGTAGGTAAAGAATTTGTTATTCATTATTTTTCGAAAAAGTAACGCGAAAGGATGATGGTTAATTTTATGCTGAGCGTAAAAAGACCTATATACCTTAGTAGAACTGGTATATAGGTATAAAAAGTAGCATTTGCTAAGGGTTTGGTGCAAATACTACTGGCGGTTATTAAACACTAAGACCAGAGGTCTATAGGTTTCAGCAATTATTATATAAAAGCTGAATTTGGCTTTCTTGCCATTTGAAACTTTGTTTTTTACCATTTAGAACATTTTTTATTTTAAATGCATAAATTTTGATTCTAATTAAACCTGATTTGTATAAAACATAAGCACACAGTTAAGTCGTAAATGAAATTTAACAAGCTAAAGTTGTTATTTAAATTAAGATAAACTAAACAAAAAAGAAAAACTTAAGGCTGTTTCTTATGATGTAAAAAGAAATATTCTCAATAAAAGTCAGTATAAATCCGACTAAATCACTATGATTTTCCATAGAAATTTAAAATATTTATTATAAAACAACAATCCCATATTTTTTTTAGTACTTTTGTTCGTAATGCAAAGTTTTTCTGCACAAATGGATAAGAAAGTTTAAGAAAAATAAACAAAAATAGAAATGAGGAAAAGAGTGATCCGGCTCACATTTCTGATGAATTTATCTAAGTCGGGTGATTTTGATATAAAGGTGCTGATTATGAAACTTACAAAAACTTTAGTTGCCATCATGGCTGCCGGAATCATGGCTCCAGTATTGGTAAATGCCGCTCCAACTGTTACATTTGAGGGAGAGGTATCAACACAGACCTGTCAGGCAGAAGTGAATGGTCAGGAAAATGCTACAGTGTTATTGCCAACTGTTCCAGAATCGAGTTTAGCTTCTGCTGGAGCAAAAGCAGGTTTAACTCCATTTACAATTGCAGTTAAGGGTTGTGCAACGGCTGGAGCAGATACCCAAATTGGTACAAAGTTCTTGGGTCATTCAGTAACAGCTGGCGGTAATTTAGGAAATTTAGCTACGACTAACCCTGCGGGTAATGTTGCGATTCAGATTAGTTCTGATGCAGCAGGTGTAACTTCAGTGACTTTAAATGGTGTCACAAATGTAGCTGGTTTAGAGTTGAAGAGTGGTGAGCAGGCAGCGAGTCATCAGTTCGGTGCTCAATATATTGCTGAAGGCGGAGCTGCAACAGCCGGAGCAGTAACAGCGGTTGTTGAATATACTCTAAGCTACCAATAATAAAATGATGACAAGGCTTGATTTGTCATGTAAATGGCAAATCAAGCAATAACAATAATATCGAAAATAGATGGTGGAGGGTTGTATGAGCGGTTTGTCAAAACTTATGTCGAAAGCAGGTGCTTTAGCTATTAGTTTGCTGATAGTTCACACCTCATTTGCAGGTGTTGTCTTAACAGGCACGCGTGTAATTTTGGCTGATGGTCAAAATGAAAAAACTATACATCTACAAAATATTGATAGCGTTCCTGCTCTGGTGCAACTTTGGCTAGACGAAGGTGATGAAAACTCAACGCTTGAAACGGCAAAAGCTCCTTTTGTTGTGAGTCCACAAATTTTTCGCATGGAACCTAATGCAGGTCAAGTTGTAAGGGTTCGCTTCATAGACGCGGGTCAGATTCCTAAAGATAGGGAGTCTTTGTATTACCTCAATTTTTTGCAATATCCTGCGACCAAAAAACAGGATATGGAAAATAACCGCTTAATGGTGGTGTTTAAAAATCGAGTCAAAGTCTTTTATCGGCCTAAAAATCTAGTGGGATCTTCAGCCCAGACTCTGGAAAAGTTGGACTTTAAATTCAATGCGCAAAACAAACAATTGAGCATTAATAATCCAACGGCTTACTTTGCCAACGTCCAAGAAGTTCGGTTACTGACTCAGCAAAATCAGGTTGTGGTTAAGCGAAATGAGATGATTGCACCCTACAGTACAGTGAATTGGGATGCTCATATTTCTGAAGCTGTAGCAACGACAGCCAAAGTTAAAATTACACTTGTTAATGATTATGGTGCAACAGTTATTCGTGAAGCATCTGTTAGTCCCTAAATAGGGAAATTCCTATGCACGTCGATTTTAAACCCTGTCTGGTATTGTGTATTTGTGTGGCGAGTAGTGGCGTCATTACACAATTATATGCTGCTGACCCTGAAACCAATTCGATCTCATCAACCGATGATTATATTTTCGATAGAGCATTATTTCGCGGCCAATCAGTAAATCAATCTGGTCTGATACAGCGTTTGAGCCAAAAACAAGCTGTTTTGACTGGACAGTACAAGGTCGACGTATATGTAAACGGTCGTTTTATTGAACGTATGCCGCTTGAGTTCAAAGAGAGTTCAACTGATGTACAACCGTGTTTTGAACCTGAAATGTTAAACCGCTTAGGTTTAGTTGACTCATATATTCAAACTGCAACTCAGTTGGTGACCAAGCAACAGTGTTTCTTTTTGTCCGAGCAGGTCAAAGGTAGTCAGTTTGATCTGGATTTTAGTAAGTTACGTCTCAATCTTACCATTCCACAAAGTCAATTACGCTATGTACCAAGAGGTTATGTAAATCCAAAAGAATGGGATGCGGGGAGTAGTATTGGTTTTGTGAACTATATTGCCAATTATTACTATAATTCTTATGAGTCGGAGTTCGGTCGAATCAATCAGGATGCAGCCTATTTATCAATGACAGGCGGAATTAATCTGGGTAAATGGCAATATCGTCAACAATCTAGCTTAAGTTATAACAAAGGACAGGGTACAGACTGGAATAACATTCGTAGCTATGTGATGCGGGCATTACCTGCCATTCGTAGTCAGGCAACGATTGGTCAAGTTTATACATCAGGGCAGTTTTTCTCAGGTTTAAGTTTTAACGGGATCAACATTGCATCAGATGATCGTATGTTACCTGAGTCAATCCGTGGATATGCGCCTGTCGTACAAGGGGTAGCCAGAACCAATGCTAAAGTATCTGTTCAGCAAAATGGCCGAGAAATTTATCAAACCTCTGTCGCGCCTGGCGCATTTAAAATTACGGATTTATATCCAACCAATTACAATGGTGATTTAACTGTTTTGGTCTACGAGGCAGATGGAACGATCAGCCAATTTAGAGTGCCTTTTTCTGCCGTTCCTGAATCGTTACGTGCAGGTTCTTATCGCTATAATTTTGATTTGGGGCGGACACGTGATATTGGAGAAGACACCTATTTTTCCAATGTGACTTACCAAAGAGGTTTAAACAATGCGATTACTCTTAATACAGGTTTAAGGGTTGCAGATGGCTATCAAGCCATCTTGCTAGGTGGGACTTACGCTTCGTTCTTGGGTGCTTTTGGCTCTAACTTAACTTATTCTCATGCTGATTTAGATACCTTAGGTAATACCGACGGCTGGC
This sequence comes from Acinetobacter sp. WU_MDCI_Axc73, assembly GCF_025562455.1. Taxonomy (GTDB): domain Bacteria; phylum Pseudomonadota; class Gammaproteobacteria; order Pseudomonadales; family Moraxellaceae; genus Acinetobacter. The sequence continues at coordinate 54,989 of NZ_JAHPRO010000004.1, forward strand.
TTGCAAGTCTTACCTACAGTAAAACCATTCAGCCCACTAACACGAATATCTCGCTAGCGGGCTATCGTTATTCTACTGAAGGTTATCGAGATCTAGGCGATGTGATCGGGATACGAGATGCTTTAAGCAAAGGTACAACTTGGCAATCTTCTAGTTATTTACAACGATCCCGAGTTGAACTTACCCTTAACCAGAGTCTGGGCGACTACGGTATCATCTTTGTTTCAGGTTCAATGCAGGACTATCGTGACGGGCGTGATCGGGATGTACAGACCCAGATTGGCTATAATAAATCCTTTAAAAATGGCGTATCCATGAACGTTTCCCTGATTCGTCAGGAAAATGCATATTATCAATTTGTCGATCGGTCTGGTCAGCAGATCATTTCCCCAGACTCTTTACAAAATAATAAAGCAGATACCACGGTTAGCCTTTCATTGAGCCTGCCAGTGGGTGGAAAAAGTAAAAGCCGTCCACCTTATCTGGATTTAGCTTATTCACATGGCTCAAATCAGTCTGATACATATCAAGCGATGATTGCGGGTACTTTGGCAGAAGATCAGTCGATTAACTATGCGCTAGGTGTGAGTCGTGATGAAGAAATGAATGCGACGACCTGGAACGGCAATCTCAATAAACGTTTTTCTAATTTGACTGCGGGCATGAGTGCATCCACAGGAGAACATTTTTGGCAAGCGTCTGCCAATGCTCAGGGTGCACTGGCGATACATAGGGGTGGTTTAACCTTTGGACCTTATCTGAGCGAAACTTTTGCTTTAATTGAAGCCAAAGGAGCCGAAGGGGCAAGAGTTTATAATGGACAGGGCGCAACCATTAATAAGTTTGGCTATGCACTCGTACCTTCTATGACTGCTTATCAATATAATTCTATTGCATTGGATCCCCAAGGAATTTCTGACCAAGTTGAAATAGAGAGTAGTAGTGAGCAACAAATTGCGCCTTACGCAGGTGCCGCAATTAAGGTGAAATTTAAGACTCGCGCGGGTTATCCATTATTGATACAGGCCAAATTAGATGATGATCAAAAAGAGTATGTGCCTTTAGGGGCAGAAGTTCTGGATGAGCAGGGTAATATTATTGGAATGGTTGGTCAAAGCGGACAACTTTATGTCCGTGCTGAAAATCGTCAGGGACGCTTGAAAGTGCAGTGGGGAGAGCAAGATGATCAGCATTGTCACGTTGCTTACCATATTGATGATGAGGCAATTAAGCAGCCTTTGATTCGGTTTGAACAAATTTGTCAAATGGAGCAAGCCAAATGAAAAAACTAAAGTTTTGGTTACTTCAAATCCTGATGTTGGCAATCGGAAGTTATTCGATCGCTGCTTATGCTACATGTAAAAGTACAGGTGTGAGTCAAACTGGGGATAGTCGTACAGCTCCAATCCGTTTTGGTACGATCAATCTGACCAGTGTCTATTTACAACCTGTGGGAAGTTTACTGGCTCGGACAGCTGTTCCTCCGACTGACTATACCTATGGAGGAGCTACAGCAGCCAGTGTTTTATGGGAGTGTGATCTTGAGGACCTACCCAATATTTATTTTTTAGTGGCAACCAATGGTGATGACTACGTAGGGGGTAGACAGGATCTTGGCGTTATAGATGGCATTCCTGATGTTTTTGGAACTTATTGGCGATACGTAGGTTTAAAGTTGACGATGGATGGTGTGGTGATTAATAAGTTCTATAAATCTATTCCGGTCAGAAACTATGTAACAGTGGGGAGTAAAATCCAGATCAGACTTCAGGATATTCCGACAGTCTATGCTGAGCTTTATCGGGTAAGTACACTTGGAAATGGTGCCAAGATTGCAACGGGGAATTATAGTTATGTAGGGCCAAATGCGTATATTCAATTAAAAGGTCCGGGTTTAAGAAGTGATGAAATTGGGCAAGATTCACAGACTAATTTTCGATTTTGGGGAGCAAATAACGGTTTTGGCTATGGTATGCGTCTAGGTAACAAACTCTACAATGAACCAACTTGTGTAGCTCGAAATGCGACACCTTTAGTGTTGTTCGATACCATGACTGTAGATGCTCTAAATCAAGGCAAATCTACGCAAGCCCAGTTTAATGTTGCGATAGAGTGTTCTAATCAAGCAGCATCGGGTACAGCAGATAAGCAAACTGCAATTGGAATACAAACCTCTGAAGGTGCTTACACTGCTGCACAAAATTTAGGTTTGGTAAATGCTCAAAATGGCGTAAAAGCATTACTTTCAGATCATTATGGCAGCAATGGTATTGCCAAAGGAGTGGGTATTTTTCTACGCAATAGTAATACGGGTACAGATATGAATTTTGTGGGACAACCAGGTATCTCAGGCAATGGTGAAAATGCTGGTTGGTATCCTTTTAAAGATGGTGCAGTTTCAAATGGTTCAACTGAAGCAGGTTACACTCATTATTTGCAAAATTATACGGCAATCTTAAAAAAATTGGATGCTCAAACTGTTGAAGCAGGTAAAGTTCACGCAACAGCTTATGTATTAGTAAAGGTACAGTAATGAAAGCCATCATGATAGTACTGACCATCTTGAGCATATTACCCAGCGTATCTGCAAATGCGGGTATTTTGGCAGCGAAGACCCGAGTGGTGTTTGAAGAAGGACAACGTGAAAGAAGTATAATGCTGGCAAATGTTAATGATTATCCTGTGATTTTGCAGGCATGGGTAGATCAAGGAGAGGGTAGCCCTGATCATTCAGAAGTTCCTTTTATCACCTTACCTCCTGTTTCAAAAATGGCTGCTAAAGGAATTCAGAGTTTAAGGATGGTGTACAATGGGCAGATTCTTCCAAGTGACCGGGAAACAGTTTACTGGCTGAATTTATATGAAATTCCTGCGGTTCATCAACCAGATCAAGATGATGCTTATCTGAGTTTAGCCATGAATACTCAGATGAAAATCTTTTATCGACCGAAGCAATTAAAAACATTTAAACTGGCTGATATTGCCAACCAGTTACATTTTTCTTTGCATAAAAATGATGAAAAGTGGGTGTTAGAGTGTCAAAATCCTACGCCTTATCATGTTTCGATCATTAATATTCAGTTGAGTGATCAGACACAGTCGATTCAGAGTAATACTGAAATAGATATGATGAGTTATCCTCAGTCCCAGCGCCAATATGACATGAACGGCACTTTATCTTCTGTATCCCAATATCAACTTAGTTTTAGTCTGATTGATGATCTGGGAAATCAGCATGAATTTAAAAAAGAAATTTCTTTTACTCAACCTTAACTATTAATTTTCAGGCACCTATATTTTTAGAATAAGCTTTTCTATTGCTTGTGATTGATTAGGTATGGCGGGATTCAGGCGATGCAAAAATCTTTATATCATGTCAAATCAGTGAATAGTAGTTTGGTCCAATTGTTGGAACTTTTCTGTAGAACACATGGTCTTGATCTTCCATCACATGCATTGCAATACAAAGTAAATCAGCGTGTTCCCTTTGCTGAATGGTTATTTTTATTAAATCATATTGAACAACAATATCCTGTATCAGGTCTGGGCTTAAAAATTGCAAGTTTAGCCAAACCGCAACATTTGGGTATTCTAGGTTATATCGGTTTATCCTGCCATAATCTGATGGAAGCTTTGACGCTTTTCTATAAGTATCAGCGTTTAAGTTATGACTTTATGAATGTTTCAGTGAGCAGTTGCGAAAACGAGCTCATGATAAGTTGGGAATTTGATCCTTATTGTAAAGCTGGTTCCTTAGCAGATGAAACCATGATTGCCATATTTTTTAATTTGACCAATCAGCTGGTGTATCCACAAAGAATTACTGTAAATCGGATTGAATTTGTTTCATCTGTGCCTAAAAATCTGCAATTATATGAGCAGTATTTTAACTGTCCGTTAGAGTTTAATTGCAGTAAAACCAATATGTATTTTCCATTAAGTGATCTGAGCTTAACAGTTTCTCAAGCAGATCCAGTTTTAAATCAAATTCTTAGCCATCAGGCAGAAAGTCTTTTAGCAGAATTACCCGAATGTAATTCATTTGATGAGGTTGTTCAGCATGGGATTATCCATGCAGTACATCAAGGGCAGATCTCACTTGAGTATGTTGCACAGCAGCTCGGCTATAATAAGCGTATGTTCCAATATAAACTCCAACAACAAGGCTACACATTTAAGCAGCGCTTAAATCAGGTGCGAAAAGATTTGGCGATCAGCTATTTGGCGGATTCGAGTTTAAGTATTTTAGATATTTCACTATTACTTTCCTATCAGGAACAAACTTCTTTTAATCGCTCATTCAAGAATTGGACAGGAATGAGTCCATTGCAATATAGGCGCTGTATTTTGGGCGAGTTTCTTGAAGAACAGGAGGAGTAATGGGGATGCCTCGGTTTAGCTATGAAAAGCGACCTTATTTCGTTGAATCTGATTTTCCGCTCGCCACTGTAATGGGCTCATACCCATCCATGATTTAAAGGCACGATTGAACGAGGTTTGTTCCCGATAAGCCAGTAATGATGCAATTTCATTAATATTTAATGAAGGATCTTCCAGATACTGTAGAGCAAGTGTTTTCCTGATTTTATTTAATTTGTCTGAAAAAGTACTACCATGAAGTTTGAGACGATATTGCAATAAACGTGGTGAAATTCCCATTTGATTGGCAACATATTGAATATCAACTCTATTTTTTTGAATTGCAGCCACGATATTACGATAGACCAACTCATTAAATGAAATATCTTCTGGATATTTGCTTAATAGATAATTGGCATTTTTTTCAAGAATGCGTTTTAACACATGATCTGAATACCCTTTATTTACTTTTAAATTAAGCATTTCATTACTGTAAGTCACAGTATTGATCGAACAGCCAAACAAAACCGTGCAATCAAAAAAACGTTCATGTGCTGAAATCGTTGATGGTGATGGGGCGCTAAATTCCATTTTTTTTGCATGAAAAATTTGTGGAGAAACTAATGAATTGATAAAGGTCATCATCATGGCAAAAGCAACATCGTTAGTTAAGCGTGCTTCTTTAACAAATTGACCCGCTTGTACAAAAGTAGGGCTTTTCCAAATAAATGAAAATGCGTCATCCGTATTTTCAATGCAAACTAAAGAAATATGATACAAAATTCGCTGATAACGTTGAAATAAATGAATAATTTGTCCAGAGGTTTCACAATTCATGGCAAGATATGCCACGATACCGATATCGGCAGGCTCACACAACTTTCCAAGTTCTATTCCCAAATCATCTTTTTTATAATATTGACTTAAATAATTCAGAATTCGATACCACTCTACCAGTGGCAATCGCTCATCCACGTCATATAAACGAGTAATGGGGGATGGTATGGAATGTAAGTCACAGAATTTCTGAACTAAATTTGTCAGTCCACTGCTGACTCCTCTGGTATTTAGTAAAGTATTCACAAGTTCCTCTACAATTAAATTATCTTATAATCAGCTTTAAAGTTTCTTTGTTGAATTTATTCTTAATTTCAAAGCATCAGCAATCTGATTATGTTAGATTTTTTTATTTACATTAAAAAAAGAAGACTCGTCTATCCAATAAATCAGTTGAGTTTTAGATAATTTTATAAAAAATCCACACAGTCATGCTTTTCTAGAGCATAGCTTATGTGGATTTTTTGAGCAATTCAGGATTACACTTTATTACTCAGTATCAAAATTAACCACTTCCATAATTTAAGTATTTGATTTTTATCAATATTACTCAACTGTCACTGATTTTGCCAAATTTCGAGGTTGGTCGACATCCGTACCCCTTAAAACTGCGACATGATAAGAAAGCAACTGTACAGGAATACTGTAAATAATCGGAGCGAGCCAAGCATTCACCTTTGGAACATAGACCACATGCTGACGATCTTTTTCCACAATGCCACTATTTTCATCTGCGAAGACAAAAAGTTCACCGCCACGAGCCTGAACTTCCTCCATGTTGGATTTGAGTTTATCTAGCATGTCATCGTTTGGTGCGAGAATTACGACAGGCATTTCATTATCGACCAAGGCCAACGGGCCGTGTTTCAGCTCGCCTGCAGCATAACCTTCGGCATGGATATAAGAAATTTCCTTGAGTTTTAGTGCCCCTTCCAGTGCAATCGGATAATGTGTCCCACGCCCCAAAAATAAACAGTGCTGTTTTTCAACAAAAAGTTCTGAAAGACGTAAAATTTGAGTATCTTGCTGCAAGGTATTCAGCATGACCTTTGGACAATGCCAAAGTTGAGTCGCAATTTCAGCAATCTGTTCGCTAGAAATCTGCTGTTTCACTTCACCCACTTTCAAGATCAAGAGCATCAACGCAGCAAGTTGAGTGGTAAATGCTTTGGTTGATGCCACACCAATTTCAGGACCAGCCAATGTCAGTAAGTGATGATCTGTTTCACGTACCATGGAAGAAGTGGCCACATTACAAATACTTAAAGTCACGATATCCAGTGCATTGGCTTTGGCTCGTTTCTGAGTTTCACGCAGCGCTGCCAAGGTATCAGCTGTTTCACCTGACTGAGAAATACACACGTATAACGTATTAGCTACAATCACAGGTGAACGATAACGGAATTCACTAGCGATCTCGATTTGACAAGGAACGCCAATCAACTGTTCAAACCAGTATTTTGCAATCATACCTGAGTGGTAACTGGTTCCGCAGGCAATAATCTGCACGCTTTGAATTTTACTAAAATCAAGCTCGGCGTTTTTCAGGAAGTCTTCACGCAATGCATTACTGTTTAATGCTTGAGAAATGGTCTGCTGAATGGCATCTGGCTGCTCATAAATTTCTTTGAGCATATAATGTTTATATTCACCTTTAGACGCATTGCTTACTGCTGCATCCAATTCTTTAATTGGACGTTCAACACGCTCACCATGCGCATAAATATCAATACTGTCACGAGTTAAACGTGCAATATCGCCTTCTTCGAGATAAACAAATCGATTCGTGATCGGTAAAAGTGCAAGTTGATCCGAGCTAATGAAATTTTCACCAATCCCGACGCCAATCACCAGCGGGGAACCCTCACGTACCGTAATCAATTCATTAGGATGTTGAGTATGCACAATACCAAGGGCATAAGCGCCTTTCAGTTTTGGAACGACCTGACGTACTGCATCGAGCAAACTATCTGTATGTTTTAAGGCATCATTCACTAGATGTGCAACCACTTCGGTGTCGGTTTGCGAAGTGAATACATAGCCTTCTGCCTGAAGCTGATCTTTCAATTCCTGATAGTTTTCAATAATACCATTATGAACGACAGCAACTTCACCCGATACATGCGGATGTGCATTATTTTCAGTCGGTTTGCCATGTGTTGCCCAACGGGTATGGGCAATTCCGAGAGAACCCGTCAAATGATGTTCACTGACGGCTTCTGCCAAATTAGCAACTTTACCGACCCGACGTTCGCGTAAAATCTGCTGGTTATTCACTAAGGCAACGCCCGCAGAGTCATAACCACGGTATTCAAGGCGTTTTAAGCCTTCAATTAAAATATCGGTAATACTACGTTCAGCAACGCCGCCGACAATACCACACATAGGTTAATCCTCTTATTTCTTCAACTTTTGGGGACGTTGATAGTTTGATTTTTCAATTTGTTCGGCGCGTTCAAAAGCCAGCGTATTGTCTGCGACATTACGGGTAATTACCGAGCCTGCACCAATCGTAGCACCGTTTCCAATGTTCACAGGTGCGACCAGAGAGCTATTTGAGCCAATAAAGGCAGCATCACCAATCACGGTTTTATGTTTATGGACACCATCGTAATTACAGGTAATCGTACCTGCTCCAATATTCGATCCTGCACCAACTTCGGCATCGCCTAAATAGGTGAAATGATTGGCCTTGGAACCGAAACCAATACGGGTATTTTTGACTTCGACGAAGTTACCAATATGCACTTCGTTGGCTAATATTGCGCCTGGACGTAAACGCGCGAAAGGGCCAATTTGGGTATTTTCACCCACAATCGCATTTTCAAATACACTATAGGGCTGAACTTTGGTGCCCGCAGCGATGGCTGTATTTTTGAGAATACAGCCCGCACCAATTTCAACACCATCTCCAAGTTCGCAGTGACCTTCAATGATGACATTGATATCAATACGAACATCTTGACCAACTTTAACTGAACCACGCAAATCAAAGCGTGCAGGATCAGCAAAAGTGACTCCCCGTTGCATCAGCTCAATGGCTTGTTGCTTTTGAAACTCACGTTCCAGTGTCGCGAGTTGCAGGCGATCGTTTACGCCCTCGACCTCATAGGCAAGTTGGGGTTGAATTGACGCAATTTCAAGACCGTCTGCCACCGCCATTGCCACAATATCGGTCAGATAATATTCGCCTTGCGCATTCTGGTTGGATAGCTTGGGTAACCATTCATGTAGTTTTTGATTGCTGACACAGTAAATTCCTGTGTTAATTTCCTGAATCTGGCGTTGTTCTTCGCTGGCATCCTTATGTTCAACAATCGCCTGAATTAGATTATTTTGGCGAACAATACGACCATAACCTGTTGGATTATCAACATTTAAGGTAATCATGCCAATGCCAGATGCTTGAGAAGCTTCAAGCAATTGTTGTAGTGTTTGCTCTCGAACTAAAGGCACATCACCATATAAAATCAGGGAAATACCGTCTTTCGGTAAAACTGACAGGGTCATTTGTACGGCATGACCTGTGCCAAGTTGCTCGGCTTGTTCAACCCATTGAATCTGTTCTTGTGCAAATTGTTGTTGTACTCGGTCACCGCCGTGACCGTAAATGGTAATAATATTACTGGCATTGAGTTTTTTTGCAGTATTAATGACATGACCTAGTAAAGGTTGTCCAGCAAGGGGTTGTAATACTTTTGGAAGTTGGGAGCGCATCCGCGTTCCTTTACCTGCTGCAAGAATAATAACGGTCGTTGACATGAATAACCTACTTAACGGCTTAGACCAAACAATAAATAAATGAGGATACAAAGCGCGGCCCAAAGTCCCGCGATAATATCGTCGAGCATGATACCAAAACCACCCTCTACACGTCGATCAATCACGCGAATTGGCCACGGTTTCCAAACATCAAACAGGCGAAATAGCAGAAAGCTGATCAATGCCCATTGTATATTCATCAGATTAAAAAAGATTAAAGGCAAAACAGTAATGGATTGGCCTGCAAATTCGTCCCAAACGATACGTCCATCATCATGTACGCCCATCAAATCCGCAGTTTTTCCACAAATATAAATCCCAATCAGACTCATAAGGATAATCACAAAGACTGATGGATAAAAACCTAACCATATCCAAATTGGGATAAACAACAACGCGAATGCTGAACCAAATGTTCCAGGTGCTTTAGGCAAAAGCCCTGAGCCAAAGCCGACGCCGCAAAAGGTGATAAAGCGGTCTAACCAGCGCATGCTCTGAAAAGGAATGGAGGATTTAGGCAAAATGTTGATATCCATTAAATTGAACGGGATGGTCTTGACCATTATGTTCAAATACTAGTTTTGTGTCCTGTGTAATCAGGCCAATCATTGTAATGTTGACATTTAATTGTTGTTGCAAAAGTTTTTCGTAGTTTTGCGGGCTTATTGTAAAACAAAGTTCATAGTCATCGCCACCCGCAAGTGCATATTGCCATTTTTGTTGATCTGCTAGCATGCGTAGCACAGGGTCAAGTGGCAGTTGATCAAGAAAGATTTTAGCACCGACATTGGACGCTTTGAGAATGTGACCTAAATCCTGTGCCAAGCCATCTGAAACATCGATCATGCTAGAAGCCAATCCCTTAAGGGATTGACCGAGTTCACAGCGTGGTGTGGGATAGTCTAAACGCGACTGAAGTGCTGAACCCATATGCTGTAAGCCATAGGCTGCATCGCCCACCTGACCACTGATCACGATATAATCGCCTACTTGAGCGCCTGAGCGACAAATCGCCTGACCTGATTCTATATAGCCCAACGCTGTGACAGTAATCGTGAGGTATGGACTTTGCGTGGTATCACCACCAATAAGCGAGACACCAAATCGATCGCAACAATCGAAAAGTCCTTGACTAAAACCGTGCAGCCAATCATGGTCAATATTCGGTAAACTGAGGGCTAATAAAATACTGTGAGGTTGTGCAGCCATTGCCGCAATATCAGATAAATTGACTGCAACACTTTTCCAGCCAATCGCATGGGCGGATGTTTGCAGTGGAAAATGCCGACCTGCAACCAGTGTGTCGGTACAGATGACCAATTGTTGGTTGGCAGGAGGGGTCAAAACAGCTGAGTCATCACCGATGCCAACATCGTCCTGTTGTATGAAAGGACGAGTAAAATATTGATCGATAATCGAAAACTCAGCCATGACTTAAAAGTTACTTATGGCGCTTGTTGCTTTTCTGCTTCACGCAGTGAGGACGCTAAACGATCCAATACACCATTAATATATTTATGGCTGTCTGCACCGCCAAAATGTTTGGCAAGCTCAATGGCCTCATCAAGAACTACACGATAAGGAATTTCTAGGTGATCACGTAGCTCGTAAGCCCCTAACCGTAAAGTCGCTAACTCTACACCATCTAAGGCTTTAAGCTCTCGGTCAAGTACAGGAATCAGCAAAGTATCCAGATTGTCATGTTCTGCAATGACTTGAGTCAATAGCTCGTGATAATAACCAAGATCAACCTTGTGCATGGCATTTTCGGCACGGGTACGCGCTTCAATTTCATGCACAGGATTATGGCTCATTTGCCATTCATAGATACCCTGTACCGCAAAACGACGTGCTTTACGTTTTGCCGCATACACGGCTTGAAGTGTTTGAGACATGCTTTAGATTGCCTTTAACAAATTAACCATTTCAATTGCAGTCAATGCTGCTTCTGAACCTTTATTGCCCGCTTTTGTACCAGAGCGCTCAATTGCCTGTTCAATGCTATCCGTAGTCAGTACACCATTGATCACAGGAAGTGTACTCTCAAGTGCAACCACGCCCAAGCCTTTGGCACATTCACCAGCAACAAAATCAAAATGCGGTGTGCTACCACGAATCACTGCGCCTAGTGCAATGATGGCATCAAATTTGTCAGATGCTGCCAGTTTTTTCGCAACAATTGGCAGCTCCCAAGCACCCGGTGCATAAGCTACAGTGATATTATCTTCACTCACACCATGACGTTTTAAGGTGTCAATTGCACCTTCAAGCAAATGTTCGACCACAAAGCTGTTAAAACGACCCACTAAAATCGCGTAACGACCTTCGCTCGCGAGATGTAATAAACCTTCAATTCGGCGAATTGCCATAATAACCTCGATTAATTTTCTATCGTTTGATCAGCAGAAATATATTCTACCACTTCTAAATTAAAGCCTGACAGTGCATTAAAGCGTAAAGGTGAGCTGAGAAGCTTCATTTTCTCTACCCCTAAATCACGTAAAATCTGCGCGCCAACGCCAATGGTTTGATATTGGTGGGATAGAGCAGCATTAGATTTTACTGGTTTTGGCTTATTCATGCTTTCAAGCGCTGGACCTAAGTCCTGCAAATGATCCTGCCCAATCCAGACCAATACCCCGCGTTCAGCGGCAGCGATGGTGCTGAGTGCACGATCCAGATTCCATGCCGCTTCGCCATCTTGCTTATTCAGTTTAAGTAAATCACGGATTGGATTAAAGCCATGTACGCGAACCGTGGTGATCCCTTCTTTCGGTTCACCTTTAACCAAGGCTAAATGAATATCAGGATTGCCAATTTCACGGTAACGATATAGCTCAAATAAACCATACTCAGTTTCAATAGTTTCTTGTCCCAAACGTTCAACGGTTTGTTCGTTCGTCATACGGTAGTGAATGAGATCAGCAATGGTTCCAATCTTTAAACCATGTTTTTCGGCAAAAACCTCTAAATCTGGACGACGTGCCATCGTGCCATCTTCATTAATAATCTCACAAATCACAGAAGCAGGTTCCAAACCAGCAAGGCGAGTTAAGTCACAGCCAGCTTCTGTATGACCTGCGCGGTGTAAGACTCCACCTGGTTGTGCCATGAGCGGAAAAATATGCCCAGGTTGAACAATATCCGCAGGTTTGGCATGCGCGGCAACTGCGGCATGAATGGTATGCGCACGTTCAGCCGCAGAAATACCTGTAGTAATCCCTTCAGCCGCTTCAATTGACAAGGTAAAATTGGTCGCATGTTGTGCGCCGTTATGATCGACCATGAGCGGTAAATTAAGCTGCTGGCAACGCTCACGACTCAAGGTTAAACACACTAGACCGCGCGCATGCGTAATCATAAAGTTGATATCTTCTGGGCGCACGTGGGTCGCGGCAATGACCAAATCACCTTCATTTTCGCGATCTTCGTCATCCATCAAGATGACCATTTTACCCGCACGGATATCCGCAACCAGTTCCTCAACATTACTCAACGGCATGAGCCTTCACCTTTTGATGCTGTCCAAAAGACAGTTATGTTCACAATGTGTTGCATAGTCTACCGTGTTTTGGTCAGAATTGCCTATGCTTCTATCATTTAGTTCTAGGGTTCTCTTTATACACATAAGTGAATTCATTTGAAAAGTATTCTCATAATGAAATAGACTGGTTTTGATGGTTGTTTAATCAAAGACTTTTCAAATATCAAGATAAAAATATAATTTCAAAGACTTAGCCTTTAAGAAATAAAAAACTCCCCAAATCAGGGAGTCTTGCAAAATTTGTTTTTAGGCTTCTGATTGTGGATCTGTCGGATTTTCAATCGATGCTTTAGCTTTTTTACCCATCAGAATTTCTGTACGAATCTGTTGGGCAACTTCCGCGCATTCAGTATTCATGCCATTTTGCATGAAGGCATGACGGGTCAAGACACTCGATGGATTTGGCATTGCAACTAACTGATAGCATTCACTAATCGCCTTAAGCTGTTCATTATTTAAATATATAGCTGACTCTTTTGCGTGTAAATGGCTGGTGAGACGTTGTGCTGCCTGTACTGCATCGAGTTGCATTGCAGCCACTGCGGTTGAAGTCGCAGAACGGGTTTGCAAGGCAAAACGCTTATCTTCACGATAACGCTTATATAGAACATCTGACAATAGCTGGAAGACTGAGCCGATCATCAGTAAACATTCAACCGCATATGGTTCCTGATCTGAAATACTTAAATCTGCACCATTTGCATTAAACTCATGGATGACATGAACATGCGATGGGCTGAGTTGATAATGCTTAGCGCACAGCTCAATGCTTTTATTCAAGAAAATCTGACACAGTTTAAAGTAAGGCACAGAAACTGATTGGTTAACACTGTTGAGTAATTGCTTAGGATCATAAAACTGAATATTCAATGCGAGTGTATGATCGGTTTGGGTATCTTGCTCCAGTGGTTTACTTACAGCGGTGACTTTCGGTTTGGCTTGCTGTTTAGCTTGCGCAATGAGTGTCACAGTATTCTGTTTTTCAACTTCGAGGGCTTGAGTTAATTGTTGAATTTCATGCTTTAAACGTGATTCATTATTGATACGTGCCAGATATTCACTACGACTTGGACGGGCAATCGCACGATAAGCTAACCATAATAATCCGTGAATAATCAATGAGATCAAAATCGCTAGCCATTGGGTTCTTAAAATTTCACCAATACTCGGTTGTATCAGGGTGATTTCAATGCTGCCAACTTTCTTTTCGTTTTGCAGGGCATCACGCACAAAAACTTCGCCCTGACGCGTTTGTGACATACCACTGGTGGCCAAGACTTGTTTATTGGCATCTAAAATTCGAATCGAAGCAACACTTGGATTGGTCGCGTAGCGATTTGCCAGAAGTGCCAGAGAAACTGTGTTGGCAGGTTCCAGTTCGGTCAAACTGTCTGTTACCAGTTGACTGGTCATGAGTTGACCCTGACTGGCACGGTTTTCATTGAGCTGATGCGTCGTTGCAATCACCAATAAAAAGGTATGCAAAGCAAAACTTACGATTAATAGGCTAGCAAATAGCCCCTGTCTAGGTGCGTTCAACGTAAACTTCCAAGGCAAATAGATTCAAATTCGATTATCATTCTAACAATAGTTGCAGCTCAGACCCGAGTCAATTCATGCGAGAAATCATTCTTATCTCTTTTTTAGGACCTGATCAACCGAATCAGTTTACCCGATTAATGCAAGTTTTATCTGTACACTCATTGCAAATACTGGACGTAGGGCAAGCGGTGATTCATAACCAATTGACCCTCGGCATTGTTGTGGCTTCAAATGATGAAACCGCAACTGCACTTGCGATGAAGGAAATCCTGATTTTAGCACATGATATTGGTTTGACTGTGCGCTTTAAACCGATTTCAAGTGCAGAATACGATCAATGGGTAAGCGAAGGTGGTCGTACACGTTACATCGTGACAGCTTTAGCACCAGAATTAACCGCTTCACATCTACAGGCAGTTACAAAAATTGTCTCTAATCAAGGTTTTAATATTGAAACCGTGACACGCCTGTCAGGGCGTTTAGCGCGAGATCTGGAAGATAACGCGCCACGCCGAGCCTGCGTGCAGTTTGGTTTAAGCGGTCAAATGCTGGATGCACAAGCGATGCGTGCCGCCTGTTTGAGTTTATCTGGTGAACTCAATATCGATGTTGCGGTTCAAGAGGACAATGCCTATCGTCGTAATCGTCGTCTGGTTTGTTTTGATATGGACTCAACTCTGATTGAACAAGAAGTTATAGATGAATTGGCACTTGAGGCAGGTGTAGGTGAGCAAGTCGCTGAGATTACTGAACGTGCCATGCTAGGTGAGCTGGACTTTCAACAAAGTTTTCGTGCGCGTGTGGCTTTGCTGAAAGGTCTGGATGCTTCAGTTTTGCCTAAAATTGCGACTCGTCTTACGATTACAGAAGGTGCTGAGCGGCTTATTTCCACCCTCAAAGCGCTCGGATATAAGACAGCCATTCTATCGGGTGGGTTTCAGTATTTTGCTGAGTATCTCCAACAAAAACTGGGTATCGATGAAGTACATGCCAATATCTTGGATGTACAAGAGGGTATCGTCACTGGTGAAGTAAAAGGCGCAATTGTAGATGGTGCGCGTAAAGCGGAATTACTGACCCAACTGGCTGAAAAAATGGGGATTTCACTCGAACAAGCTATGGCTGTGGGTGATGGTGCGAATGATCTTCCAATGTTGTCGATTGCGGGATTAGGTGTGGCTTTCCGTGCTAAACCATTGGTACGTCAAAATGCCAATCAAGCCATTTCTAGTGTTGGATTGGATGGCGTACTGTATTTACTCGGTATGCATGATAAAGATTTAAATCGCGCTTAATCTACTTAAATTTTCAAAAAAATGCAGCATTTAAATGCTGCGTTTTTTTATCAATAAATTAACTGGAATCAAGTGCTTTTACACCGTTTGTCGGCTGTCAAATTTTGAAATAACTCTGTATAAAAATTTTTAAAATAGATCAAATCTTAGCAATAGTTTTTTGTAATGACACGCGAGCAATGAGAGGATCAGGCACTTCGTAGATTTTCGAAACAGACAAAATGTAATGACAAAATAATGTTGCGACAATATGTGTCGTATAAGAAAAAAACAGGACTTTTTTTCTTGAAAAAACTCTCCATAATGCATCTAACACGATTAAACAGATATTTTTGTCAACACAGATCTGTGTTGATTTGATTACGGTTTCGGGGATGAACTCAAGGTCATATGACCCAGAGAATGATCTTAGACGGAGGTTTAGTATGGTAACAGCGAATTTCGCCACACTGTCAGGGTTTGGTTTGATTGCACTTGCACTAGCTGTTGTTTTCTTCTCACCTTACCGTCGCTGGCTTGGTTTTATGTTGGCAGGCATGTTTTTTTGGGGACTTTTGGAAGTTGTCCGTTATGGTGTACAAACACTTTTTGAGATGCCTGTTACCTATAGTTATTTAACTGCTTTAAGTCTAGCGATGGTTGCTGTTACCTTGGTACTGTTAAGAGAAGACCGTTTGGCGCAAAAGGCATTGGCAAATCGTCAATATATTGAACATACACCAGTGTATGAGGATGATCAGCAACAATGTTCTAGTCGCTAACATCGGCTGAAAGATGAAATGAAGAAGCGTGGGTTAACCTGCGCTTTTTACGTTTTATTATGTTTTGTAATACAAAGCTTTTATTTTAGGGCTTACATTTATGCTAGGATGATCGCGTTTAGTTCCATAAGAATACGAATAGGCTTGAATTGTCATGAAACTTTCTGCTCTACCTGTTGTAAAGTTACCATTAGTTGATGTCAGCACAGATCCATTAGATTTGCTGGTTGTAGGTTTGGCTTTGCGTATGAAGCAATTGGCACGTACCAGTCCCAAGTTTATTGAAATGACACATGACCGTGCATTTCGTATTCAGATTGGAACAGACTTAGGCTTTGCGCGTCAGATTATTGTCAATCATGGTCAAATTGAAACAGTGGCAGGTCACCCAGAGCAGGCCGATTTTATTTTACAATTTGCCGATAGTGAGCAAGCAGTAAAAACCTTGATGAAAGGTGACCCGACGGCATTTATGACGGGTATGCAAAACGGTAGTATCAAAATGGAAGGTGATTTTGGTTTACTGGTTTGGTTTAATCAGGCAGCCAAATTGATTCCGCCAAAGCTTCCAAAACCAGTTAAAGAAAAGTTAAAGCAAGCGCGTTCTTTTATTAAGCAAAAAACAGGCAAGTAAATTGAGCTTGCAGAAAAATCCTCACCTCAAATAGTTGAGGATTTTTTATTCCACTTCCAACTGGAAGGTGACTGGTCCATCATTAACTAAATGCACTTTCATATCTGCTGCAAAAATACCAGTTTGCACATTTGTAAACTGATTTTGGGCATAAATTACAAGTTGTTCATACAATTCTTTAGCTTCGCTAGGTGGCATGGCAGGACCAAAATCTGGTCGTAAGCCTTTTTGGGTTTGCGCCATCAGGGTAAACTGGGAAACCAGCAATAATCCACCTTGAGCTTGGGATAAATTCCAGCCCATCTTGCCATTTTCATCATCGAAAATACGATATTTTAAAATTTTATCAATCAGTTTTTGACCCTTTTGCAACGTGTCTTCGCGGCCTAGTCCTAAAAAAACCAATAAACCTTGTTGAATTTCACCCGTGATTTGTCCATCGACGACCACCTTAGCCTGTAAAACTCGTTGTATTAATGCACGCATAAACATCATCATTTATTTAAACCGCGGTGATTTTACCAGAATTTATTTTTGTTTAACCAAATTCATGTACAACTCAAGTGACAATGCTTTATACAAATCCTTGCGATTTTAACGACTAAAATATGCTTTAATGCAATAAGTTTATCCAAATTACTGACACCTTTATGTCACCAATTATTCATTCACTACTAGATACAGATTTATATAAATTCACCATGTTACAGGTGGTATTACATAAGTTTCCGCAAACTCACAGTGTTTATCATTTTCGCTGTCGAAATTTAGAAGACACGGTTTATCCATTAACGGATATTTTGCCTGAACTGGATGAACAATTAGACGATTTATGCACTTTGAAATTTAAAGACGATGAACTGCAATATTTGCGCAGTTTTCGTTTCATCAAAAGTGATTTCGTTGATTATCTAGAACTGTTTCAGTTAAAACGCCGCTTTATCAAAACCGGCATCGACGAAGAAGGTCGTTTGGATATTTGGGTCGAAGGTCCCATGGTTCAGGCCATGATGTTTGAAATTTTTGTTCTGGCAATCGTTAACGAATTGTATTTTCGCCGTATCCGTAGTGATGCCGTTTTGGCGGAGGGTGAGCGCCGTTTGCAAGCCAAACTTGAGCTTTTAAAACAATATTCGTCGCAGCAACATCCAAATGACCCACCATTTCTGGTCTCAGACTTTGGCACTCGTCGTCGTTATAGTTTTGAATGGCAAAAGCATGTGGTTGAAGAGTTGCATCAAGCCACACCTGATATTTTCCGTGGAACCAGTAATGTCTTGCTTGCCAAAGAGTTGGGAATTACTCCAATTGGTACCATGGCACATGAGTTCTTACAGGCTTTTCAGGCTTTAGATGTGCGGTTGCGTGATTTCCAAAAAGCAGCACTGGAAATGTGGGTACAGGAATATCGTGGGGATTTGGGGATTGCACTCACAGATGTGGTCGGAATGGATGCATTTTTGCGTGATTTCGATTTGTATTTTGCCAAGCTGTTTGATGGCTTACGTCATGATAGTGGAGATCCTTATGAATGGGGGGATAAGGCCTATGCGCATTATCGTCATCTCAAAATTGACACCAAAACCAAGATGCTGACTTTTAGTGATGGGTTGAATCTGGAAAAAGCATGGCAATTGCATCAATACTTTAAGGATCGTTTTAAAGTTAGCTTTGGGATCGGCACGAATCTCACCAATGATATGGGACAAACGCCACTGAATATTGTATTGAAACTGGTAGAATGTAATGGTCAATCTGTGGCAAAAATCTCGGATAGCCCAGGTAAAACCATGACTGATAACGATACTTTCTTGGCTTATTTACGTCAGGTTTTTGAAATTCCAGAAGAAATTGAATGATTTTATTTGGCTGATTTTCTGCTAACCATTGGTGAAAAATCATCAAAACCGTGAAAATGCTTATGTTAAGATCAAGCTACCTATTAATGCAACGCGATGATGTGCAATGACGGCACCTGAATTTAACTTTGGCCTATTGATTGAGGCAGAAGATTTAGTTCCTTATCTGGGAAATGAACATCTACGCATTGTAGATTTGAGTCGTAGCTCAGTCTATGAACAACTACATATTCCCCATGCGATTCATCTCAAGCCTAAGCAATTGGTGGCACAGCATGAAGACGCCACAGGTGTTTTGCCATCGACCGAGCAGCTTCAGCAATTGATCGAGTATCTAAATATCTCGCCTGACCATCATGTCGTGGTCTATGATGATGAAGGGGGTGCATGGGCAGGGCGTTTGATCTGGAATTTACATTGTCTCGGTTTCACGCGAACCAGTTTATTAAACGGCGGGATTCATGCATGGTTGGGTGCTGGTTTTCCAACGACTTCAGAGATCGAACCGATATCGCCTATTGAAAATCTGGTGCAGGTTGATTTATCCAAAGTGGCTCAATATAAAATTGAATATGATGAGTTAAAACAGCAAGTGGATTCAAATAATATCCAATTATGGGACTGTCGAACCACAGATGAATACACGGGCTTACGTCTAGCCGCACGTCGCGGTGGTCACATTCCTACAGCACTTCATTTTGAATGGAGCACTGCACTTGATCGTCAAAATCATCTAAAATTGCACCCGCTTGAACGTACCCAAGCCCGATTGGAACAAATAGGTTTTCAGTTTGATCAACCTGTGGTGGTTTATTGTCAATCGCATCATCGTTCGGGGCTGGCTTATATTATTGGTCGTTTACTACAGTGGCCAATTCGTGCTTATGATGGGGCGTGGAGTGAATGGGGCAATCGCCTCGATAGTCCAATTATTACTGGAGAGAATCCGCTTTGAGTTTTACATCACGATTAAAAAAAGACTTATTTATTAAAGCTCAATCGCTTGTTCCTCAGCATCAGCTCAGCCGAGTAGTGGGTAAAGTCGCTGCTAGTGAAAATGTGGTCGTTAGAACCGCAGTGATTCAGGCATTTAAAGCGAAATATGGCATCGATCTTTCGATTGCTCAGCAGGCTAATGCCCTAAAGTACAAATCTTTTAACGAGTTTTTTACGCGTGCCTTAAAAGACGGAGTACGTGTCGTTGATGATTCCGCGACGAGTATCGTATCACCAGCAGATGGCGCAATTTCTCAGCTTGGAACAATTAATGATGGCGATATTTTTCAGGCGAAAGGTCAAAGTTTCTCTGTTGACAAGTTGATCGGCGATCCGCAATTGGCAGAGCCATTTAAAAATGGTCAATTTGCCACAGTATATTTATCGCCACGAGATTATCATCGTGTGCATATGCCATTTTCGGGAACATTGACTGAAACGTTATATGTGCCGGGTGAATTATTTTCTGTCAATCAAGTCACGGCTGAAAATATACCAGGATTATTTGCCCGTAATGAACGCATGGTCTGTTTATTTGATACTGAACTCGGTCGGATGGCTGTGGTTTTGGTGGGTGCTATGATCGTGGCGGGGATTGAGACTGTGGCAACGGGTAAAGTCAAACCGACTGGTCGCTTAGAATTGCAACAACATCAAATGAAACTTGAAAAAGGCGCTGAATTGGGACGTTTTTATTTAGGTTCAACCGCCGTTGTATTATTTGAAAAAGATAAAATGGCATGGGAAAAGCAGTTTAAAGCCAATTCCGTCGTGGTGATGGGTGAAAAACTGGGACAATCTACCAAACAGTAAATCTAAATAAAAAAATGTCCGATAAGTGTTCGGGCATTTTTTATATTTGCGTAATAATATTAGCCGCATCTTGGACCTAGCCCATTCTATAAATGCTTATATAAACAAGTAAGCAACTCTTGATCATCTATTTTTCTAGTTGAATTAAAAATTATTTTTCTAATAAAAAAGGCATCTATATGGACACCTTTCCTTTGAATCTAATTTTTACTTTAAATTGTAGTCTATGAATTTCTGAAGACGTGGATCATTAGCCTTCAAGATCATAATGTCTGTTGGTTCAAACCAATAAACATATTCATAGGTGGCTGTACCTACACCTGAAGTAGTAGTACGTGACTTCTGTTTCAAATAAGGTTGCCAGTTAAACTTAACCCGTATCTTACTCATTACGGCTGCGGCATGAGGACAATCAATGTAATCCATCATTTCAGCATTGGTAATATGTGCTCCACTTAACAATTTAGCTAAGATTTTCGCAGCATATGAGTTTAATTCAGGAAGCTTATAAGAATAAGCAGTTGATGTAGTTGACATGAGAGTTTTCCTCCTCTCTGTTTGTCTATTAATACAAACAGTGGAAGTAATCACTCCTCAAATCAGATGAATTTATACACCAATGAACCACTGTTACACTTTTTTAGTTGTGCATTAGTTGTAACATCTGTAATATAAAATACCAGATTTAAGAAGTCGGTTAGCTAGAATTGCCGTTCTACTTTCCATAAAAGACTACTTGGATCCACCTTACATTTTCCTAGTTTACTAGGATTTACGAATTAGCTGTGGCATTTTATGTCACAGCTTTTTCGTGTCTGCAAAATATAACTTTCGCATGTGTTTAATCTTAGTTGAGCTTTCCTCAATACGCAAGTAATTATTTTGAAATAAATGTAAAAACCCCCTCTATTTCGCACATAGTGGCACGTAGTGACTCACTATTATCTAACATGTGTAGATAGCATATTGCTATAAATCATCGTTTATGGCGCAAATGGTAGCTTAGAAACGTATCATTTATACCATTGGTATAAGTTATAAAAACAAAAAATAGCGTCACAGCTTGTCGCATTGTGTCTTTATGTGTCTATAAATACTATATATAGTGTTTTCTATTTTGAACAAATTTAGGAAAATCTAACGGCTATCTAATACTCATTAAAGTTTTATTCCGTCACTAACGCTGCGATGTGTAGTGAAAGTGGTTCCGCTTGACTAATCTCTAGCTTAAAATTATCAAAGTTATTCCATTCGTTCATTTCTATACGTTTTGATTCTGTGAATGGTTGTGTTGATTCAAATAAGTTTTCATCGAACTGTTTTAATTCTATGACTTCATCATTCACTTTCGGATTGATCGACTTAATGGCTCTGATAGAAATAAAGGCAATTTAAGTATATGATTAATATAAATTTTTTATCTAATTGTTTTCTATGAACAGATAAATATAGTAAAAACTCATATGAGTTAAATGATTTCAAGAGACTCTTTTCTCAGAAGAAGTTCAGGAGCAACAGAACTCATTAAATGAACGGATTCACTATACCGATTACAAAATAGATTTAGAGATCATAAATTGAAACGATCTCTATGAATCATACAAAGTATAGTATTCATATGTGATGTAAATGCTTACTCAAGATATTTACACCATCTGATACAAACGTTCTTTAGGAAAAACTGCCTTAAATAAAGAGCCATCATTTTCTTTGGATATCACATCCAGATAAGCACCGTGTTGCATCAAGACATGTTTAACAATCGCAAGTCCGAGACCTGTTCCGCCTGTGGCACGGCTTCGCGCGCTGTCCACCCGATAAAACCGCTCAGTTAAACGTGGTAAATGTTTGGGATCGATACCGATACCATTGTCCTGAACGGTAAAATAACCATGTTCGCCATCATCATGCCAACCAATGGTAATGATGCCGCCTTTGGGCGTATATTTAATCGCATTGGTAATCAGATTACTAAAGGCACTGGCAATTTCCATATCTGAACCAATCAGATCACAGTGACTGTCGATATCCAGATTGAGCGTATGTCCATAATCGGCATTATACGCCTGTGCATCGTCAAACAATTGATTCATCAGACTTGGCATCTCAATAATCTGATTTTTGGCAATTTTTTTATTATTTTCCAGATTTGAAAGCAGCAGTAAATCATTGACTAACGCATTCATGCGTTTGGTCTGGGATTGCATCTGATCAAAGGCACGTTTCCAACGCGGATTTAAGTCTTCCTGATCGGTAAAGGTTTCAATGTAACCACTTAAGACCGTCAATGGTGTGCGGAGCTCATGTGAGATATTGTCGACAAAATCTTTACGCATTTGTTCCAGATTATGCATACGAGTGACATCATAAGCGACTAGAAGTACACTATCGCCACCAAAAGGCGTCAATTTAATTTGGACATAATGGTCATCTAATACTGATGATTTTAGTTTGATGCCATCGGGTGCCTGATCAATATGGTTAAAATATTCAATAAAACTTGGTTGTCTTAAAATGCTGAGTATATTGGTGCCACGATCTAGTACTTTAATTCCTAAGAGTTTTTCTGAGGCAGGATTACACCATTCAATTTGATGTAAATCATCGACCAGTACGACTGCCTCATGCAAAGCGATCAAGGAGGATTGTGCCCGATCAATGAGTCCGACCATTTCTGCTTGAACAACACGTTCCTGTCTTTGAGCGCGATAGACGTTAAACAGTAAAGCGCCCCAAATACCATTTAGATTGGGTGGTGTGTCATAAGGTCGGTTGGAGATCCATTCATTGACAATGTACAACGAGCGAAGTTGTAAACCAAAAAATATTAAAAATGCGATAAAAACACAGATACCTAAAGAGTCGAGACCAAATCCCACAAAACCTGCAATGATTAGCAAGAAAGCTAGTAATCTTAAATCTTGCTTTGCAAATGTCCATAAACTACTGTAACGGAAACGTTTATGTTCACGGGCAAGATCTGGAACGGGATAAGGTTCGTACATAAATGATGCTTTTAACCTGCTGCTAAATCCGCACGTGTTGAAAAACGATAGCCTGTACCACGTACAGTTTGTACAAATCGATCTGCACCAAAGGGTTCTAAAACTTTGCGTAAACGACGAATGTGTACATCAATCGTTCGATCTTCAATATACACGTTACCGCCCCAGACTTGGTCGAGTAATTGGGCACGTGTGTAGGCACGTTCTGGATGCGTCATAAAAAATGCCAATAAACGGTATTCAGTTGGGCCCATGTCCAAAATATTGGTTTCAAAGCTGACTCGTTGGCTAACAGGATCTAAAATAAGTCCATTAGCATCAATGGCTTTTTCACCATTTAAAGCATTGGCACGACGTAATACAGCTTTAATTCTGGACACCAACTCACGTGTTGAAAAGGGTTTAGTCATATAGTCGTCTGCACCAGCATCCAGACCTTGAACCTTATGATCTTCTTCGCCACGAGCGGTGAGCATAATGACAGGAATTTCAGATAATGTCTCATCGCGTTTTAAGCGACGACATAGATCCACCCCGCTGACACCGCCAGGTAACATCCAATCCAGTAAAATTAAAGCAGGACGCTGATCAACAATCATTTGATGTGCTTGTTTGGCATCTTCAGCCTGTAAACATTGAAAGCCCGCCATATCCAGTGAGGTATGAATCATTTCACGGATGGGAAGTTCGTCATCGACGATTAAAATATAGTCATCTTTCACAACGCAATTACCCTATTTAGTTTATTGAACGGCGTACCGTTTTATTTATGACAGGCTTATTACAAAGATTAATTATGACAGTATCATTGCAGAATTGATCAGATACTGTTTTTTTAGCATGATTTGTGACAAAAAATTGCATATATGATGATCAATTCATGACAAAACAGTTTTTTTTCAGCATGTTTTTGATCCTCACAATTTATTTTTCTTGCTCAGAAAATGTCTGTAACAACGATAAAAACACTGTGCGGCAGGCAAAGAGTATATCTTCCTGAGACTGTTTAAATCCGCCCATCACCCAACGAATAGCAATTTGAGTGACATAACCATTTAGCCCTGTTGCAATTAAAGAGACTTCTTGTTCTGAATGTTGTAAATTCGGCATCATCAACATCACGAAAGCTTGAATCATACGGTCAAAACGTTGCATGGTTTCATGAATTGTGGCCTGATTGTGTAATTCTTGAACCAGCATGGCATCAATATAAATGATACGGGCTAAACGAGGATCATCTTTCAAGGTAGATAATAATGCGCTGAGACCCGCATCAATCATTTTGGCTGGATCTGAAGCCGCTTGCATGACACCTTGCATGACATTTTGTTGTAAGGTTTCAATTAATTTTAAGAAAATGGTTTGAAATAAATCCTCACTTTTTTTGAAGGATTCATAAAAATAACGTTCCGTTAGTTTGGCTTCATTACAGACATCTTTGACTGTGACCGAAAAAAAACCCTGTGTACCATAAGTTTCAATGCCTGCTTCAATCAGTTTTTCACGACGTGCATGCTTACGTTCGGTTAAAGATAGTCCTTTAAACTGGCGTTCTTTATTGACCTTTGTCGGCTTGGGTATCGTATTTGAATCAGTTTCGGGTGTGGTCATTGATCACAAGTGTCCTCGTTGGTTATGTAGAGTTTAGCAAGTTTTAAACAAAATAACCGCGTCAGTCATTTGTTTGAGTATTTACTCTAGATCGGATAGATTGTATTGACAATATGTATTGTCAAAAATATAGTGGTTGAATCAGGTACATCAGCATGGGCTTGTGTACACCTATTGAAGGGAAAAGGTCAGGCAATGAAAAATTTTAAAAATAAAGTCGCTGCGGTTACGGGAGCAGGTTCAGGTATAGGCCAGCAACTTGCTGTTTTATTGGCAAAAGAAGGTTGCCATTTGTCACTGAGCGATATCAATGAACAAGGACTTGCATCGACAGTAGAACTGCTTAAACCTTATAATATTCGTGTCACCACACAAAAGCTGGATGTATCGGATCGTAATGCTGTAAAAGCATGGGCTGAACAAACCGTTCAAAATCATGGCTCAGTCAATATGATCTTTAACAATGCTGGTGTGGCATTGGGGTCGACTGTTGAGGGTGCAAGTTACGAAGAACTTGAATGGATTGTGAATATTAATTTTTGGGGTGTCGTATATGGCACCAAAGAATTTTTACCATTTATTAAGCAAACTAAAGATGGACATATCGTCAATATTTCGAGTCTATTTGGTTTGATTTCACAACCGACTCAGTCGGCTTATAATGCAACAAAATTTGCAGTTCGTGGTTTTACCGAGTCATTGCGTCAAGAACTCGATATGCAAAATTGTGGAGTCAGCGCCCTGTGTGTACATCCAGGTGGGATTCGCACCAATATTGCCAATGCTGCAAAAATGAATGACAGTCTAAAAACTTTGGGTATGCATCCTGAAAAATCGATTAAAGCATTTAATAAATTTTTGCGCTGTCCGCCAGAAGAAGCGGCACGTCAAATCTTAGAGGCAGTACGTAAAGATAAACGCCGTTTATTAATTGGTAATGATGCAAAAGTACTGGATCTGATGCAGCGTTTTCTACCGACAGGATATCAACGTGTTAGCGAATTTGGTACCAAATTGACCAATAAAATGTAATACAAAGTCGCTCAAAGCCCACTTAAAATATGTGGGCTTTTTTATATGATTAAATGAGCGCTTTAATCGCTTTTTTCTTCCAGATAAACTGATAATAGCTCGCTTGTAAAATGCACAGACTGACAAAAGCCAGCGCATAGGCATACCAAATTCCTTTTAGTCCCCAAAGACTACTAAACCAATAGGCGCAAGGCACTTCAATACATAAAATGGCGGCAATATTAATCAACATGGGCATGGTCACTGTACCGCTTGAGCGCATGATCGATGCAAAAATAGCACTGGCACCAAAAAACAAAATGGACCATAGCACAATAAATAGTAGCTGTTGTCCCAGTTGAACCACACTGTCATCGGTAATAAATAATGCCATTAGATATTTTGAAAATAAATACGCCAATATCACCAATGTTCCAGTAATAATGATATTCATCCACAAAGCTGTACGAGTGACGCGAGCCAATAAATCTGATTTTCCCATTCCGATTGCTTGCGCACCAAAAATAGATGCAGCAATCGCAATCGATAAGGCAGGAAATTGAATATAGTTCAAGACCTGATTCACTGCACCATAGGCCGCCGTTGCATGTGCGCCATAACGATTAACTAGCCCCACCACAACCAGTCCAGCGACAGAGGTCGTCACCATTTGGATACCCGTTGGAATCCCCAGACGCAAAATGAGTCGAGTGAGTTCCGCGTCATAATGGATATGTTTGAGTAAAGCCAAATCAGGTTTGAGTGGGTGGTTTTTTTTATTCAGATAAATGATTAAAAAAATAATCACTAAAGCATTGCCTGAAATGGTCGCAATGGCAGGGGCAATAATTCCGAGTTTTGGAAAACCAAAATAGCCAGCAATCAGTACAGGCGTAATCACTAGACCAATTAAACTGGTTAAAGACAATGCCACCAACGGTGTAATACTATCGCCTACGCCACGTAAAATAGAGGTGTAAATGATATATACAAATAATAAAGGGCTACCTGCGAGCATACAGCGGGCATAGGGCAAAGAAAGGTGTAAAACACTGGGATCTGTGCCTAAAGCCAATAAAATATGAGGCGCAAAAAATACGCCCAAGGCGGCGATAATACTGCCGCCAATCAAGGTCATAAATAGGGTTGAACCCACTACACTGCGCACTTTTTCAAAATTTTGCGCGCCCCATGCCTGCCCAACCAAAACGGTGGAGCCTGCTGATAATCCAATGACAAATGCCATCAAGCAAAATAGAATGGGAAAAAATACAGCAACCGCAGCAATCGCATTGACCCCCATCATTTGTCCGACAAATACGGTATTAATGGTACCTGATAAATTTTGCAGGATATTGGTGGCAATCAACGGCAGTAAAAACACCAGAAAGGTTTTCCAAAGTTTTTGTTGCTGAATCAGTGGGCGGTGAGGAGGCATTCATTCTCCATGAATTTATCAGTGTTATTGTGATGGATATCCTTGACTAACAAAATAACATGTTGCTTTAAAAAAGATTGTTATTTTACGCGAAGACTTGACCTGAATTAACAAGCATTCAGTAACTGTACGGCGCGTTGTAGGGTGTGTTCTGTTTTGGCAAAACAGAAACGGATTAAACGCAAATCCTGAGGCGGATGTTGATAAAACACAGACAATGGAATGGCTACAATCCCTTTTTCTTCTGCTAAAAAGTAACACATCTCGACATCATTCAGGTCAGGGCGAATCTTAGAGTAGTCGACTGTCTGGAAATAGGTGCCCTGACAAGGAGTAAAGCGAAACCGTGATTGTTGCAGTCCTAGATTAAATGTATCTCGTTTGTATTGATAAAAATCGGCCAGTCCAGCAATGTGTTCGGGATGCTGTTGCATGTATTGGGTTAAAGCGATTTGTGCAGGGGTATTGCCACAAAAGTTGGCATATTGATAAATCTGCCGAAATAACTGCATTAATGTCGGACTGGCAGCACAATAGCCTGTTTTCCAGCCTGTGACATGAAAGGTTTTACCAAAAGAACCCACCACGAAGCTACGTTCACGTAATTCAGGAAAATGTAATGCACTCCAATGCCGAGCACCATCAAAAATCAGGTGTTCGTAAACCTCATCTGACAAGACCAGCAAATCATGTTTTTCCACCAGTGCAATTAACTGTTGCCAGTCCTGATATGACCAAATCGTTCCTGTTGGATTATGTGGGGTATTGACAATAATCATACGGGTTCGTGTGCTGATTTGTGCTGCAACCTTGTCCCAATCGACCTTAAAATCAGGAGCGTCTAGTGCAATATGCACAGGAATACCGCCTGCAACCCGTACCGCAGGATCATAACTGTCGTAACTTGGGTCGAAAATAATGACTTCATCGCCCGTATGAATAGTGGCTTGAATGGCTGCAAATAAACCAATAGTTGCGCCCGGGGTAATCGTGACTTCAGTGAATGGATCAAGTGTAACCTGATCTCGCTGTTGAAATTGTAACGCGACTTGTTGGCGTAACGGTAAATAGCCATCCCCTGCGGCATATTGGTTATTCCCATTTCGAGTGGCTTCACATAAAGCTTCAATCAAATCAGGCGGCGCAGCAAAATCAGGAAAACCCTGTGAGAGATTGAGCGCATTGAGACGTTGAGCCAATGCCGACATGGTACTGAAAATAGTCACGCCCTGATCAGGCAATTTGGATAACAGTTGCATGGCTCAATTGGTTCTCATCTTGGAAAAGAATCTTATAGCATATAATCGACTAATGCGCGGATGATACCTAATACCAGACCAATAAATGCACCCACCACAACGCCATTCACACGAATCATGTGCAAGTCGCCACCGACTTCATTTTCAATTTTGGCAATCATTTCGCGTGAATCCCACTCGTGAATCCGCTCACTGATATAACGAATAATCTTGTCGCTATACTGGTCGCTAAAGGTGATCGCAAGTCCCGTCATTTTTTCGTTTAGCACTTCACGCACCGCACGATTTTGTATCAAACTTTGACCGATTTGTTCAATCGCAATACGTAAATTTTGCGCAATACCTGAATCTTCTTTCAGTAAATCCTGTTTAATCGCATTACAAAAGATCACCACTGCACCACTGATAAAGTTTAGCACTTGCGGGCTATCCAGCAGGGCATTTTTACCTTCATTTAAACGACGACTGGCTTCACTGTTTGAATCTGCCAGTTGTAACATCATGCTTTGTGCGCCTTGTTCAATGCCTTGTCGCCACGGATGTTCTGGGTCGGCGAGCATCGACTCAACTTTCTCAATCAGTGAATCAATGGTACGTTGTTGCACATCAATCCCGATCCAGCTTGCACCTTTGGCCAGTTTCCACACACCAAGTTCCTTAAACAAGGTACGGGTTAATTCTCGTGCCTGATCAGGATGGGTCACAATCCATTCATGCGCCAGATCCAGTCCACGTTGTAATACATCCTGATGAAAATCATTTTCCAGTACTGCACGTAACATTTCACTGGCAAGAGAATTGATTTGAGTGTTTTTGACCCATTGCACACTGTTGGTCTGGATAAAACGTGCAATTTGTTCCTGACTGACAAACTCAAACAGTTTGGGAACGGTTTGCTGAATCAATTGTACAATTTGATTGCTATTTTTAGGATTGGCCAGCCATTGTCCAATCGCCAGACTCAAATCTGTATTGTTTAAACTACGCTCGACCACCTGTGGTGACAGGAAATTTTCCTGTACAAAACGCCCCATAGATTCGGCAATGCGGGTCTTATTACGCGGAATAATTTCAGTATGATCCAGTAAAAATT
Source organism: Acinetobacter sp. WU_MDCI_Axc73 (assembly GCF_025562455.1). Taxonomy (GTDB): domain Bacteria; phylum Pseudomonadota; class Gammaproteobacteria; order Pseudomonadales; family Moraxellaceae; genus Acinetobacter. Next base: position 84,808 of record NZ_JAHPRO010000004.1, read on the forward strand.
TGGGAATGGGGATCTTGCCAAAAGGATTACGAAATAACACGGTAATGGCGTACCAATCTGCCAGACCCCCAACCACACCAGCTTCGGCAGAAAGCATTAAAATATGAATGATCCATGCATATTCAGGCCAGAATTTTGCCAGAACCATGAGGATAATCCATGCCACCACTGCGCTGAGTAGCGCAATCGTGGCATAGCGTTTACTGCGACTTAAACTTGGAGAATGAGATGTTTCTTCAATCTGCATGCAAGCATCCTGTCTTAATTTTTGTTGTTGCTGCTGCCCGCAGGTTGAGCGTTGACTGGTTGAGGCAATAACACTACACCGGAAGGACTTAAGCCGTATTTTTTCCCTAATGACTGTAAGATCAAGGTTGCATCAAAGGCATCTTTGGACGCAGTTTTTTGATCTTTATAACATTCTATACTATACGATACTTCGACAGGATCGATATTGACCACACGTGGTGAATCATAGAAGGGATCTGGCCAAAAACCAGGATAACGTCGATAATAACCGTATGGATAATAATTAGGTGATGAATATACCACCGCTTGACGAGGTGGCTTCTGGGTTTGATTACTTGGATCATCCATCACTTTAAAATAGCGGAAGCCGTTCTGAATTGTGGTTTGTGCGGCTTTAACCAGCGTAATTTCTTCAGCCGTACCATAACTCATATTGGGATCAGCTTTAAAGCTGATACGGTAAATCTGATGATTTAACTGATAAGTGGCAAATTGCCCCAATTGATCAAAAGTTCTGGGTTTCTGTGGTGTTGTCGAACAACCAGCAAGTATCAAGACACTTGCTAGCGCTGCACTGAGTGAGAGATATTTCATCATAAACTCCTTTTATAAGACATACACGGAGTAAAACAAAGATTGCTTAAAAACTGCTGTTTGGTTGGGTTAAAAATTCGCGTTCTTCATCTGTTGATTTACGTGCTAGCGCATCATTACGATGTGGATAGCGTCCAAAACGATCAATAATCGCTTTATGTTTTTTCTCAAAATCAAGATTGACTGGATTGCCTAATCGTTGGAATAGTTTAAGCGCAAACTCATGAATCAGTTTGGATTCACTATGCATAAAGGGCATGTAGAGAAAAGATCGCTGTGGCGGACTCAGTTCTGCATCCAGTTGCAGACTAATCGCCTCCTGCGCCAGTGCTAACGCCATTGCATCATGAGCAAAGGCCTGTGCTTGATCTCGATAGAGATTTCTGGAAAATTGATCTAATACAATAATTTCCGCAAGACGACCTTCAGCATCCTGACGCCATGACCATAGCTCTGCCTGTGTGGCTTGATGATGAACTTCGGCAAATTGGCTACGGATTTTTGCGTCAAAATCATCACTTTTTTTAAACCATAATGGTTCTTGTGCAGGAGCAAACCAAAAATTCAGGACTTCTTGTGGGCTCATTTATTTTTACTCTTTTGATTTATTCTTCAATAAAATCACAAATCAAGCATGTCTTATAGACCAAGTTTGTGATAAAAAATTGTCAAAGTGAAACCATCAGATTGTGCAAATCCTATCAACTCCTGCGCGGTCTGGCAGATTTCACGTTATACTAAAGTCATGATTTTTTCATCGTTCTTTAAATCAGCGAGCAGGTGTACATGAGTCAACCCAAATCAGCTTCTCCAACTGTCGTGCCGACGTGGGTAGATTCTTCACTCTTACAAGGGATGTTGCGAGGAATTGAACGCGAAAGTCTGCGTATGCAGAGCAATGGCTTTTTATCGCAAAATCCGCATCCTAAAGCATTAGGTTCTGCGCTAACTCATCCGCGGATTACGACAGATTATTCTGAAGCTTTGATGGAGTTTATCACCCCACCGAAAGATAGCATCCCCGCAGTTCTGGAAGATTTAAAAGATATTCATGCAGTAGTGCATCGCCATTTAAATCCTGGTGAAAAACTATGGCCGCTATCGATGCCATGTATGCTGGATGATCAGGAAGAAAACATTCCGCTAGCCTATTATGGCACATCCAATATTGGGCGTTTTAAGACGCTATATCGCCATGGTTTAGGGGTACGTTATGGTCGTCGGATGCAAACCATTTCAGGAGTTCATTATAATTTATCATTTCCTGAAACGTTGTTTGCCGCGCTACAGCAACATGAAACCGATCCTGCATTACAACAACTGAGTGCGCAGGATTATCGTAGCCATCGCTATTTTGGTTTGATTCGTAATTTTATTCGTTTAACGCCTTTGGTGATTTTTTTGGTCGGTGCCAGTCCATCGGTATGTCGTTGTTTTCTAACAGGGCGCGAACATCATCTACAGCCTTTAGTCAAAGGCACGATGTATTTACCTAATGCCACCGCATTGCGCATGGGGCGTTTAGGTTATCAGAACTCGGCACAGAAACAATTGGGTATTCATTATAACGATATTCAAGCTTATCTTGAAGGTTTGCAAAAGGCAGTGAAAACGCCGTATCCACCTTTTACCCAGCTTGGTTTAAATGATGAACAGGGTGAACCGATTCAGATTAATGACCATGTACTGCAAATTGAAAATGAATACTACAGTCTGGTACGACCAAAGCAAGTGCCAGAAAACGGTGAAACACCGTCACAGGCCTTGCAAAACCGTGGGGTTGGCTATGTGGAATTACGTGCAGTCGATGTCAATCCTTATAGTCCAATAGGGATTGATGAAACCACAGCGGGCTTTCTGGAAGCGCTGGCATTGTATTGTTTATTATTAGAAAGTCCTACGATTCATGACGATGAACAGGATCTAATTGAAAAAAATCAAAATACCGTAGTAAATGATGGGCGTTCACCGAATGCTAAAATTATTGGTCAAACAGGGGAGCAGTCTGTACAACAATGGGTACTGCAACATCTTGAGCAGATACAAAAATGTGCAAATTTGCTTGATGAACTTTATCAAACCACCTTATACAGTGATGCCCTTCAGATCATGGAGCAACGTGCCCAAAAGATTGAGCAGACACTTTCTGCTCAAGTCATCGCGGATACGTTGGCACAGGGTGGTACGTGGAATTTTGGCAGTGTATTGGCACATGACTATGCCAAGATGTACGATCAATATGAATTAAGTGTTGAAAAAACTGCTTATTTTGAACAGTTAGCCCAACAATCCTTGCGACAACAACATCAACTGGAACAAGAAAGCGTGATGAATTTTGACGGCTATCTTGCCCAATTTCGATAAAAACAAGAGGTATATCCATGCAATGGCGTAATTATCGCTTTATCAATGGATTATTGGTACTGGCCAGTATTGTCGGTATGTCATTTGCACTTTATCTGGAACATGTAAAAGGTCTGGATCCTTGCCCATTATGTGTGTTTCAACGAGTGGGACTGATGGCGATGGGAATCTTCGCCTTAATTGCTTTTTTGCATCATCCTGTTTCAAATCTTACGAAGCGTATTTATGCTTTACTGGCAACCTTGTCGATCGGTTGGTCTTTCGGTGTTGCGGCGCGTCATGTCTGGTTACAGACTTTGCCACCTGATCAAGTGCCAAGTTGTGGTCCTGGACTAAATTATTTAATTGATGCACTGCCTTTCAAAAAAGTACTGAGCGAAGTGCTTACGGGTTCTGGTGAATGTGCCGCAATTGACTGGACTTTCTTGGGGCAATCGTTACCTGTCTGGTCGTTGGCTTTCTTTAGTGTGTTATTGCTGATTTGTCTATGGCAACTTTTCAGAACATATCCTGTTGCGAAAAAAGCTTACAAGAAATAATGTAATAACCAAAAATAAAGCCAGCAATTGCTGGCTTTATTTATTTCAGGACATGACCACATGATTGTATACAAAATAAATCAAGTCTCCACAATGCCGATAAGATCACTAAGGTCATAATTTTGCATATTAATCATATGGGTTTGTACACCCAAACATGCATAGTCATCATGTTCAGGATAGAACCAGCGAGTAATTTGTTCAGAAACACTGGAGTGATACTGAATTTCAAAATGATTTAACCCATGAAAAACGGCTTTATGTGAGTCTGGTAGTTTGAGTTGAAAACGTGGATTTGGATGCTCTCCTAATGCACTTTTCACACTGACCAGATAATCGCCAATAATCGACAAGGCTTTGAGACTTTTTTTCTGATTTTCATGTTCAACCGTGCCTGCAACAAAGAACGTATTGAGATGTGACGGTAGTGGAGCAGGTTTACGGTTATCATCCATCAGTCCAATTCGGGCTTCCAAATGTTCCCAATCATCATCACGCACACTGCCATGGCGTAAGTCCAAAATGCCGTTGCTTCTGATATTGACCAAATGCCCAATTAATTTCACGAAAGGAAAACTGCCTAGACGATCTTGTAGTGCGAATCCAAAGCGCTCCAATACCGCTCCATGATGTGGCGAACCGATACAGACCAGATTGCCCACCATATGTGTCCATTGATGCATATTTTGTTTGCCATAGAACAACGAACTACGTGATACCAATCCGCCCATACTATGCCCGATCAAATCGATGCTAGTAATGCGAGGATTACGCATGATCAAATCTTCAAGTGTATTGGCCAGACTGCGGCCATTGGCTGAAATTCGACGTCCAGTATTGTAGTTGAGGTACAGCATAATATTGTGATCACGCTGCGCCAGTAAACGCTCCCCAATTCCACCAAAATTACGATTGGTCCAGTCTGTATGATTCATGCATAGACCATGTACAAAGATCACCACACGACCTGCGATATCACCTTGTTGCAATGCACCATAATGGTCATATAACACCATAGGTAATGCCATTGGATTTTGATGTTTAAGCAGATAATCGCCTAACACACCATTTAATGCGCCGACCAAAAAGTGCAGGGTGGGGGTTAAAGGTTTGTCGTGTAGAGTCGGAAATTGCTCAATAATACGACGTAAACTCGGAGCAAGAAAATAACGACCATATTTTTGTAAGGTGTTATATGACCATTGCTGCAAACGTTCAATTCGCGGAATTTTTAAAAACCGACGGGATTGCTGGTCACTCATCCCAAAAGTCGTTTGTAACACTTCACGATGGATAATCTGAACAACATCGTGAACCCCCAATAAACTGGTACTCACTAGTTGAGCCAAACCCTCAAGCACGTCGGCCTGACTTGGTGGTGTACGATCCCATTTACAATAGGTCTCGTGTAAAGGCGTTAAACTTGGCATATCCAAATCCTTGATTCATGCACGCACCTGTTACTTTATTTTTCATTTGCTTCAGGCGATAAAACGATTATATTCATCTTATTAGGTGTTGCATTCACAACACTTTAAAAATACTGATGAATGGCCAGTTATTTTTATTTTTTTGTCTAACAATTTAGGCATAGGTACAAATTAAAACATAGTTGTGATGAATATCACATTATTAATGGTGCTGCTGCGCATGAATCTGGTCTATTTACATGGTTTCCAAAGTAGTCCTTTCTCGTTAAAAGGGCAACAGCTCAAACACTATTGTCAAATTCAGTGTCCTGAAATTCGGGTACATTTACCCGATTTAAATTTACCACCATTGATCGCCATAGACATGATTCAACAGTTGATAGAGGAGCTGGATCAAGTGGCATTCGTGGGCAGTAGTTTTGGTGGATTTTATGCGACTCAGCTTGTCGCAAAATATGCTGTGCCTGCTGTATTGATTAATCCTGCTGTGCGACCATGGCATTTGTTTCGGGATTTATTTGGTATAGATCAGATCCCTTATTGGGTGGGAGAGCGCTGGACATTGACAGAACAACATCTGAATCAACTTGAACAGATGGTCATCCCCAATGCAAATACTGCTGAGAAAATACTCGTTTTGCTTCAGCAGGGCGACGAAACTTTGGATTATCGTGATGCACAGCGTTATTATAGTCAGCCATCGCATAGCAGCTTGATTTTATCTGATGCGCGTGGTAACCATGCAATGGACGATTTTGAACAAAAAATACCGTTGATTCTTGAATTTTTAACCTATTCGCTTAAATAAGGAAATCGTACAAGGTGTCACAATATACGGCTCAATCACTTGAAGTTTTATCAGGTTTAGATCCTGTACGTCGTCGTCCAGGTATGTACACCGATACGACACGTCCAAACCATCTTGCTCAGGAAGTGATTGATAATGCCGTCGATGAGGCACTCGCTGGACATGCTAATAAAATCTGTGTCACGGTGTATAAAGACGGCTCATTGTCGGTTGAAGACAATGGTCGTGGGATGCCAGTGGATATTCATCCTGAATATGGTCAGAGCGGTATTGAGATTATCCTGACCAAGCTACATGCAGGCGGTAAATTCAGCACTGATAATTATCAATTTTCAGGTGGTTTGCATGGCGTTGGGATTTCGGTCGTAAATGCGTTATCCAGTCGCGTTGAAGTTCAAGTTCAGCGGCAGGGTAATCTTTATAAAATGGCTTTTGAGCAGGGTGAACCCGTCGCGCCACTTGAGGTGCTAGAAGGAAAAGTCGCAAAACGTGCAACTGGAACCACGGTACATTTTTGGCCAGAAGCTAAATATTTTGACAGTCCAAAATTTGCTTTAAAAGCGCTCAAGCATAATTTAAAAGCAAAAGCCGTTTTAGCGGCTGGTCTTAAAATTAGCTATGTCGATCAAATCAATGATGAAAAAATAGAATGGCAATTTGAAAATGGTTTGGTCGACTATTTGATGGATGAATTGGAAAATCGTGAGATTGTCCCGATGCCCGCTTTTGTCAGCAATGGTCAAGCTGAACGCTCCAGTTGTGAGTTTGCGATCTGTTGGAATGTGGAAGGCGGCGAGCAAATTCAGGAAAGTTATGTCAATCTGATTCCAACTGCGCAAGGTGGAACGCATGTCAATGGTCTGCGTTCAGGTGTGACTGAAGCTTTACGTGAGTTTTGTGAACTTCGCAATTTATTGCCACGTAATTTAAAGCTGTCTGCCGAAGATGTTTGGGATGGTGTCAATTTTATTCTTTCCCTTAAGCTTCAGGAACCACAATTTTCTGGTCAAACCAAAGAGCGACTTTCCAGCCGTGAAGCCTCAGGGATTGTACTTAATATTGCCAAAGATGCTTTTGCTTTATGGCTTAATCAAAACTCTGAAGTTGCCATGCAACTGGCAGAAATGGCGATTTCTAAAGCGGGACGACGTTTAAAAGCCGCCAAAAAAGTTGAGCGTAAAAAGATTGTATCGGGGCCAGCCTTGCCTGGAAAACTAGCAGATTGTGTTGGACAAACTCGTGAAGAATCTGAATTATTTATTGTCGAAGGTGATTCTGCGGGCGGGAGTGCTAAACAGGCGCGTGATAAAAATTTTCAGGCCATCATGCCAATTCGTGGGAAAATTCTGAATACTTGGGAAGTCTCTTCTGATGAGGTTTTAGCTTCACAAGAGGTACATGATATTGCGATTGCGATTGGGGTCGATCCGGGCAGTGATGATTTGTCAGAACTTCGTTATGGAAAAATCTGTATTTTAGCCGATGCGGATTCGGATGGTTTACATATTGCGACTTTGCTATGTGCTTTATTCGTCAAGCATTTTCCTGTATTGGTGGAAGAAGGGCACTTATTTGTGGCAATGCCGCCACTATTTCGTATTGATGCAGGAAAAGATGTATTTTACGCACTAGATGAAGCTGAGTTAGAAGCAATTCTGTCTAAAGTTAAAACCAAAAATCCGCAAATTACCCGATTTAAAGGATTGGGTGAAATGAACGCAGGTCAATTGCGTGAAACCACAATGGATCCGAATACACGCCGTTTGGTGCAACTTGATCTGGACGATATCCATTTGACTGCTAGTTTACTGGATAAACTTCTGGCCAAAAAACGTTCTGGTGACCGAAAACACTGGTTAGAACAGAAAGGAAATTTGGCTGATATTCCTATTTAAGATTAAACCGCACTTCTATTTACTAAATTCCCTATATGTGAATGCATATAGGGTATCTAAAGATGGTTAATGCAGTTGAGGCATCAGCTTCAAGACTTTTTCAACTTTCAACTTTTCCTGATGTGCTAGTCGTTGAAATCGATGATGAATCTGTTGTAGTTCATCTTTTAAAGCCTGAACGGCTTGTTTTAATGACGCAACAGGCACTTCAAAACCATGATGATCCTGACTGGCATCTGGTTTAAATTTGATAATATCTTCCTGATATTCACATAAGACTTGAGGATGCCCAATCCAAAATTGTTTAAGATTGCCTCGTGCCAAATGCTCCCAAGCATGCAGGTCGTTTAAATCTGAGCAACAGCGCGGTAAAAGTATGGGGCGCTGTTCGGCATCAAGCAATACATAACCGCCGTTCAAAGAGGTATTTTTAAAAATGGTCTCTTTAAGAATTTTACTCAGATGAGCATCAGAAATATCTTGAATGGCATAGAATAAACAATCAGTTGCTAAAGGCTGAGATGAATTCTTCAATCCATCCGCTTGCAAACTTTGCTGACGATCATCCAAATCCAGCACTGGAATAAAGCGTATATCCATCTCGTTATTCTCATTTTGAGTCATTGTTATAAATACCGCAGCCTCATATTTTGATTGTGTCGGCTACTTGAAAAAAGTATGCAATAAATATGCTTCACTGTCGCCCATTTTCAGACGAATATTATTATCTAGTATTGCATTTTGCTGGCTCTTTTCTCTTTTTTAAGGAGCAAAGCTCATCCTAAGGCGATTAAAAACCGAGTTTACCATTTCAATGGGTTTTATTTTTCAACTTGATAATAAGTGCCACCTGCATAAACGTTGTGTCCAAAACCACAGCCAGAAGTCGTATCATTCTGTTTAACAATCATTTTTCGACCATATTGATCCTGATCGAATTTGAGATCAATCTTACAATCCTCGTAAAGATATTGAGCCTGCTTCGCTGAAAGAGGCATGCGTGTTTCAAAAGAACCCATATTAGGGCCGTAAATCAAACCACGTAAACCAAAATAATAACCATCAAATGCAATGTGATAAGTCTTGGCGGTTTTTGAAACGGTGATGGTACTCCATTGTCCAAAGCCAGCCGATGTGACATATTCACCTTCAATCTTATTGCTAACTTTTGGTAATTTGAGCTGTTTTAAATTGTATTGACTGACTTTGGAATCTGGTGTTCTTAGAAACCATGCTCTCGCCCATAACGGTTTACCAAGTTTGGCATAACTCAGGCCAACATTATTATTGGCTAGTTCAATATCACGGTCAGAAAATGTGATTTTGTCGTCTTCAGCATTTAACTGGCAGAATTGTGTCCATGCAGCCTGATGTTCAAAATACTCAATGGCCTTGGCGTATTGTTTTTGGTCATAGTATTTCTTACCCATAAGCGCATCACTTTTGACTTTGGCGCAGCCTTGTTGTAATTCCTGTTCAAAACTGGGTTCGGCAAAACTAAGCGGTGAAATCAAAATGCCACAAGTTAAGCATGCAAAAAGAGAATATTTTATTTTCATTTTCGATGAAGAGTCTTTTAAATATTTATTCTAAAATTTTTTACTTATAAAGAAAACCACTGCTCTGTAAACCTGTACAAAGCAATGGGTCGTGGGATTTCATGCTAGAAGATTAAGCTTCAATCATCACAGGGTAAGGAAATGTGTAGACATCACAATTGGGTCCTGAGCCAATCCGATCAATCACTGCAAAATCGCTCGGAGATTCAAGGGTCAATAACGGATGATGCCAAGTTCCTGCACGATAATTGACACCTTGAGAGCCATCGCTGATAAAAGCATGAATCTGATCAATATTGGGTTGCTGCGCATTTAAGCTGGGCGCAACCACAATCAGAAATGCTTGCCCCTGCATAGGAATAAAAGCCTGAGAACCGTGTGGATGACGCTCTAACATCTGAATGGTCAGCGGCAGCGTGGTGGTTTTAATATTGCGAAAAATACTAATCCCTGCTTTGGCTTCGCCTTGAATTTCAGTTTCTACCAGACCATGATAACGTTCTGTGTGAGCATCATTGATATGGAAAAACTCATGTCCAGTACAGCCAATCACTTCCCCGAAAGGGGCGAAGTTTTCATTGGTCAGAGACAAAATTTTAATCACAGTTTTTGACATATTATTCTCGGTTTAAGCCCGTTTTCCCCAAAGACGAATACGGCTGATCCCACCATCTGGAATCATATTGACACGGATATGAGAGATTTTTTCATGCGCCAAAATGTCATGAATATAGTCATGAATATGATCCATTTGCATATCCTGAGCGTTGAGCAAGAATGGCCAGAACATACTTTGTGGAATCAATTGTGGATCAGTTGCATCTTCAATATAAACCGCTTGAATTGATACTTGCGCAGGATAGTTGCCCTTAAAGTGTGCAGTATCAATTTCAATTTTCTCAATTTTTCCTGCTTGTCCCAGTGCTAAAATACACCAGTCAAACCCTGGCGCACGACGACGTTTGGTTTCCCATCCATCACCCATATTGATGCCACGTCCAGGATTGATCAGGTTACGAGGGTGACCAAAATGTGCATCGCTATAGGCAATCACTCTTCCGCCATTTTGCAAAGCTAACAAATCAAGCGTTTCTGTGCTATTCGTATTTTGAATTTGTACCTCACCATAGATGCGTAAACGTGCTACACCACCATCTGGAAAAATATTAATACGGATATGCGTAAAGACGGTTTGGTTTTCAACATCAAAAATATGATGCTGACTTGGTCCCAAAATACTGTTGGCTAAAATGGGCTGCCATAGTGCATTTTGAGTGTCATCATTTGGTGCATAGCAGCCCTCTAATGAAGCAGAAGCAGGGTAGTTTCCTGTAAAAAAAGTGGTATCGACATCGACTGCCTTGATTTTACCTGCAACGCCCAGTTTTACGATACACCAGTCATAACCAGAATGACGCTTACGACGGGTTTCCCATCCATCCATCCATTTGCCATGATCATCGAATTTATCTTCGACAAAAATAGGGGCTTCAAATTGCAACATGCGTTTTGCTTCTGCAAAAAATTCATCTGAACATTCAACAATTTGTGCGCCAATACGGCTATCCGCCAGATTGGTTAGGGAATGCAGTTGAGTTGGAAGTTCAAATGCTGGAGCGAGAAGCGTAGCCATAAGTGATATACCATTATTTGCAATGAGATGATAAAAGTTTAATTGAATACGGGTGCATTTTTAACTCAGAATGAGAAAAAGTGCATCATCATTGCACTTTGCTATGCAGGGTATATGCCAATTCCAATAATAGGCTATATTTCCCTACACATGGCATGGTTTTCGCTATAACACGGATAATGTTGCAGGATACATAAGGGGGATTACACAATGAATATTGTTATTATCGGTGCAGGTATGGGCGGTTTGACTACTGGGATCGCATTGAAAAAATTTGGGCATCAGGTCACGATTTATGAACAAGCCGAGCAAATTCTTCCTGTCGGTGCTGCAATTTCATTGTGGTCAAATGGTGTAAAGTGTCTGAACTATTTAGGGCTGGGTGAGCAAGTCGCCAAGCTCGGTGGTGTCATGGATCAACTGGCTTATGTCGATGGTCTGACTGGCGAAGTCATGACTCAGTTTAGCTTGCAGCCCTTGATCGATGAGGTTGGACAGCGGCCTTATCCAGTTTCCCGTGCCGAATTACAAAATATGCTGATGGATGAGTTTGGTCGCGAAGATATTCATTTAGGCAAACGTATGGTTGCACTTGAGGATCAGGGCGAGCAGGTTGTCATCCAGTTTGCTGATGGTTCAAATACCAGCGCAGATTTGTTAGTAGGTGCTGATGGAACTCATTCAATCACCCGTGCTTACGTGTTGGGTGATCAGGTAGAACGCCGTTATGCAGGCTATGTTAACTGGAATGGCTTGGTTGAAATTTCTGAAGAATTGGCTCCTGCTGATCAATGGACCACATTTGTTGGGGAAGGAAAACGTGCATCGTTAATGCCTGTCGCAAACAATCGATTTTATTTCTTTTTAGATGTGCCATTAGATGCAGGACTTGAAAATAATAAAGCCCAATATCAAGAGACGTTAAAGGGCTATTTCACAGGGTGGTGTGCACCTGTTCAACAGTTGATTGAACGTCTGGATCCGCAAAAAACCAATCGCGTTGAAATTTGTGATATTGAACCTTTTACCCAGTACCATAAAGGGCGTGTGGTCATTGTTGGTGATGCCGCGCATAGCACCACCCCTGATATTGGTCAGGGTGGCTGTCAGGCGATGGAGGATGCGATTTATTTGGCGCGCTCGCTTCAGATCAATACATTGGGGGTAACAGATGCATTACGTCGTTATCAGGACAAACGTAATGAACGTGCCAATGAGCTAGTTTTGCGCGCACGTAAGCGTTGTGATGTAACGCATATGAAAGACGAACAAGTAACATTATCTTGGTACGAAGAACTGCGTCAGGAACAAGGCCCACATATCATGCGCGGTATTATTAATAATATCGTAGGTAATCCATTGGATTAATGTGTTGTGATGAGACTTATCAACAAAGTCTATTCAAGATTCATTTTTAAATAAATTTTAAAGACAGCCTCGGCTGTCTTTTTTACATTTGGTAATTATCGTATGACAAATTGTTAAGCACTTCGTATTTCAGCCACGTTAAGCTAAAGACAAATAATGATGATATGAGTAAATAATAATGAATGCGATCTTGCTTGCAATAGAGCCAAATGATCTCGAAATTTTAATGATTGAGGCTGAGAGCTTGGAAGAGATTTATCATGCGCCCTCGATACGTTCAAAATTGAATCTGGGCGAAACATGGCAGGCACTACATGCACTTTTAACCAAAGATCTAGAGCAACAACCAGCGCTTCAATTTACGATAGAAGCCGAATATCCTTTTTCTCATCCTTCTTTGAGTGTAGCGCATCTGCGATACAACCCTGTGATTGAAGTCGATGAAATTGCCAAAGCATTAGAACAGATTTCGATTGATGATTTTAAACATCGTTATGATCCAGCGTGGTTAAATCAACACAAGCTTTTTCCTTTTCACTGGGGCAAAGATGTCGATAAAGAACAGCGTGAACTACTGATGCTGTTTGGCCAGCTTAAAAATTTTTATGAGCTGGCAAAACAATATAATCATGCGGTTATCAGCTTGCAAAGTAAGCAAATTATGTCAGATGTGTATTATATGACTCAGGCTTCATCTAACTGACGTTGCATCCATACCAGATCACGCCATTGCCCAAATTTTTGTCCAACTTGCGGCAGATAGCCCGTTTGGATAAAACCTAACTGTTGATGCAGAACCAGAGATGCCGTATTTTCACTATCAATGGCTCCGATCATGATGTGAAAACCCTGTGCTGTCGCAAGTTCAATTAACTTGTGCATTAACGTTTTTCCAAGTCCACGGCGCTTGTAATCAGGTGAAATAAAGACCGAGTGTTCAATAGTGTGTCTATAACCGCTAATCGTACGAAATGCTGCATAATAGGCATAACCTGCGACACGTTGTTGGACAGGATCATAAGCAATCCACATTGGATACTGGTCATGCTGCAACTGCTCAAACCAGTGCGTATAGGTTTCAAGCGATTTTGCTTGATCGTTCCAATTGGCAACACCTGTCATAATTTCGTGATTATAAATCGCAAGAATCTGTTCTAAATCATCTTGGGTGGCGGGGCGCAACTGAAAATCCATATTGATCACCTACTATAAAATCATAAAAATTATACGTCGAAAACCAGAGATAATGCCTACGTCAGATATGAAAAAAAGCAAGTCTGAAGACTTGCTTTTTAATCGCTGAATATCGATCAGCCAGTTTTAAAAATGATATTTAATCAAGGCGCTGACATTGTGTTCATCACGACCTTTCATACCAAATTTGTTATTCCAGACTGAATGCTCAACACCAAGATATAAGCGGGTATCTGGTGAAATATGCTTGCCTAGATTCCATTTATACTGCGTCGTCCAGTTAAGTTCACTGGCGTGATCACCTTCTGCGGTCGACCAGTCCAGAAAGCCATCGACTAAAAATTCTTCAGATGAAACTTTAAATGGTAACGCGTAAGTGGCGGTCATTTGGTAGTCATCATCCGTATTTTCATTATTTGCACGATAAAAATTTAGATTGAAATACTGAAAATATGGAACATTTAAATCGATTGCAAAACCGTAAAGGAAGTTATCGAAACTGCTAAAGTCGTCGTTATTGCTTTCCCAAGTAGTTGAAATCAACACATCCTTAATAGGGCCATAAGACAATGATTGTCCTGAGATTTCACTCAAGCTAAAACGTGGTGAAAGCTCGAAATATGTAACTTTATGATCGTCACCGCCACGCATACGATCCATGAAAAAGAATACATCCGCATATTTAACTTTAGCGGCGTATTCTAAAGTTACGGTTGTTTCTTCTTTGTCCACAACTTCGTAATTTTCACCATATAAACCTGTGATACTGAAATCCTGCCAGACTGGTTTCGCTTGAACCATGCTGGTGATCGATAAAAGTGTGGCTGTAAGCACCCCAAATTGAAATTTCATCGCAAATATCTCCCCAGATAAAAAGCGAGTAAAGCATACAGGCTCTTTGCTAAAAATAAAGTCAAATTTGATCAAAGGTTAAAAATTACTTAATTATTTGTTATAAATTGCGGGGAGATATTTTTTTTCATAATGGTTTAAACCCTCTTTATTTTTCTCCTATAGGGAAAAATAAAAGGCCTTATGAAAGAAGTCTAATAGTAGCGATGCGTGAAAGATTAAATTGAATTTATTTTCATTGTATGTTGATAACGATCGATCTGATCAACGTGGAGTTGAAAGAATTTTAAAAAGATTCTCCCAACTCACAAAATAGCGCTAACTACCACGATAGGTTGAATACGCAAATGGGCTAATCAATAAAGGCACATGATAGTGTTCATCTGCATTTTCAATAAAAAATTGAATACTGACCTGTGGGAAAAAGGTTTTTAAATCGTGTTTGGCAAAATAAGGTGCAATATCGTATTCGAGTAAATAGGCGCCACTGGGTAATTCTTCCAAGCCGAAATCTTTTAGGCGACCATCATCATTGGTATATCCATTGCCTAATAAGTTACGGGTCTTTGCATCATACAGACGGACTTCGACCTGAGGAGCGGGTTTGCCTAAATGTGTATCTAAAATATGAGTACTAATCATGCTTGTATTCCTTGGCTCAAGCGTAATAATGCGATGGCAGCCAGTTGTTCATGAACAATTTTTTTCTCGGTTTCCAGATCATGCTGTAAACGCTGGTGTAGTGCACTGAGAATTTGCTCACTGCTTAGTCCTGCCGCTTTAATCAAAAAAATAAAGCCAAATTTTTCTTCGTAAGCGACATTGCCTTCGAAAAGTGCGCGTTGAGTATGTTCATCTTGTTTGACCTTAGACTGTTCACGATCTGAAAAACTTGCTTCTTGTTCAGTCAATTCAACTTTGGCTTTTTTCTCACCAATACGTGGATGGGTGGCCAGCGCAGTTTCAATTTCAGTCCATGTCCAGTTTTGACTTTGTTGTGCGGCAAGATCCATGAGGCTTTGCACAGAGGCATACGGTCGCTGCTGGCTTAAGGTATCGATCCAAGAAGGAATATGTACACATGCACTCAATAAGGGCGTTACTTGATGGGCTGCGGCATGGTTAAATTCGGAAAAATGCACCATATTCATCCAGTATTTAAAGCAAAAGATAAAACAAATCGAGCAATTACAATGCCAGAGAAATAGATATCTACAAAATCAAATAATGTAGATATCTATTCATTTATTTTAGCTTTCAACAAGTGAAAATTTAAAAAACTAGCCTGCATACGGGTGATGTTGATACCAATGGTTGGCAACATCATTACGACGACAAATCCAGACTTTATCGTGTGATTGTATGTAATCTAAAAAGCGTTGCAAAGCTTTAAAACGACCTGGACGCCCTAAAAGACGGCAATGCATACCGATAGAGAGCATTTTTGGTGCGTTTTCACCTTCGACATAAAGCACATCAAAGGCATCTTTTAAGTATTGATAAAATTGCTCACCACTATTAAAACCACCTGGAGAACAAAATTTCATATCATTGGATTCAAGGGTGTACGGAATAATCAAATGAGGACGTGTTTCACCATTGAGATTGGTTAGCGTTGTCCAAAAGGGTAAATCATCGCCATAGTAGTCGCAGTCGTATTTAATTTGTGGAAACTCGGCTAAAAGTTGACGAGTATTCGGGCTATCGCGCCCGGTATACCAACCGATTGGGGTTTCTCCAAACAACGCTTCAAGTACCGAAATCGCCTGATCCATGTACATACGTTCTGTTTCAATATCCATATCCTGATAATGAATCCAGCGCTGACCATGAGAAACCACATCATAATTGGCAGATTTAATGGCATCTACAATGTAGGGATTACGAGCCAATGCCATTCCTACTCCAAAAATCGTCATGGGTAAGCCACGACGTTGAAACTCATTATGAATACGCCAAAAGCCTGCCCGTGAGCCATACTCATACATTGAATCCATCGACATGTGCTTCGCTGGAAAACTGGCTGCACCAATAATATCCGATAAAAATTGCTCAGAACCCAAGTCACCATGTTCGATATGATTTTCGCCGCCTTCTTCATAATTTAATACAAACTGCACAGCAACACGTGCTTGATTAGGCCACTTTACCTGTGGTGGCTGACCGTGATAACCAATCAAATTGCGTGAATATGGTGCACTTTGGATCTGATCTATCAGATCTTGGCCACGTAAATATGAAGAACTCACAATGATGCATCCTTTTTGATCAAAATGTCATGAAAAGTTAAAAAATCAGCTTGCATATTTCTGAGTATAGACAGATATTGAAGATAGAGAAGATCTTCATTCACTCAAAATACATATAAAGCGTAAAAGGAGATAACAACCAATTACATAACTGAGATGTACAACAACACTGAATTACAGCATGCTCAAAGTATGCCAAAGAAGTTTTGCATAGATTGTTATATAGAAATACTGATACAAAGAGGATGGAATCATGAATATTGAAATCCGCACAGATAAAAACATCCATAATAGTGAACGTTTAATTGAATACGTTCGTGCAGAACTTGCGAATGCCTTTCAGCGTCATGCTGAACGCATCACTCACTTCTCGGTTCATTTGAGTGATGAAAACGGGGAAAAAAAGAATGGTGAAGATGATATTCGGTGCATGATCGAAGTACGCCCAGCAGGCTTAAAACCTATTGCAGTAAGCCATAAAGCGGGCAATATCGATTTGGCCATTCATGGTGCGATTGAAAAACTGAAACGTAGTTTGGAACATACCTTCGAAAAACAAGAACCATCACGTGGTAGTCGTGTCGAATTTGCTGACGAAGAATAAGTACTAAAACAAGCCCTTCGGGGCTTTTTTTATGAGTAGCGATCTACTCATCTGAAAAATGAAATGAATTTACCTCAAAATAACATCAATTTGCGTTCGATTTTCGGCATAATAGTAGCCAAATCCCTTTCAAGTGATGAGATCCTCCATGCTAACAGCCCAACAACAAGCCTTCGTTCAGGCCATTGAAGAGTTAGACCTTGAACAGGTACAGCGCCTGTTAGCATCAGGTCTTGATCCAAATTTTATTGACCCTGAAAAAGGCCCACCGATTTCAGTGTTTAGTGATGGTCTATTCAAATGGTGGGAAATGGTCTGTGAAGCGTATGAAGCCAATCAGCCTTTAACTGAGGAGGAAAAGCAGCAAGCCTTAAAAGTCCACGTGGATATTTTGGATGCGCTGATCAAAGCCAAAGCCAATTTACACTTATGGGATTCAGAAGAACTGTATGGCCCACTTTGGGACGCTGCAAGTTCTGCCTGTGTGCCTGTTGTGCAGCGCTTACTCGATGAGAAAGTTGATCCAAATACTCGCGATGATGAAGGGCTTACCATTTTATCTTCAGTCAGTGATTTATTCTTTGATTGTGAGTTTGATCAAATAAATTGGACAGAAGCATTGCCAGAAGAGAAACAGACACTTGAGCTACTGCGCAGTCGCGGTGCAAAAATGTCAAAAGAATAAATCTGATCTTTTGAAAATCAGATGAATTAAAAATGAACTGAATTTTGAGTGTACCCATGAACATGTTTAAAACACTAACTTTTATTTTGACTGCGGGGGCAACTGTACCTACATTTGCTGCTGATTTTTCGTTTGATCGTCCTGGTTCAGGTTTTGGTACAGGGATTACCCCTGTTGGTCACTTAGCTTGGGAACAAGGTTTGCCGACTGCGACCTATAACGAAACTACGGTGGACGGTGTCAAAGAAAAAACCGTCACTTTGAATGAAGATATGTTATTACGCACAGGTCTAACCAAAGATTTAGAATTACAGTTAGGCTGGCAAGGACCAGCATGGTATCAGACCAAGCGCCAGGGTAAAAAAGTCCATGACAATGGTTTGGGTGATATCAGTATCGGTTTGAAAAAAGCCATCGATCTGGATGATGATCGCCTTTCAATGGCAATTTTGGCACAAGCGCTGATTGCAACAGGTAATGATGAGTTTACAGAACATGATGATATTTATAGTTTAAGTTCTGCTGTGGCTTATCAATATAACGATTTGCTACAAACCTCGATCACCATGAAATACGAAGTACAAAATAGCGACTGGGCAGTAACTGCAATTCCAACCATTGGTTATAAGATTGGTGGAAAATGGTCAGGATATTCTGAATTTGTCTATCGGAAAGCAGAAAGTCAGGACTATGAATATGGTTTGGGGACTGGGGTGATTTATGCCATCAACGATCGTGCACAGCTAGATGCCAGTGTCGGTGTTGGTTTAAATGGAGATGATAAAAATTACAAGGGTGGTTTTGGTTTCTCTTACCTATTTTAAGTTATTGAGTCTAAGTTGTTGAGGAAATAATGACGCATTTTCAAAGTCGCAGTGGCTTTTTTTACTTTTTAATCCTGTCACTTTGTTTTGTTGCGACACAGCTTTATGCCAAAAATGAGGCATTGCTTAGTCCTGAAGATGCGTTTTCTTTTTCGGTTGAATCACTTGATCAGAAGACTGCTGTTCTAAATTGGTCGATTCAGCCGCATTATTATTTATATCAGCATAAATTTGCGGTCAAACAAGGTGATCATTCTCTGCCGCTGAAGCTGCCGAAAGCACAGCAGCAATATGATGATAACTTTGGCAATAGTCAGGTTTATTATCAACAGGTTCAGTTTCAGATCAAAACTCAGCCCTCTCAAACTTACCAGGTGACGTGGCAAGGCTGTGCTAAAGACCGAATTTGTTACCCTCCCCAGAGCATTGAATTTCGGACGGATTTGGATGGTCTGGTCAATATCCAAAATACAGGGCAGAGCAAAAAAACCTTTTTGGATGTCGCTAAAGCATCCAGTTTTGATCAAGCAAAGGATATCAATCAATCAAAAAACGCAAGTTCAGCACTTAATTCTGTTCCTGAGCCTGCTCAAGTTTCACAACTCAATACAGCAAGTAACAATCTTGATTATCCAAATCATGATACTCAAGTCGCTCAGGATCAATTTTGGAGCTCGAAACTTGAACAACATTCATTGGGCTATGGTGTTCTGCTATTTTTAGGTTTGGGCATGCTGTTGGCTTTTACACCGTGTTCATTGCCGATGTTACCTATTTTAACGTCGCTCATTGTTAGGGATAGCAAAGGTCTACGCGCATGGATGGTAGCACTGACTTTTGTCTGTAGTATGGCATTGATATATGCAATATTGGGTTTAATTGCATCCTCGGCAGGGCTGAATTTTCAGCGCTGGTTACAGCAGCCCGCGACTTTAATTGCTTTTAGTTTGCTCTTTGTGCTGTTCGCTTTGAATCTATTTGGTTTATTTGAGATCAAACTTCCGCAACGTGTCATGAATCATCTGGATCGGATTCAATCCGTTCAGCGTGGTGGAACCCTGCTTGGTGCAGCGGTCATGGGGATGATTTCTGCACTATTGGTCGGGCCATGTATGACTGCGCCTCTAGCAGGCACATTGCTATTTATTTCACAAACGCAAGATCAGTGGCAAGGGGCGTTGTTGTTATTCTGTCTCGGCTTTGGGATGGGTATTCCTTTACTCTTGGCTACGATTTTAGGTGCAAAAGTGCTACCCAAAGCAGGGCAATGGATGCATCAGATCAAGGTGATTTTTGCCTTTATCATGCTTGGCTTGAGTTTGTATTTTATACGGCCTTTATTGCCAGCGATCGTGGTACAAATTTTAAGTTTGCTTCTAGGGCTGAGTTTTATTGGTTATGCAGGCTATCGTCTGATCAAACATCATGATCGGTTACGTTGGCTGTATCTTGTGTTATTAATATTTGCAGTTCCTGCCATGTTATTTGATCAGTACCAGCATTTTCAACGTTATCAGCTTGATCACCAACAAGGTGCAAATACTTGGCATGTCGCACATACGGCAACTGAGTTTCAGCAATTATTGGATCATGCACCGCATGATCGTGTCGTGATTGTGGATGTATATGCAGACTGGTGTGTAGCTTGCCAACCAATTGAACATCGCATATTGAAAGATGTAGAAGTCCAAACGGCTTTACAACCATATTATCTGATTAAGCTGGATTTAAGCCAATATGATCATTCCCATCAAGCTTTGCTGAATCAATGGCAGATTTTAGGGCCTCCAACCTATCTGTTTTTAAATCCGCAACGACAGGAATTACGCCGTTTACGTTTGACGGGTGCTTTTACTAAAACGGAATTACTCGATCACCTACAGGCTTTAAAAAATTGAAGGAGTAAACCTTGATGGAACTTTATATTGGCAACAAAAACTATTCATCTTGGTCGATGCGTCCTTGGCTGGTCATGAAACATTTTGATTTGCCTATGGATGAACATTTGGTGGCATTTGATGATTTTGCCGCAGATGGGCAGTTTAAAAAAACCATGTCAGTCATGAGTCCGACTGCTAAAGTGCCAACCTTGATCGATCAGGAAATCGTGGTATGGGATTCTTTGGCGATTTGTGAATATCTGGCAGAGAGTTTTGCTGAAAAACATTTGTGGCCAATTGATAAGACCCAACGCGCACGGGCACGTAGCATCAGTGCAGAGATGCACAGTAGTTTTACCACGTTAAGACAATATTGCAGCATGAATATTGAAGCTGATCTAAGCTTCATTGGCACTAAACTTTGGAACGATTTACCTACATTACGTGCTGAGGTTGCGCGTATAGAGGAAATATGGGCAGAGCGACCAGAAATAAATGGCTTTTTATGTGGCGAGTTTAGCATTGCAGATGCTTTTTACGCGCCTGTGGTCATGCGCATACTCAGTTATGGTTTACCAGTTTCAGCACAAAGCAAGCAATATATTCAAAATATGTTGAAAAATTCTGCGCTAAAAACATGGATTGAACAGGCGCAGGCAGAACAGCAGTTTGTACAGCATCATGAGTCGTATCGACAACATCGTGAACAGTTTTTGAGAAATTCATCTTTAACTGATCTGTTGGGGTAAATCAAAAAAGCATTGTACCTGATTGCGTCCTGTCGCTTTGACGGCGTACAAAGCTTGATCTGCTTGTTGCAATATTTCTTTGGGGTCACATGGATATTGCGATATTGCAACACCAAAACTGGCACTGATATGAAGTTGAGTCTGATCATTAACAGAAATACTTAATTTCTGAATAGCGACTCGACATCGTTCGGCAATGATTTTTGCTTGATTTAAAGGCGTATGTGGCAGTAAAAGAATAAACTCTTCGCCACCGAAACGCCCAATATAATCCTGACGACGTATATTATTTGAAAGGCAATTGGCGACTTTAATCAGCACTTCATCACCAATGTGATGTCCATAATGGTCGTTGATCTGTTTAAAATGATCAAGATCGAGCAGAATAACAGCGTAACAGGATTTTGAACTCAGTAAATTTTGATGTAGGTTTTGCAGACAAAGATTGATACTCCGGCGATTAAGTAGACTGGTTAAAGGGTCAATTTGGCTGAGACGTTCAATATACTCTTCACGATTACGCCATTGGGTGAGTAAAATTTCAAATAATAAGAGGCAGCTTACAAGGATAGGTGCGCTAAAAAATATCATGCTGCTTACCCAGAAAGGATGAGTAAAGGCGATGAGTTGCGATTGACCTAGATTAAAAATGGGCGCATAGGGAATCAGATGTTGGGTACTGAGATACGTGCAGCTTAAGAGCATGATAGTCGCAGGGATCATGCATACATAAATGAAGCGACGTTGAAAAAGGATTAGCCCCACACCTACCATACTGACATAACCTATCATAGTGGCTGGACTGAGTGTGCCAATCAAATAACCACCGCTGCATAGTGTCAAAGTAAACAAAATAATGCTGAGCCAAGGAACAACAGATTGAGCCCACCGCTGATCGCGATAATAAATTGTAGGATAAATTAGTATCATCAATAAAAACAAATCGATGACATCGATCCAGAAGGTCGTCTGTACTAGAGGATAATTAACAAGTGACCAGACTTGAGGATTCAGAAAAATAAAAATTTTCCATACAATCCATGTGATGTGAATACCGCATGCTAAAACTAGAATGAGTGTACATTTTTGTATTGGTGACCAATTCATGACGACATTATCTTCAAATATCGCTTTGGTTAACCGTTTTTTCATTTGCATTACCCTCAGTCATGCCATCATGTCAAAGTGCAAAAACCACATAACTTATTCATTAAAATTTTAATTGTTTTGATATTTTAAAAAGATAGAAAAACTTTATTTACTTAAGATAACAGTTCTGCAGGACTATGAGAATTGAACTTGGTCTGAAAAAAATGTGATGTTATTGGCGTTAATGTTATTTCATTCATTTTATTTAAATCAAACACGAGTATTATCTCGTGATCTAGGGGTAACCTATTCCATGTATAAGATTTTTTGTTTAATGAAATAGGTTAGGATGAGATCAAAATAGATTATAAATGAAATCTATCATTCAAAAGATCAAACTCGTAAGTTTTAGTCTTTATCCCTTTGATGCGCAAATGTAGCAAGATCTGCCAAAGCCTGTTTGGCTTCATCAAACCAAGCACTAAACATCTGAAAATTATGCCACATGCCTGTGTAGAGCTTAAATTCTACCTCTACACCCGCTTGTTTTGCCTGTTCGAGAAAACGCTTGGCATCATCCAGTAAAATTTCCTTAGAACCTACTTGTACTAATGTCGGTGGTAATCCCGATAAATCATCAAATAATGGAGAAACTTGGGGATTATCTGTCGCAATACGATTACCGAGATAATAATCAATACCTGCTTCTAATGCTTCAATCGAGAGAAGGGCATCATGCTTTCGATTAAAACGCAGTGAATCGCTACTCAGGGTCAAATCCAGAAATGGCGACATTAAAATCAAACCGCTAGGCTGTTCATCCTGATTTTCTTTCAGGCGTAAACAAAGTGCCAAAGCCAAATTGGCGCCACATGAGTCGCCAGACAGAATCATATCTTTGGCTTGGATACCTTGATCCAATAACAACTGATAAATGTCATATAGTGCCTCTAAAGCATCGGGAAATTCACTTTCAGGTGCAAGGGGATAATCGACATGAATCACCTGCATTTGAGTACGAGCTGCAATATCCGTCATAAAAGCGCGATGTGTGTTTAAACTACCTAAAAAGAAAGCGCCACCATGAATATGAAAAATAAGTTGAGTAGAAGATGATTGTGGTTTGATTTCCTCTGCTTTGATTCCTGCCAAACGAATCGGACGAATTTGTACTTCTTTGTTGACTGGAAAAATTCGACAAAGTTGGTCTAGTATCTTTCTGGTTGTACTTGGCGGTAAACTGAACTGGCTTGGAGTACGAATGGCCGTTTTTAAAAAAGCTTCGGTAATATATTGTTTCCACATGGTATTTATCTTCATCATTTTTTCATAGTTGAGGTCTAATTCTAAAAATCGTGCGAAATTAACTAAACAAGTTACAAGGCTACACTAATTAGTCACAGAGAAAAATTGCAATATTGTTATGTATTTTGAATACTAAAGAAGTCAACAAAGAGTTAGGGATATTAAAGAAAAATGAAAAAATTTGCATTGGCAGTTGGATTACTTGGCGCGACAGTTTTGGCAAATGCTGCTGATCCATTAAATGGTACGGTTTGGAAGACGATTGATGATCAAACGAAACAGCCAAAAGCGATGGTGAAATTCACTGAGCAAAAAAATGGCACGTTGTCTGCGACAATTCAAAGTGTATTAACTCCAGGTGAAGAAAATTCTTGTACAAAATGTGAAGGCCCATACAAGAATAAATCACTTAAAGGCGTCACCATCGTGCAAAATCTGAAAAATACAGGTGGAACGAGCTATGATGGTGGCAATATCATGGATCCAAAAACAGGCAAGACCTATAAACTTAAAGGTGATTTAGCTGACGGTGGAAAAAAACTAAATCTTCGTGGTTATATCGGTATTTCTGCCCTTGGACGTAATCAGACTTGGATTCGCGCTAACTGATCCTATATTCGCGACATTATTTAAAATAGCCGAATCTGAATTCGGCTATTTTTTTGGTCTTTAAGACAAGGCAAGTTGTTGATAAGCCGTTTCATCAAAACCGACCAGATAACCTGTAGAGGTCTGTAAAACAGGACGTTTAATCAAGCTTGGGTGGTCAATTAACGTCTTGATCAAATTTGCATCGCTGCTTAGCGCAAACTGTTGTTCATCAGCAGACAATTTGCGCCATGTCGTACCTTTTTTATTTAAGATGGTGTCTGCACCAATTTTTTCGAGCCAGACCTTAAGTGTTTCGGCATCAATGCCTTGTTTTTTATAATCATGAAATTCATAACTTAAGCCTTTTTCATTCAGTGCATCAAAGGCTTTTTTCATGGAGTTGCAATTTTTGATTCCATAAATTTTGAACATATACTTGAGCTATATCAAAGATAATACTATTAGCCTAACTAAAAAACAGATAAAGCTCTAGTCTATCGACCAATTGAAAAAAGATATTTAGAGCTAACAATCTCTAAGTCAATCGAGATGATCGTAGGCGAGTCATAAAACTGACATAATTTTGGGTTACAAATAAGCAAATCAATACAATAATGAAAAATAGAACAATGTTAAACAGGATTAGCAGTACTATAAAATTTTAAATATAAAAAAGAGAAAACCCGCATTTAATCATCCTGATCATGCGGGTCTCAGTCCAACGTCCATTGTCACATCCTTGAATAACCAAACTAGGTTATATTTTCCTTCCTACGGCGTCCTATCCTTTTGTCATCCTGACATGTCCTTGTGCCGTGCAGCTATAATGCGCTTAAACGGCTGTAAGAAAAATATACAATGTCCGCAACAATTGTAGGCAATAAACATTAATTGAGTGTACAAGTGTACTTGTTTTTAGCCGATTTTATAGTCAATAATCACAGGTGCATGGTCGCTAAACCATTGTTCTTTATATACCCAAGCATTGACTGTGCGCTCTTTCCAGTCAGGCGAGCAGGCATGATAATCAATACGCCATCCGACGTTTTTAGCGCGGGCTTGCCCGCGATTTGACCACCAAGAGTACAGTTCTGCTTCTTTTCGAACCTCACGGAATGTATCGACATAGCCTAAATCATCATAGATATGATCGAGCCATGCACGTTCATGTGGTAAAACGCCAGATGACTTCTGGTTGCCTGACCAGTTTTTAATATCAATCCGTTTATGCACGATGTTGTAATCACCACAGACGATGATTGATTTATTTTCATCGCGCCATTGCTTCAAGATCTGAGCATATTTTTCTAAAAATACGTCTTTACGTGCTTGAGCTTCATCACCAGAAGAGCCTGATGGTAAATATAGTGAGCAGATATAGGCTGACTGATCGAGTCCTAAATCAAATTCAGCAGCAATAAAACGCCCTTGTGAATCTGCGAGCTCAAAACCTAATCCATCCTGCACAGATTTAAATGGAATACGACTATAAATGGCGGTGCCTGCATAGCCTGCACGTTCGGCAGGAAATAAATGTGTGTACCAACCCTCAGGCTTAAATTTGTCAGTCCACTGGACATGTGTAATGCGACTCTCTTGCATACACACCACGTCTGCTTCAGACTGTTCTAGCCATTCAAGCAGCCCTTTAGTCACAGATGAACGTAAGCCATTTACGTTAATTGAAACCACACGTAGAATTTTTACATCACTTGGATAGCGATCCTTTGGTATCATGCGCAAGTTTGACCTCAATTGATGAATCTGGAGCACCTATGACAACGCCGTCGTCTTTTAACCCGCAAGCCTTTATTGAACTCGCGTTATCACGCGGTGTGCTTAAATTTGGTGAGTTTACCCTAAAATCAGGACGTGTCAGTCCGTATTTTTTTAACGCAGGTTTGTTAAACGATGGTGAAGCATTATCGCTATTAGCTCAAGGCTATGCCGATAAACTTGTACAATGTGAACATGTTGATGTGATTTTTGGTCCCGCTTATAAAGGGATTCCTTTTGTGGCGGCAACTGCGGTGGCATTGTCTCAGGTACATGGGAAGAGCGTACCTTGGGGTTTTAACCGTAAAGAAGCCAAAGATCATGGTGAAGGTGGTGTGTTGGTCGGGGCTGCGGTAGCAGGTCAAAAAGTGTGGATCATTGATGATGTGATCACGGCAGGTACTGCGATTCGTGAGGTGGTGACTATTTTAAAAAATGCAGGGGCAACCATTGCAGGGGTTTTGGTCGCTTTAGACCGTCAGGAACGTGGTCAAGGTGAGTTGTCGGCGATTCAGGAAGTACAAAAAGAGTTGGAAATTCCTGTACATGCGTTGATTACCATGAAAGATTTGATGGATTTCTTAGATGCTAAAGGTGAAAAAGAGGCTTTGGCAAATATGGAAGATTATCGTATCAAATATGGTATTTAATTTTTTGAATGCTGGTGGAAGGAAGCGAGAGCTTCCTTTTTTATTCAATTTAGTTCATTAATCGTTTTTGTAAATAGTGATTGTAACTTTCTGAATTCGAAATAAAAAACCTAATTTATCGGTATTTATTAATTTTATCCATAGCAAACTTTATGGTTTAATTTAAATAATTGATTTGGAGAGGTGTAAAATGTACGACCATCCAAATTTAAATCAACTTCTATACCAGATTCCAGTAAAACTCTTTTACCGACTTCAATTTGTTTAAAACCTTGACGAGTATTTTGCATTTTATTGAGGGGAATTAATGAAACAATAATTTCAGTGCCATTTTTAGATTTTGCAATTAAATTATTTATTTTTAACAATTTATATCCTTTTTTTTAGAATTTTGAAAACAAAATTTTAAAGTAATAAAAAATACGTATGAGTACTTTTTATTACTTTATTGTGAAACTATGAATATTTTAGATCGCAACAATATTTACAGCCGTTGGTCCTTTTTGACCTTGAGCTATACTGAATTCAACTTGCTGACCTTCAACTAAAGTTTTGAAACCTGAGCTCGCGATTTCGCTGAAATGGGCAAAAACGTCTGGACCTGATTCTTGTTGAATGAAACCAAAACCTTTAGTTTCGTTAAACCACTTAACAGTACCTTTAACAACAGCTGAGTTTGACATAATATATCCTACTGATTTTTAAAAAATTTAGTCGTTTTACTGACCGATTATAACTTTGAAATAATAAAGTATGAGACTTAAATCTAAACAACGAAGGATTATGACTAAAACTGCGATACTTAAGGAAGATCTACCGAAACAAAACTTTTTTTCTAGTTGAACTGACTATACACTAAAAAAAGAAATAATCAAGTTTTTAAATATACATATTTGTTTTTTTTATAAATATCATTCATTTTTATGAAAAAGAACTTCATTCGATAACATGTTTTTTTACAGTATGATTTCTACTCAATCCATCTAAACTACTCGAATGACTTTTTAATCCATTTAATCAATAGACTTCTTGATTTAATCTAAGGTAACGACTGTATTCATAGTCCATGGGCTACGAATTCCGCATCTAAGTTCCAGCTAGAAATTCTAGATTTCTCCAAAGTGAAATGTCTGCTTTTAGGGTATACAGTTTTGTAGTTGCTTCAACGAACAGTTTGAGTTGATGATGCCCATGTCGGATAAAATTCTTATTTCAAGAATGCACTAGCGCAAGCTCTACTTATTCACTCAAATACTAAACGTCACACTCAAAGCTCGTTTATAATCAATCCAATTGAAAATAAAGAGTGAACTGGTGATGCGTGTACTTGTCGTGATGGATCCAATTGAAACGGTGAATCTCAAGAAAGATTCTACGATGGCGATGTTATGGGCAGCCAGCCGTCGCGGACATGAATTGGGCTATGCATTACAGCACGATTTATATATCGATCAAGGCAAAGCCTTTGGTCTGATCTCACCCCTTAAAGTTTTTGAGGATTACAGCCATTATTATGAGCTAGGCGAGAAGCGTAAAGAATCATTGGCTGATTATGATGTGGTATTGATGCGTAAAGACCCGCCATTTGATATGAACTTTGTTTACACCACCTATATTTTAGAACAAGCAGAACGTGAAGGCGCGTGGATTATTAATAAACCCCAATCACTACGTGACTGTAACGAAAAGCTGTTTGCTACGCAGTTTCCAGAGTTACAGGTGCCTACTTTAGTGACATCACAACAAAGTCTGATTCGTGAATTTATCAAAGAGCATGGTGATGTTATTGTAAAACCACTGGATGGTATGGGCGGTATGGGTATTTTTCGGTTATACCAAGATGGCGTAAATATTGGTTCAACATTGGAAATGTTGACCGAAATGGGCACACGTCCAATCATGGCACAGCGTTATATTCCAGAAATCGTCGATGGCGATAAACGCATTTTGATGGTGAATGGTGAGCCAATTGCATATTGTCTGGCACGTATTCCGCAAAATGGTGAAGTACGTGGCAACTTGGCTGCTGGCGGTTTGGGCGAAGCACGTCCACTGACAGAAAATGACAAAATGATTGCTGCCAAGGTCGGACCATTCCTACGTGAAAAGGGCTTGGTATTTGTTGGGCTGGATGTGATTGGTAATTATGTCACTGAAATTAATGTGACTAGTCCAACCTGTATCCGCGAAATTGATGCGCAATATGGCACGTCGATTGCCGATCATTTATTTGATGTGCTAGAAACAGGTCGTTAATTATCTCAAAATCAAGATGATATTCGGAATGGGCTTTCGAATATCATCAATTTTGATCTAAAAGATTTATCAATTTGTATCTATTCTCATTTGCCATATCGTCAAAATGAAAACAAGGTAAAAAAGCTGCGCTTTATGTTGCAAACACGTGAAATTTGCTTTCCGTTCTGTTTGCTTTAGGATTAAAATGGATCGCTAAAATAATAGATGTGATTTCCCTATTTTCTTTTGAGTTGAAGAATTACACCGTGACCGATTCACCACAGCACAAATCTAAACATGTCATGATGATGGCGGCCGGTACGGGCGGTCATGTATTTCCAGCATTGGCCGTAGCCAAAGAACTACAACAACAAGGTTGTCAGGTCTCTTGGCTCGCCACACCAGCAGGCATGGAAAATCGCTTGCTTAAACATCAAAATATTCCGCTTTATCAAATTGATATCCAAGGTGTACGCGGTAATGGTGCGGTACGCAAATTATTGGCTCCATTTAAAATTTTAAAAGCCACCTTGAGCGCGATGCGCTATATGAAACAACTCAAAATCGATGCGGTCGCAGGCTTTGGCGGTTATGTGGCAGGGCCGGGTGGTTTGGCAGCGCGTATTTTGGGGATTCCTATCTTGATTCATGAGCAAAATGCCGTGGCTGGTTTTACCAATTCACAACTATCGCGTATTGCCAGCAAAGTGTGTGAAGCTTTTCCAAACACCTTTCCTGCCAGTGAAAAAGTGGTTACTACAGGCAATCCTGTACGTAAGGAAATTGCAGAAATCCTTAGCCCAAAATGGCGTTATGACACCCGAGCGCAAGACAATCAACCCTTAAATATTCTAATTGTGGGTGGTTCATTGGGTGCGCAGGCCTTAAATGAGCGCTTGCCAGAAGCATTAAAAAAATTAGATCTTCCTTTGAATGTCTTTCATCAATGTGGTCAAAAACAGCTGGATGAAACTACAGCACGTTATGCTGATGCACCTGCACATTTAACCGCGAAAGTCATGCCGTTTATCGAAGATATGGCAAAAGCGTATAGCGATGCAGATTTAATTATTTGTCGTGCAGGGGCTTTGACCGTGACTGAGGTCGCGACCGCAGGTGTGGCTGCCGTTTTTGTACCACTGCCGATTGCTGTAGATGATCATCAGACTGCCAATGCCAAGTTTCTGGCAAATATTGGTGCGGCAAAGATTTGCCAGCAATCTAGCATGACACCTGAATATTTACATACTCTTTTGAGCGGATTGATGAATCGTCAGTTATTGTCTGAAATGGCAGTCAAGGCGCGTCAACACGCTCAACCTCAAGCGACTCAAACCGTCGCTGATCTTATTCAAGCTTTATAATTTCGAGTTCGCTATGTCACCATCAACACCAGCTGATCAGGCTAAAAAATTGATTAAAGTCCCAGAAATGCGCCGCATCAAACACATTCATTTTGTGGGCATTGGTGGTGCGGGTATGTGTGGTATCGCCGAAGTACTCAAAAATCAGGGCTATAAAGTTTCGGGTTCGGATATTAAAGCCTCAAATACCACGGCTCAGTTAGAAGAAAAGGGGATTAAGGTTTATATCGGACACACGGCGGATAATATTCAAAATGCCAATGTTTTAGTGGTGTCGACCGCAATTGATCCTGAAAATCCAGAAGTAAAGGCCGCGATTGAAAGCCGAACTCCAGTAGTACGTCGTGCTGAAATGCTCGGTGAGTTGATGCGTTATCGTCATGGTATTGCGGTTGCAGGTACACATGGCAAAACCACAACTACCAGTTTACTGACAACGATGTTGGCTGAAGAAAATCTTGATCCGACTTATGTCATAGGCGGTTTATTAAATCGTACAGGCGTGAATGCAGCCTTAGGTGCGAGCCGATTTATCGTTGCTGAGGCGGATGAATCGGATGCTTCATTTTTATATCTTGAGCCAATGGCTGCGATTGTCACCAATATCGATGCTGATCATATGGACACTTATGGTGGTAGTTTCGACACGTTAAAAGATACTTTTGTGCAGTTTTTGCATAAATTGCCGTTTTATGGTTTGGCTGTTGTATGTGGTGATGATGCCAATATTCGTGAAATTTTGCCGCGCATTGGTCGTCCTGTTTTGACCTATGGTTTTGAAGAGCATAATGATATTCGAGCGGTTGATGTTGAACAGGATGGTATGCGCTCACATTTTACCGTACTCCGTAAAGACCGTGAACCATTACGTTTAACGATTAATCAGCCAGGTTTACACAATGTTTTAAATGCGCTTGCGGCGATTGGCGTAGCGACTGATGAAGGGGTGTCGGATGCTGCTATTAGCCGTGCGCTAGAAGGCTTTAGTGGTGTGGGGCGTCGTTTTCAGGTTCAGGGTGAGTTTGAGCTGGGCGAAGGTAATATCAAACTGGTGGATGATTATGGACATCATCCTAAAGAGGTTGAAGCGACCATTAAAGCAGCACGTCAAAGTCATCCAGACCGTCGTTTGGTGATGATGTTCCAGCCGCATCGTTTTAGTCGTACCCGTGACTGTTTTGATGATTTTGTCGATGTGTTGTCACAAGTGGATCAACTGTTATTACTAGAAGTTTATCCTGCGGGTGAAAAACCGATTGTGGGTGCGGATAGTCGCTCACTGGCGCGTAGTATCCGCTTACGGGGTGAGGTAGAACCAATTTTGGTTGATCCTGTAGAAGGTAACCTACAAAACGTGATACAAAAAGTGTTACAACCGAATGACTTGTTATTAACACAGGGTGCAGGTAACGTGGGAGCAATTTCAATCGAACTGGCTCAGCATCATTTGTATTTAAAATAATGCGGTTCATCCCTTTTCAATATTGTGCTTTAAAAGTTTAAGGATATAAACGTGTCAAATGCTTCAAAATTCGGCAAAGTTGCCGTGTTGTTCGGTGGAAAATCGGCTGAACGTGAGGTCTCTTTAGATAGTGGCAACGCGGTACTTGAAGCCTTGTTGCGTTCAGGTGTACAAGCAGAAGCATTTGACCCTAAACATCGCAGTGTTACTGAGTTGGTGAATTATGACCGCGCTTTCATTGTGCTCCATGGTCGTGGCGGTGAAGATGGGCAAATTCAGGGAACACTGGAATGGTTAGATGTGCCCTACACAGGTACAGGTGTTCAGGGTTCAGCCATTGGTATGGATAAAATCAAGACCAAGCAAATCTGGCAAGGGACAGATTTACCGACAGCCCCGTATCGTATTGTCAACAAAGATTCAAATATTGATGAGCTTGTAGAAAGCTTAGGATTACCCGTCATTATCAAACCAGTCCATGAAGGTTCCAGTATTGGGATGAGTAAGGTCGAGAAGAAAGAAGACTTTGCTGAGGCGATTGCCAAAGCCACTGAACATGATGCGATTGTGATGGCAGAAAAGTGGATTACGGGTTGTGAATACACCATTGTGGTATTAAATGGTGAGGCGTTGCCTGTGATTCGACTGGAGCCTCCTAGAGATGTGGCATTTTACGATTATGATGCCAAATACCAACGCAATGATGTGCAATATGGTATTCCTTCAGGTCTTAGTGAGTCAGATGAAAAGCAATTACAACAATTGACCTTACGTGCCTTTCAGGCGGTAGGAGCGAGTGGTTGGGGGCGTATCGATGCTATGCAGGATGAACAGGGTAACTTTTGGTTATTAGAAATTAACACAGTTCCGGGCATGACCAGTCATTCATTGGTTCCTAAAGCTGCCAAAGCGGTTGGACTTGGGTTTGATGAGTTATGTGTTGCGATTTTAGAACAAACGCTTCAAGGTACGGCTCACTAACTTATGGCTCAACTTCCAGCATCCATGCGCCGTCGTCGTGCGGCCATTACTTCCATCCACGAAAAACCGCCTTCGCCTAAGCAAAAGTTAGTCAATGCCGGTGGATGGCTATTATTGCTGGTCGCATTTGTAGTGCTCGGTTTAGGCATCTTTGGCTTATATAAAGTTATTACTGATGCCAAAATTGCTGAATTGAGTGTCGTTGGTACTCGGTCGACAACAGAACAACAACAACTCATTCAACACATTCAGCCTATTGTTAAAGATAATTACTTTACTTCGGATCTCGAACAAGTCCGTGATAAAGCGCTTGAGATCTCATGGGTAGATCGTGTGGTTGTATCTCGTGCTTGGCCCAATAGTATTCGCGTTCGTGTATTACCACGTCATGCGATTGCGCGTTGGGGTACTGGGCGGTTGTTGAGTGATGGCGGAGATGTATTTAGCGAAGCTGATCCGCAAAATCACCCAAATTTGCCGATGTTGCATGGCCCGCTCAGTCAATCCAAAGCCATGATGCGTCGTTATAACGAAATTAACCAGTTATTTCATCCCGTCAATCTAAGGTTAAAAGAGTTATATTTAACTGAACGAATGACTTGGTTTATGCAGTTTGATTCAGGTTTACGGGTCATTGTGGATCAGGATCAAACGATGAGTAAGTTGCAGCGCTTGAGTCATCTTGCACAAACTGACTTAAAACCTGTGTGGTCAAAAATATCTGCTATTGATTTAAGATACCGAAATGGATTATCACTACAATGGAAGAATGCTGTACCACCGAAAATTGTAAATGGTCAGTTTGTTGTAACCAATGATGACACAAATGTTGCAGGTGGAATAACCACAAAGCCATAATATGTGGTTTTAAAATAACAGGCATTTTTGCCCATACTAAATAACGAACAAGTGGTAGTGAGTAATGAGTGAAGCTGTTCCCTCGATTGTTGCGATTGATATTGGGACACATAAAGTTTCAGTTTTAATTGGTAGAGTTCACGCACCGGATAACATTCAGGTCATCGGGATGGCAAACGCGCCTAACCGTGGCATGAATAAAGGAAAAATTGTTAGCCTCGACAAAGTCATTGCCGCAATTAAAAACGCCGTTGCTGAAGCAGAAAATATGGCGGAATGTCGCGTACATACCGCATGGGTATCGATTCCTAGTTCAGAATTACAGAGTTTTTATGCCTCAGGTCGCACCCCAATTGCGAAAGCTGATCATACGATCAGTACCAATGAAGTGGTGCGCGCATTAGAATTGGCTAAAGCCAGTCATGTGACGCCAGATTATTATCTGGCCAGTGCTGTGCCGTTGGGTTTTGAGCTGGATGATGAACCTGAATGGGTACAAAATCCGATTAATATGTCCGCGCATAGTATGACAGGGCATTACCAACTCATGATGATGCCGATAAGTACCATGCAAAATCTGGATCGTGCCATGAAAGGTGCCAATATTGGTGTCGAAAAAATGGTGGTATCTAGTCTGGCCACTGCGGAAGCAAGTTTACTCAAAGATGAAAAAGAATATGGTGTCTGCTTGCTGGATATTGGAGCAGGTACGACTAATATAGCGGTCTATCTCGATGGTCGTTTGGCTTTAGCACGAACATTACAGCGCGGTGGAGAAAATGTGACGCGTGATATCGCCGCGGTGTTACAAACGACCACTGAAGAAGCTGAACGTATCAAGATTTTACATGGGTGCGTCGATTTGAGTGTGGTCAAACCTGATCATATGATTCAGGTACAGGCTATTGATGGACCACAGACCATTAGTCGTATAGAGCTTGCTGAAATCATTATTGCACGGTATGAAGAGATTTTTACCCAGATACGTGAAGAGCTTGAACGTACGGGGGCGCTTAGTGGTTTATATCATGGTGTCGTTCTGACCGGTGATGCTTGTCAAATCGAAGGCATGGTGAGTCTGGCACGCCGTATGCTTGGTGTTTCTGCACATTTGGGCAATCCTCCTTTACAGGTGTATGCTGATGATCAACATCAAGCCGCATTACGCCGTTCGATGTATGCAACTGCAGCTGGACTTTTGCTTTTTAGCCAAAGCGAATTGCAAGATGCAGTGGAAGAGGCTGAAGAGGTGAGTGACCGCACATTTGTGGATCGTGTGGTGAATGGTTGGAATACCTTAAATAGCAAGCTAAAAGCTATTTTTTAAGATGTATATATTTATTGGGAATATTGTTTGGAAGTTGTAAGAGAAAATTGTCATACTTGACAAGGGAAGTATTGCACAGCATTCTAAAATCTATTGTTTTTTGAAGTATTAAGGCAGTATACGGGCTGAAGTGACTGCCACTTATTGAAATTAGGAACCTTAAAGGTCATGGCATCATTTGAATTTATAGAAGATGAACTAAGCGATAGTAACGGACAAGCCCGTTTCACTGTATTTGGTGTCGGTGGTGGAGGTGGTAATGCCGTACAGCACATGGTGCAATCCGATATTAAGGGTGTAAAATTTGTCTGTGCCAATACAGATAAACAAGCGCTGGATAGCATGAATGCACCTTTTAAAATTCAGCTAGGTGAACAAAGTACCCGTGGTTTGGGTGCGGGTGCCAATCCTGAAGTCGGTCAAATCGCTGCTGAAGAAAGTCGTGAAGTGATTCGCCAACATCTTGAAGGCACCGATATGGTATTTGTGACTGCTGGAATGGGCGGTGGCACAGGTACAGGCGCTGCGCCAGTGGTTGCTGAAGTGGCTAAAGAAATGGGAATTCTAACCGTGGGCGTGGTGACTACACCTTTTAATTTTGAAGGTCGTCGTCGTCAGCGTTCTGCTGAGAAAGGGATTGATGCACTAGAGTCTCATGTTGACTCACTCATCATTATTCCAAACCAGCGTTTGCTGAGTGTATATGGCGATATTTCAATGAAAGATGCCTATAAAAAAGCAGATGATGTGTTATTAAATGCGGTTCGTAGTATCTTCGACCTAGTTGTTAATCGTGGTCATATCAACCTCGATTTCGCGGATTTGAAAACTGCGATGAGTACTCGTGGTTATGCCATGATGGGTGCAGGTTTAGGTCGTGGTGAAGATCGTGCCCGTCAGGCGGCTGAGCAAGCGATTCGCAGCCCGCTACTGGATAATGTGAATATTATTAATGCCAAAGGCGTATTAATCAATATCACGGGTGGTGATGATATTACCTTACGTGAAACTGAAATTATTACCGATGTCGTCAATCAAATTGTAGATCTGGACGAAGGTGAAATTTTCTACGGTACAGTATTTGATCCTGATGCACGTGATGAGCTTCGTGTCACGGTGATTGCAACAGGCTTAACCCGTAATGCATCTGATGCAGAACAACAACCGAGAAAACGTTCAGGTGCTGGACACGTCCAAGTCCCTAGTTCGCATCCAACAGATGAAGACGATGTTCCTGCAATCAATAAACGTCAAAATACTGAAGCGCCAGCAGCAACTACTGCGGGTGCAGCGCCACGCTCATCTCCAATGAGCATTCAGGACTATCTAAAAAATCAACAGCGCAAGTAATAAAATCAGACATTTAAAAGAAGGTAGTGTATTTACACTGCCTTTTTTGTTTTTTATCAATAGCTAAATGTGCTAACGTATAGCGGTTTTTGAATTGAAGTTAGAGTAGCATGTTGAAACAACGTACCCTCAAACGTGTGGTGAAAGCCAGTGGAATTGGTCTGCATAGCGGTCAAAAAGTGATGATCAATTTTCTGCCGCATGTGATTGATGGAGGAATCGTGTTTCGTCGGATTGATTTAAATCCACCTGTGGGTATTCAGGCCAATGCTTTACTGATTCAAGAAGCTTTTATGTGCTCTAATCTGGTTCAAGATGACATCAAGGTGGGTACGATTGAGCATGTGATGAGTGCAATCGCAGGACTGGGGATCGATAATCTAATTATTGAAGTCTCAGCTTCCGAAGTTCCCATTATGGATGGTAGCGCAGGCCCATTTATTTATTTATTGATGCAAGGCGAACTCGTCGAGCAAAATGCACCCAAAAAATTTATTAAAATTTTAAAACCAGTTGAAGCCTTAATTGATGATAAGCGTGCCAAATTTAGTCCGCATGAAGGCTTTCAGCTGAATTTTACGATTGATTTTGATCATCCTGCTTTTGCCAAAGAATATCAATCTGCCACCATCGACTTTTCCACTGAAACATTTGTTTATGAAGTCAGTGAAGCACGCACTTTCGGATTTATGAAAGATCTGGATTATCTAAAAGCCAATAATTTAGCACTAGGTGCGAGTCTGGATAACGCGATTGGGGTGGATGATACAGGTGTCGTGAACGAAGAAGGTTTGCGTTTTTCGGATGAGTTTGTGCGTCATAAAATTTTGGATGCAGTCGGTGATTTATATTTAATGGGACATCAAATTATTGCCAAATTTGATGGTTATAAGTCAGGTCATGCGCTAAACAATCAATTATTACGCAATGTTCAAAGTAATCCAGATAATTACGAAATTGTAACATTTGATAACGAAATAGACTGCCCGATTCCTTATGTTAGTGTGAGCTAAGTCATTGTCTTGGCGAGGTATGTTATATTGTAACTTTTAATTGTGTTAAATCCGTCACAATATTTGATAAGCACAATTTTATATTTTGAAATGGTTGTTACTTTTTATTGCTTGCCAAACGTAACAAAGCTTGGCTAAGCTTAGGGTCGTTCACTAATCCAGCTGCACTTCGTAACATTTCTTGGGTGTCTGGTGGTAAAGAAGTGACTTCAGTTACATGACTTTGATTCTGATTTTGAGCTGTATTTCTTAAACGAAGCTGAAGTTTCTGTAAATCATGTAGTCCTTCAATCCGAGTGAGCTTAGAAATGTATTGTGTTTGAAGATATCCGAGCTGACTAATCAAGGCCTGATTTTCGCCTGTAATCGTCAAAACACCATGCTGATAACAGACCACCTGCCATTTTTCGGGTTGCGGCAGTAGGGGCTGAATAAGTTTCGTAAGTCTTTGCCATTGTGCGACTTGCGTTGTAAGAAACGTTAGGTTTCCTGTTTTTATGTGTTTTCTTGTTTGTTGAAACACGTTTTTAGGATCAGTCATCGGGATTGGATTTTCCACATCAGATTACAGTCATCTTAAACGTTCATTTCAATAGATATCAAGGACGAGATCACGCAAGAAACTTTTTAAGAACAGTTCAAGAGGTTTTTATGCATTCGAGACGTATACTACTTGCTTTTTCACTGGCAGCTTCTGCTGCATCAGTTGCTTTCGCAGATTATCAAACACTGAACAGCCAAGATGCACCAGACCGCTTAGAAGCATTGTCTCGTACACTCTCACAAGGCGCTTACACTCATCCCGATGACCTTGACCTACCAGCATCAGCCAAAGTATCGGTGACACTACGCGAGAAAACGGTTGAATTAAATAACGAATCACTTGAAAAGAAATACGGAAAGGCTAGTAACTCCGCTAGATTCTCGGCTTCATCTTCAAATAACAATCCCTATTCTTCATGGTTGATTAAACACCCTTTACCCGATATGACACGCGTTTCATCTGAATATGGTATGCGAACCCTGATGGGCACAACACGTGGACATTCTGGTATTGATTTGGCTGCTCCAAGTGGTACACCCATTTATGCAACAGGTCCTGGTATCGTGACGAAAGCGGGTTGGGGTACGGGCTATGGTCAATATGTTGAAGTCAATCATGGGAACGGTTATTTGACCCGTTACGCTCATGCATCACGCATCATGGTACGCGCAGGTGATCAAGTGCAAGCAGGTGAGCATATTGCCAATGTCGGTTGTACTGGGCGCTGTACAGGACCACATCTACATTTTGAAGTGGTACGCGATGGAGAGCGCAAAAACCCATCTAGTTACCTCGCCTTGCTTCCCTAATGGCTTTATCTCAGGTGCGCACACCGTGTGATATTTCTATTATTTAAGTTAGCATCAGATTTAAAATATTGTGTATAAAAAATCGCCTACATTGGCGTTTTTTTGTTATTTTGAGTAATGAAAAGTCAACAACTATTTATTATCTAAATAATGCTGTCAATCTGTATTCACTGGCATGGCTAACTTGCGCCACCCCAAATATGATAA
This sequence comes from Acinetobacter sp. WU_MDCI_Axc73, assembly GCF_025562455.1. Lineage (GTDB taxonomy): Bacteria > Pseudomonadota > Gammaproteobacteria > Pseudomonadales > Moraxellaceae > Acinetobacter. The sequence continues at coordinate 123,848 of NZ_JAHPRO010000004.1, forward strand.
AAATATGGACTAACCGTAGACTAAGGAAAAGGTGAGTTATGGCGTTTTATGGTGATTCCGACGCACAAGAAACCCAAGAATGGCAAGATGCTTTCGATTCCGTTTTGCAGCATATGGGTACAGAACGTGCTGCTTTCTTACTCGAAAAGCTCTACCAACGCGCAATTGCGAAGCATGTGCCTATTCAGCGCCTAAATACTCCTTACTTAAATACCATTTCAGTAGAAGAACAACCCGCCATGCCAGGTGATCAGGATATGGAGCGTCGTATTCGTGCGCTCATCCGCTGGAATGCATTGGCAATGGTATTACGCGCCAACAAAACAGGCGATGATTTAGGTGGTCACTTGGCCAGTTTTGCATCTTCGGCTACCTTGTATGATGTAGGCTTTAACCATTTTTTCCGTGCCAATAGTGATAACTTTGGCGGCGATATGATTTATTACCAAGGTCATTGTGCTCCTGGTATTTATGCTCGCTCTTTTCTTGAAGGTCGTTTGACCGAAGAGCAGTTGAGTAATTTTCGCCGTGAAGTGAATGGCAATGGTTTATCGAGCTATCCACATCCATATTTGATGCCGGACTATTGGCAGTTCCCAACCGTATCGATGGGTCTTGGTCCAATTATGTCAATTTATCAGGCACATATTCAAAAGTACCTGATGAACCGTGGCTTAATTAAAGAAGAGAATCGTAAAGTCTGGGCTTATCTCGGTGATGGTGAGATGGATGAGCCTGAAAGTACAGGCGCGATTTCACTGGCAGGACGTGAAAAGTTAGATAACTTGATTTGGGTGGTGAACTGTAATTTACAGCGTCTGGATGGTCCTGTGCGTGGTAACGGTAAAATCATTCAGGAACTTGAATCTTTATTCCGTGGTGCAGGTTGGCGTGTGATTAAAGTGGTCTGGGGACGTCATTGGGATCCCCTATTGGCCAATGATAAATCAGGCGCATTAAAAGCCGTGATGGAAGAAGCTGTTGATGGTGATTATCAACGTTATCAAGTCAAAGGAGGAGCGTATACACGAGCACACTTCTTTGGTAAATATCCAGAAGCTGAAGAGTTAGTGAAAGACTTAAGCGATGAAGATATTGATAATCTCAATCGTGGTGGTCATGATCCGTATAAAGTCTATGCAGCCTATGCTGAAGCCATGAAGAGTACAGGTCAACCGACCGTGATCTTGGCGAAAACGGTGAAAGGTTATGGTTTATCTGACGAGATCGAAGCAGTTAATAAGACTCACCAGATCAAAAAAATGCATGTTGATTCACTCAAATATGTACGTGATCGCTTTAACTTGCCGTTTACCAATGAACAACTTGAAGACTTGCCATTATATCGTCCAGCAGAAAACTCGCCTGAATTAAAATATATGAAGGCGCGTCGTGAAGCTCTAGGTGGTTATTTGCCTGCACGTCGTAAAGAAAGTGAAGCGTTGGCAATTCCAGATATTTCAATTTTTGATAGCGTTTTAAGCGGTAGTAATGGTAAAGAACAATCGACCACGATGGTGATGGTGCGTTTGATTGCTGCGTTGCTGAAAGAGAAAGCCATCAAAGATCGTGTTGTTCCAATCGTCCCAGATGAAGCACGTACTTTTGGTCTTGAAGGTATGTTCCGTCAATTGGGTATTTATGCGGCGCATGGCCAAAAATATACGCCAGAAGACAATGAACAGCTCATGAACTATCGTGAAGCCAAAGATGGTCACATGTTGCAAGAAGGGATTAATGAAGCAGGTGCGATGAGCGCATGGGCTGCATTAGGAACGAGTTATTCAACCAATAACTTGCCAATGATTCCAATGTACATGTATTACTCGATGTTTGGTTTTCAGCGTATTGGTGACATTGCGTGGGCAGCAGGCGATGCACAGGCGCAAGGTTTCTTGCTTGGTGCAACGGCGGGCCGTACTACGCTCAATGGCGAAGGTTTACAGCATCAGGATGGTCACTCGCACATTCTAGCGAATACGATTCCAAACTGTATTTCTTATGATCCTTGCTTTGGTTATGAATTGGCGGTTGTGGTACATGACGGTTTACAGCGTATGTATGTCAATCAGGAACGTGTGTTTTATTACTTAACGGTGATGAACGAAAACTACGAACATCCAGAAATGCCAAAAGGTGCGGAAGAAGGTATTAAGCGCGGGATGTATCTGTTTGAAAAAGACGATAAAGCAACTGTACAGCTATTGGGTTCAGGGGTGATTTTACGTGAAGTGATTAAAGCAGCGAAAATCTTACGTGATGAATATCAAATTCATTCAAATATCTGGAGTGTGACCAGCTTTAATGAGTTGTCACGTGATGGTATGGCGTGTGATGAATACAATCGTTTGCACCCACTTGCTGAAGAAACCAAAGAATCGTGGGTATCTCAGCAATTACGTGGTACAGATGGTATCGTGGTTTCAGCAACAGATCATATGCGTGCTTACAGTGAGCAAATTCGCGCCTATTTGCCAGATAATCGTCCATATGTGACTTTGGGTACCGATGGTTATGGTCGTTCGGATACACGTGGCAACCTGCGTAGTTACTTCGGTGTAGATGCAGCGCACATTGTGGTGGCAACATTGAAGAAATTGGCCGACGAAGGTGAGGTTGAAAACCGTTTGGTTAAAGATGCGATTTCTAGCTTTGAATTAGAAACAGATCGCCCAGTGGCATGGGCGCCTCAAGCTCATCCTGAAGTTCAACCTGTTGCAGCTTACCAAGAACAATCAGGTGAGGGGAACTAAGACATGCAAGTGAAAACACCTGATATTGGCGTAGATAAAGCAACGGTTGCCGAGATTTTAGTAAAGATTGGCGACCAGATTTCTGAAAATGACAGTTTGATTTTACTTGAATCAGATAAGGCATCGGTTGAAGTTCCAAGCACAGCGTCTGGTGTGGTCAAAAGTATTTTGGTCAATCAGGGTGATGAAGTAACAGAAGGCACTGCGCTTATTGAATTAGAAAGTGAAACTAATCAAAGTAATGAAGCTGCATCTAAGCAACAGGAACCTGTTCAAACAGAACAAGCTCCTAAATCGGCTACATCTGAAACTTCAGAGAAAGCAGTAACGCAACCGACTGCATCCACTTCATCTGGCGCGACCACTGTGGTTGAGGTACAAGTGCCAGATATTGGTGTAGAAAAAGCCACGGTTGCTGAACTCTTAGTCAAAGTGGGCGATGAAATTTCTGAAAATGATAGTTTGATTCTTCTTGAATCAGATAAAGCTTCAGTTGAAGTGCCTAGTCCTGTGGCTGGAACCGTTGAAAGTCTTGCAGTGAAAGAGGGTGACAATGTTAAAGAAGGTGTGCTTTTACTTAAAGTGAAAACACAAGCTGCTACTGAACAGACCACTAAACAAACTGCTATCGCAAATGAAAATAGCGCCGCACAACCTAATGAGACGACTACCACCGCCGTTGAAGACGAAGTTGATACACAGGAAACAGTCAGCTCAGGTGAGCAGGAAATTAGCGTACCTGATTTGGGTGTTGATAAAGCCACGGTATCTGAAATTTTAGTACAAGTGGGCGATCATGTAGATGAACAACAAAGTCTATGTGTAGTAGAGTCTGACAAAGCTTCAGTTGAAGTGCCAAGCAGCATCTCGGGTGTGGTCAAAGCAATTCATGTCAGCGTTGGGCAAGAAGTAAAACAGGGCATAGCACTGGCAACAATTGAAGGTGAAGCAAAAGCAGCACCTCAAGCCAAAGCCCAAAAGACAGCACCTGCTGCTCAAGCTCAATCAGCAAAAACACAAAGCACAGTTACTGAAGCGTCAAAAGCTACTACGGTTGACTCAGCCTCAGCAAGCAAACTGAGTCAGGCGCAAGAAGCTGAAAATGCCAAAGTCTATGCAGGACCTGCGGTGCGTAAGCTTGCACGTGAGCTGGGTGTGATTTTGGCACAGGTCAAAGCTTCTGGTGAGCATGGGCGTTTGATGAAAGAAGATATCTATGCTCATGTGAAACAGCGTATGACGGCTCCTGTACCAACGAACGCGACTTCTGCGGTATCTGTTGCTTCGGGATTACCTGCATTGCCAGATTTTACTGCTTTTGGTGGTGGTGAAATAAAAACCATGACCCGTTTACAGCAAGTATCTGTACCTCAGTTATCTCTTAATAACTTTATTCCTCAAGTAACCCAGTTTGATCTTGCGGATATTACTGAGCTAGAAGCATGGCGCGGTGAGCTGAAAGATGGATTTAAAAAACAAGGTGTTAGCCTGACAATTTTAGCCTTTATCGCTAAAGCTGTCGCATACTTGCTTAAAGAAGAGCCATATTTTGCAGGGCATTTGGCTGATGATCAGAAATCAGTATTGTTGCGAAATGAAATCCATATGGGTATTGCGGTGGCGACACCTGATGGCTTAACTGTACCTGTGTTGCGTAATCCAGATCAGAAGTCAATTAAACAAATTGCAGTTGAATTAGGTGAACTCAGTCAAAAAGCACGTGACAAGAAATTATCACCGAAAGACTTACAAGGCGCTAACTTTACGATTACTAGCTTAGGTTCAATTGGTGGGACAGCATTTACACCATTGGTCAACTGGCCACAAGTGGCGATCTTGGGGATTTCACCAGCGACTATGCAACCTGTATGGAATGGTAAAGATTTCGATCCGCGCTTAATGCTGCCGTTGTCAATGTCTTATGATCACCGTGTCATTAATGGTGCTGATGCAGCACGGTTTACCAACAAGCTAACTAAATTGCTTAAAGATATTCGGACATTACTGATCTAATATCTCTTATAAAAAAGACCTCGCTTTGGCGGGGTTTTTTTATGTTTACTTATTGTTTAAACAAACAATATGCTTTTCGATTTTTGTTTACATGACATCAGTAAATAAACATTTGTTTAGTATGTTTAATACAGGATTGATCTAAACATTACAAAGCGATGCGCTAACATAAATGATGAAAAGTGATGCAATTAAAAGAAGCAAGATTAAAAGAAACACCTTTAACCTAAACTAGGAGTAAAGTAATGACAAACCAGAATGATCAAAAAAATTTAGAAGTAGATTCTGATCGTTTGCAAGCCAACAAAATTAAAGCCAACGAGTTGGATGTCAATATTTTAGAAAATGATGAATTTTCATCACAGCAACTTGAAGGTCTAACTGATAGTGCTGAACTAGATGAAGAATTTAAGCAGGAGAAAAAAATAATGAAATCAAAACAAGATATTCATCCATTACACGAGCAATCCGATACTGCTCAAGATGATAGTCAAGGTAATCAAGCGATACGTGAAGCTGTGGAAAAAATTGATGCAGAGCAGTTGGAGGAAAATTTAAAAGATCATCATCCAGAGCATCCTAGTCCAAATCCTGCTCCATTTATATCGCGAGATAAGAAAAAATAGATCGAATTAAGTCAAAAAATTGATTTTGTATTCAAGCGATTATTTAGGCTACATTAAAAATCTACTCAAAATAATATGAATTATTTTCTTAATTTGATATAATAAGGCTACTTCATTGGGGAGTAGCCTCCAGTTACGCAAAGTAATTGGGTGATGATCAACATAATTGTTCCATCGAACATGGTCATCATAGCTTAAACGCTTACGCGTTCTTTAGTTGGCAAGACCTTTGATTTATCGTTCTGCACTTTTTGGCTAGCAGGGGCGATAGGTCATAGGTATGTATGCTAGCCAGAGAACAGATATGCAAGAACTCCTGATTTCGACTTCTGTTGTTGCCCTTGCTGAAATGGGCGACAAAACCCAGCTCCTAGCACTTTTACTCGCTGCCCGGTTCCGCAAACCTGTTCCGATTCTGATTGCAATCTTATTGGCGACTACCATCAATCATGGTTTATCAGCTGTGTTGGGTCAATGGCTCACGACAGTCTTAAACCCAACGGTGATGGTATGGGTGTTGGCGATTGGTTTTATCGGGATGGCATTCTGGATGTTAATCCCAGATAAACTAGATGATGAAACCGATAGTATTAATAAATGGCAACGTTTTGGCGTATTTGGCGCAACCTTTATCTTATTTTTTCTGGCTGAAATTGGAGATAAAACGCAAATTGCGACAGTCGCTTTAGCCGCCCGTTTTGACAGTGTATTTTGGGTGATGCTTGGTACGACCGTGGGCATGATGATCGCCAATGCGCCAGCCGTATTTATAGGTAACAAAATGGCAGATCGTTTGCCAATCTCGCTGATTCATAAAATTGGCGCTGCGATTTTTCTGATTGTCGGTATTTCAACCCTAGTTCAGCATTATTTCTTTTAAAACACATATAAATGATCAAGCATTTGTTCGCAGGTGCTTTTTTTATGCCTGATTTTCGGTCCCTAGCCAGCCATAATTTTATCGCAATTAGAATCCCATTGTTTTATTATGGGATTAAACTAAAATTTATCTTAATTGGGGAATTGGGGGATGACATTTGAACATACAACTTCACAAGTGTTATTTGATCGTGATCAACATCGGTGTATTCGCTTTAGTAGCTTAGTCAAAGGTGAAGGGATACAGGCAAATCAATTTTTGATTATCGATCAGCAACGTGCTGCTGTATTGGATCCTGGTGGTGATTTGACCTATATGCCATTAACCATGGAGCTGAATAAATATACCCGTCTGGAAAATCTGGACTATGTGATGGCCTCTCATCAGGATCCAGATATTATTACCTCTATGCCTCGTTGGCTGGTCTATACGAATGCCAAAGTGGTGGCTTCAAAACTATGGGCACGATTTTTACCACATTTAAGTTCTACTTTTATGAGTGAACGGATGAAAGGGCACTGGCTAGATCGGCTGATTGAATTGCCTGATGAGGGGCAAGTGTTGCCTTTAGGTAATAGTCATATTGTGGTGGTGCCAGCACATTTTTTACATTCTGTGGGGAACTTTCAGTTTTATGATCCTATCTCGAAAATTCTATTTTCAGGTGATATGGGCGCTTCGATGGTGAATGATGCTGCAAAGCCCATAGAAAATTTTGCTGAACATATTCCAAACATGAAAGGCTTTCATCAGCGTTATATGTGTTCTAATCGCGTCATTCGCTTATGGGTCAATATGGTTCGTCAGATGGATGTCGAAATGATCGTACCTCAACATGGGGCAGCGTTTGTTGGAAAAGAACAGGTTCATGCGTTTTTAGACTGGATAGAAGAATTACCCTGTGGGATTGATCTTATGGACCAGACCAATTTTACATATCCTGTTAAATGATCAATTCATAACAGATTTTGATAGTGACTCTGTTTTAAAATAGCAGTAAGGTTAAGCGAGCTTATCGTTATTTTATTTTTTACAATAATAAAGGAAAACAGAATGACATTATTGAATGAGCGACAAAGCCAGATCGCCAGCTATATCATAATGACTGTTGCATTGCTCATTCTGATTCCATTACATCTATTGGTGGCTTTTTTATCTGGCTTTTTGGTTTATGCGCTTCTCACTAAACTAAGTCCGTATGCTGAAAAGTTTTCCAGTGGCAAGTATGGTCGAATTATTGCAGTTGCCATTTTTAATATCGTGGTGATTAGTATTTTGGTGTTTCTGGTTTTTGGTTCTATTGCGTATGTGGTGCATGATCTGAAAGACGGTGGACTGGTCACCATGAGCCGAAATCTGGATACTCTACTTGAACGCTTTCAACAGGAGTTTGGTCAATATTTTTCAGGTTATATTCCTGAAAGTCTGGATGATATGAAGCAGTACGCCTTTGAGTGGCTGAAAAATCATGTAGAGACCTTACAACATGCAGGCACAGATGCTTTACATGCCTTTGTAACCATGATTATTGGGATGATTTTAGGGGCTTTGGTTTCTTTAAGTCCCATTGAAGACAGTGAAAACGTACCCAGCTTTAAGCACCAATGCCTGCAACGTTTAAATGTACTCTATACTGCTTTTAAAAATGTAGTATTTGCTCAAATTAAAATTTCAATTATTAATACTTTGTTGGCAGGTATATTTATTTTAGCGGTTTTGCCGTTACTCGGCATGCATTTACCTTTTGCCAAAACATTGGTGATTTTAACCTTTATTTTTGGACTGATTCCGGTTGTGGGAAATTTGATTTCAAATACATTGGTCATACTCTCCGCCATTAGTATTTCATTTGCGGCTGCAACGATTGCCTTTATCTATTTGGTGTCGATCCATAAGCTTGAATACTTTTTAAATGCTAAAATTATAGGTCAACGCATCAATGCCCATGCATGGGAACTCTTGATTGCAATGTTATTCTTTCAAGCGGTCTTTGGTCTGGCGGGTTTGATTGTTGCGCCTATTTATTATTCTTATTTTAAAAATGAAATGAAACAGGCGGGGCTCATTTAGGGCGAGTTCCTTCGATTTAAACTAAAAATAAAGATGTCATAAAATTTCCCATAATAAAAAATGAAATTTAATGGCAAATTTGTTTATAATAGCGCACGGAAACTACCAGTGAGATTGTTATGCTGACCATCGTTCAAGAAGCGTTAACCTTCGATGATGTCTTATTACTCCCTGCCTACTCTACAGTTCTTCCAAAAGATGTCTCCCTAAAGACACGTTTGACCCGCGGTATTCAACTTAATATTCCTCTCGTTTCGGCTGCTATGGATACCGTGACTGAGTCACGCATGGCTATTGCGATGGCTCAAAATGGTGGTATTGGTATTTTGCATAAAAATATGGATATTGCCGCGCAAGCAGCAGAAGTGCGTCGTGTCAAAAAGTTTGAAGCAGGCATGGTGAAAGACCCGATTACGGTAACCCCTGAAACGACAGTAGGTGAACTGATTGCCATTACACAAGCCCATAATATTAGTGGCGTACCTGTGGTCAAAGATGGCAAAGTGGTTGGGATTGTGACAGGGCGTGACACACGTTTTGAAACGAACTTAAATCAGCCTGTTAGCAATATCATGACGCCTCAAGACCGTCTAGTGACTGTGAAAGAAGGTGAGTCCAAAGAAAATATCCAAGCTTTATTGCAAAAGCATCGTATTGAAAAAGTGTTGGTCGTCGATGATAGCCACGCCTTGAAAGGCTTGATCACGGTGACTGATTTCCGTAAAGCTGAATTGTATCCAAATGCCTGTAAAGATGAATTAGGTCGTTTACGTGTAGGTGCTGCAGTGGGTACAGGTGCTGAAACTCCAGCACGTGTAGAAGCACTAGTTGAAGCAGGCGCTGATGTGATTGTGGTTGATACCGCGCATGGTCATTCTGCAGGCGTGATTGAGCGTGTACGTTGGGTGAAACAGAACTATCCACAAGTACAGGTCATTGGTGGCAATATCGCAACTGGCGATGCGGCTTTGGCTTTGCTCGATGCGGGTGCTGATGCTGTAAAAGTCGGGATTGGACCAGGTTCGATCTGTACCACTCGTATCGTTGCGGGTATCGGTGTTCCACAGATTTCAGCCATTGATAATGTAGCTTCAGCACTGAAAGAACAAATTCCATTAATTGCCGATGGTGGTATTCGTTACTCAGGCGACTTGGCGAAAGCCATTGCTGCGGGTGCAAGCACGATCATGGTTGGTTCCCTCATGGCAGGTACTGAAGAAGCTCCTGGTGAAGTTGAGTTCTTCCAAGGTCGTTACTACAAGGCTTATCGTGGTATGGGTTCACTTGGTGCAATGTCAGGTGCAACGGGCTCATCTGACCGTTATTTTCAGGATGCTAAAGCTGGTGTTGAAAAACTAGTACCAGAAGGCATCGAAGGTCGTGTTCCTTATAAAGGTCCAATGAGTGCGATTGTGCATCAAATGATGGGTGGTTTACGTTCATCAATGGGCTACACGGGCTCTGCTAATATTGAAGAGATGCGTCACAATACCAAGTTTGTGAAAATTACCTCTGCAGGTATGCAGGAATCACACGTACATGATGTGACCATTACCAAAGAAGCGCCAAACTATCGGGTGGGTTAATTTTCACCATAGCTACACATGAAAATGCCGTCAGTTCACTGACGGCATTTTTGTTTTGGTGTAAAGTAAACAGATGAAATAAAGGCTGTGATTGAGCAGTCCATAATAAGTGAGTAGAACATGAGTTATTTTGGAACAGATGGCATTCGTGGAAAATTTGGAGAAATGCCGATAACCCCTGAGTTTGCACTCAAACTAGGATTTGCCGCAGGTAAGGTTCTGGTGCGTACCAATCCTAAAGCGAAGCCATTAGTTGTGCTAGGAAAAGATACAAGATTGTCGGGTTATATTCTGGAAGCAGCTTTGCAGGCAGGTTTGAATGCAGCAGGTGTTTATGTACATTTATTGGGGCCATTGCCTACGCCTGCGATTGCTCACTTAACGCGTGCTTTACATGCACACGCGGGGATAGTCATTTCCGCATCGCATAATCCTTATTATGATAATGGTATTAAGTTTTTTTCGAGTGAAGGGAAAAAATTACCTGATCATTTACAAGAACAAATCAATCAAGAATTAGAATATGACATCCAGATCGAAAATACCGCCAATCTCGGTAAGAGCGTTCGGGTTAAAGATGCCAATGGACGTTATATCGAATTTTGTAAATCGACTTTTCCTTATCATTTTGACCTGCGTAATTTAAAAGTTGTGGTGGATTGTGCCAATGGTGCAGCTTATAGCGTCGGGCCAGCGGTGTTTCGTGAATTGGGTGCCAAAGTGGTGGCCTTATACAACGAACCAAATGGTTTAAATATCAATGAGCATTGTGGTTCGACCCATCCTGAAAGTTTACAAAAAGCGGTGCTTGAGCATCAGGCTGATGTGGGAGTTGCTTTTGATGGTGATGCTGATCGTGTGATTTTAGTTGATCGCTCAGGTCGATTAATTGATGGTGATCATATCCTGTATATCTTGGCGACTCAGGCGAAAAAGAAACCCGTAGGTATCGTTGGGACAGTGATGAGCAACATGGCACTGGAGTTGGCGCTGGAAAAAGCTCAAGTGCCATTTGTCCGTGCCAAAGTGGGTGACCGCTATGTGCTGCAAGCGCTGGAGGAAAATAATTGGGTCATTGGTGGAGAACCATCTGGTCACATTTTAACTTTAGATAAAAGTACCACGGGCGATGCAATTATTGCAGCATTGCAAGTGCTGACCGTGATGGTTGAACAGGAAAAAGCACTGCATGAATTGGTTGCTGACTTTGAACTTTTCCCTCAGGTCTTGGTCAATGTTCGTCTTGAGGAGATGATCGATCCGTATGCGGTACCTGCTTTAGTGACGGAGTTTGAAAAAGCCGAATCACAATTGAAAGGTCGTGGTCGTTTATTGATTCGTAAGTCAGGCACAGAACCTGTAATTCGGGTCATGGTCGAAGGTGATCAACAAGAAGAAGTGACAGCGCTTGCCAATCATTTGGCTGAAGCTGTACGTTTTCATGCCACTGCTGCATAGAGGAAAGATAGTATGAGTGATCTGATTAAAGATCTCAGCGAATTGCGTCTTAGTTATGAAAAAGGTGAGTTGTATGAAAATCAAGTCAGTCCGAATCCTCATGAGCAGTTTTTACAATGGTTTAATTACGCACTAGAAGCAAAAGTTCATGAACCTTATGCCATGTCGGTGGCAACCTGTAATTTACAAGGACGTCCTCATGTTCGAACGCTGTTGCTGCGCGGTGCAACCGAAATGGGTTATGATTTTTATACCAACTATGACAGTCAAAAAGGGCAAGATTTAGCTGAAAACCCTTATGTCGAATTATTGTTCTATTGGCATGATCTGGAGCGTCAGATTCGGATTGGTGGCCGAGTTCATAAAATCTCTGAACTTGAAGCGATTGATTACTATCATAAACGTCCACGTGATAGCCAGATTGCGGCACATATTAGTACGCCGCAAAGTGGTGTCATTGAAAGTCGTGATGTGTTAGTTCAGCGTTTTAATCAGTTACATGATCAAGTTGCAGATAAAGCTGAGTTACCTAAACCTGAGTTTTGGGGAGGATATCGCCTACAGCCAAATTATTATGAATTTTGGCAAGGTCGACCTAACCGTTTACATGACCGACTTAGTTATGCGAAAGTGGATGATACATGGAAGTTACAGCGTTTAATGCCTTAAATGATCCGATTTCAAATTAAACAACGCCCTTTGTTGACACGCCCTGAGCAGTTTCAGGGTGTGCCGACATTTATTGCTGAAATTTTGGCATGTCGTGGGGTGAATTCAACTGATGAACTTGATTTAAAACTCAAACATTTGCTTGCGCCGCAGTTGAAAGATCTGGATAAAGCGATCCAATTGATTGATCAGGCGATTGATCAGCAGCAAAAGATCGTGATTGTCGGGGATTATGATGCCGATGGTGCCACCAGTACTGCGCTAATGATCTTGGTATTGCGTGATATGGGCGCAAAAGTTGAATATCTCGTCCCTGACCGCTTTAAATATGGTTATGGCTTAACGCCTGCAATTGCAGAGTTGGCAGATCAAACTTTTCAGCCAAATTTATTGATTACGGTAGATAATGGGATTTCTAGTCATGCAGGCGTTGAGCGTTGCCATGAATTAGGCATGCAGGTCATTATCACCGACCACCATCTGACCACCAAAGCTACGCCACAGGCTGAAGCCGTGGTCAATCCCAACCAACTGGGCTGTGAATTTCCAAGTAAGGCATTGGCGGGTGTCGGTGTGGCTTTTTATTTACTGGCAAATCTGGCGACCTATCGCAGTAAACTGAATAAAAGCAGTTCTAAAATAAGCCAGTATCTGGATTTGGTTGCGTTGGGAACGTATGCAGATGTGGCGAGTCTGGATTATAACAACCGAATTTTAGTCGATGCAGGTCTAAAACGTATTCAACAACAACAATGTCGCCTAGGCATATTGGCTTTGCTAGAAATTGCCAAGCGCGATGCAGCCAGTTTAAAAGCGCAGGATTTGGGTTTTGTCCTCGGCCCACGCATCAATGCCGCTGGACGCATGGACAGCATGAATATCGGCATTGAGTGTTTATTAGCAGATGATTATGCCAAGGCTTATGAGATTGCATTACAACTGAATCAGCTCAATGTTGAACGCCGCCAAGTTGAAACCAGTATGAAGCAACAGGCACTCGGTTATTTGGAACAGCTTCAACTAGAAGCGGAGAGTATCCCTTCAGCCTTAGTCCTCTTTGAACAAAGCTGGCATCAGGGGGTGATCGGGATTGTTGCAGGTCGTTTAAAAGAACAATTTCATCGCCCTAGTATTGTCTTTGCGCCAGATGAAGATGGGCAGCATATTAAGGGTTCGGCACGTTCTATAGATGGCATTCATATTCGTGATGCAATTGAACGGGTGGCGGAGCGCCATCCTGATTTGATTAGTCATTTTGGTGGACACGCGGCAGCGGCTGGTTTAACCCTGCATAAAGATCATTTTCAGGCTTTTAAACAGCATTTTACCGATTTGCTGACAGATATGGATCAGGAGTTATTTCAGGCAACGTTATGGACAGATGGTCATTTGCCGCATCATTTTTTTGATCTGGAAACACTTCATCAGATCGAACAGCTTGGTCCTTGGGGACACAAGTTTCCATTCCCTCAGTTTGAAGGCGAATTTCGGGTACTAGATTACCGTTGGCTCAAAGACAGTCATCTCAAACTCAAACTGGCGCTAGATAATGGTGCAACAGTGGATGCGATTGCCTTTAATGCAAAAGATAAATTTCAATTTAATCCAATGAAAGAAAGTGCACGGTTGGTGTATGAACTGGAGCGCAATCAATTTAATGGTGCGGTCAGCTTACAGCTACGGATTATTTATTTAGAACAATAATTGAATTTAGAACACAACATAAAAGTAGGTTAAATAAAGAACTTGCTTTTATGTTGCCCTTTTTATGTGAAATGAAAGCGTTATTATTTATTCAATAGCGTGATCTGAGCTGTTTTCATCTTGAGGAAATATTTCCTCAATTGTTAATTTAAACTGCCTTGATAATTTGAATGCCAGTGATAGACTCGGGTCATAACGGCCTTTTTCAATGGCATTAATTGTTTGGCGAGACACATCCAGCAAAACAGCCAAATCATTTTGCGATAATCCTTGATTTTTGCGTAGTGTAGGAAGCTTATTTCTCATCGATTGTAATACCAAGAACCTATAATTGTACTCATTGACCAAAAGGTTCCCATGATAGGCCAGACAATAAACATAGTCAGTTTGGGAAATCCGATATTTTCCAAAAAACCGTAGCTAAAAGTAAGGAATGCGGTGCCGAGGAAACTAATGGCGAGTGCTTGTAGTTGAATTTTACGCTGTAATTCATCAAAACGAATAAATTGACGAATAATAACCCAGATCACCAGTATAACGGGAAGCACGGGAAGTAAAGAAACCAAGACTTTTAACGATTGATTTTCAATATGAGTAAGTGATTTTAATGAAATAATCAAGATCACCACATAAAATGTAATGGCTAAAACTAATTCCAGAACAGCACGAGATTTATTCATTCGGCACCTATGTAAAGTTTACTTTACATTAAGAGTATTCGTAATTTACAAAGATGTAAAGTTTTCTTTACATCTTTGGAGGTATGAAACGTTTACTAAACTAAAAATTAAATAAAAGATAGCGGGCAATATTGACTGAAATAAATAAGTTATATTCATTAAGTTTTAAAATAAAAAAATCGCTCAAAGGAGAGCGATTTTTTTATTTGAGTGTCTACTTAGAAACGGTAAGATGCACCTACGGTGTAGGTATTGTAGTCGTCACCAAAACCTAAACGACCATCAACACTCACTTGTTGATTGAAGAATTTCTTCGCTGTGATGCCCCATTGATCTAAATTCGTTGCTTTATCTTTTTGATAATCTGCACCAACGCTCAATGTTTTGTCGATGTAGTAGTCACCAGCGACATAATATTGTTTATTGTCGTTGTTGCCGAATACACCACGAGCTTCTAAGTTCACGTCATGTTGACCAACTTGAGTCACATATTTTGCACGTAACGTTGGATCGACATCATCGCCACCATCTTTTGTGTCATAACCCTGTAAACCAAGTGCAACTAATAAACCTGGTGCTGGTAAATAACCGACTTCAGCATTGTAACGTGTGGTTTTCGTGTCACTAAAGTTTTTAATCTTAGTTTCGTCACGCGCAACACCTGCACCTAAGTAAAAATCGCTATTGGGTACATAGTATTCACCAGAAAGTCCTAAGCTACTTTGCTTAGTTCCATCGTTATCACCATAAAGACCGTTCAATGTTACGCTACTCGCACGATCAAGGAATGCAGCTTCAGCTAAAGGAGCATTGCGTGTTTGTACAGGGTTAAAGTAATAAGTACCACTTGCACCAAATACGCTCACGCCGTCACCATAGTCTGGATCGACGTAGTTATAATTCCCATTAACTTCTGTTTGATATGCGTGAGCTGTACCAACAAAAGCGAGTGTAGATAACAAAGCAGATGCAATTGCTAATTTTTTCATGGAAAAATCTCCCCTCCAAAGTTTTAAAAAGTAAATCTTTTGTTACAACTTAGAGTGTATTGGAAAATTATGGTGCGTCAATCTTGGCTTGGTAACTGTAGTGTAATAGTGTAAATTAAATGTAAATTTATAGATTCAAGTAATTGTTTTTAAATAAAAAATTATTAATGTTTTGTTTTATTAAAAGATACAGGTTTTTGTGAATAATTCATATTTTTGATCAATAAAGATGCATCTTTGTGAGTAAACATATCAAGATAACATCATGATAGAGAGTAAAATGCTTTAATAAATAGCAATCATGAAACAAAATACAGAAAGATTTTCAGCTTATTTTAAGGTTTATCAAGATGATTTTTGGGATCTTCATCGCCGTGATCATGTTGCATATCATGTCTTAAAAAACACTTTATGCTAAAATAATGCGCTATTTATTTTTGATGTGAGCATAATCGCGTGGAAATTAATCCTTATCTAAACCAATTAAAAGATTTAACTGATCGTAGTCAAACACTACGGGGGTATCTTTGACTACGATCTAAAAAAAGAACGTTTAGAAGAAGTCCTACGTGAATTAGAAGATCCCGCAATCTGGAATGACCAAAGTCGTGCGCAAGCCATGGCCAAAGAAAAGGGCGAGCTTGAAAACGTCATTGATGTACTGGATGGCCTTGCTGAGCAGTTGGAAGATGCTCAAGCCATGCTGGATTTGGCTGTTGAAGCCGATGATGAAAGTTTATTGAAAGATGTTGAGTCTGAACTAAGCGCAGCAGAAGAAGCGCTAGCTAAACTCGAATTTCGTCGGATGTTTAGCAACCCAATGGATCCCAATCCTTGTTATGTCGAAATTCAGGCGGGGTCTGGCGGTACAGAAGCGCAGGACTGGGCATCGATGCTGTTACGCATGTATATGCGTTGGATTGAACGTCATGGTTTTAAAGCCGAATTGATGGAAGAGTCAGATGGCGATGTGGCAGGTATTAAGTCTGCAACCATTCGTGTAGAGGGTGAGTATGCCTATGGTTGGCTACGCACCGAATCAGGCGTACATCGTTTAGTGCGTAAATCACCGTTTGATAGTGGTAACCGCCGTCATACTTCGTTTAGTGCCGTATTTGTGTCGCCTGAAATTGATGACAATATTGAAATTGAAATCAACCCGTCAGATGTCCGCACCGATACTTATCGTGCATCGGGTGCGGGTGGTCAGCATATTAACAAAACTGATTCTGCGGTGCGTTTGACTCATGCGCCAACAGGTATTGTCGTGGCGTGTCAAAACCAGCGTTCGCAACATGCGAACCGTGATCATGCATGGAAACAGTTACGTGCCAAATTGTATGAGCTGGAAATGAGTAAGCGTAATGAAGCAGCTCAGGCATTAGAAGACTCTAAATCAGATATCGGTTGGGGTAGTCAAATTCGTTCTTATGTGCTGGATGATTCACGTATTAAAGACTTAAGAACTGGGGTTGAGAACTCCAATACTGGCGCTGTACTGGATGGTGATCTGGACAAATTTATTGAAGCCAGTTTAAAACAGGGTCTCTAAATTATAAGCCAATTGGCAAAGCAAATTTACATGCGATGACAATATATCTATAAAAATAGATATTAATATCTAGATTATTCGATATAATGCAATCAGGTGTTGAACAATGCTTTGTCATTTAACCCATGAGCAACGTTTATGGACGTAGATGCGATTTTTAAAGCCTTAGCCAATCCGACTCGTCGGCAAATTTTGCAATGGTTAAAGCAGCCAGCCCATTATTTGTCAGTAGAAGAGTGTGGCAATTTTGAACGTGGTGTCTGTGCGGGTCACATTGAACGTTTGGGCAATGTCTCCCAATCTACCATGTCTAATCATTTGTCTGTATTGCAACAGGCAGGATTGATTAAGGTCGAAAAATACGGTCAATGGTCTTATTTTTCGCGTAATGAAGCATTGATTCAGCAATATCTCGATCATTTAAAACAAGCACTGTAACGCACATAAACAGTGTGAGCCGAGGCGATTATGGCTGAATTGAACTCTCCCTTGAAAATTGGCGATTTTGAAATTAAAAATCGTCTGGTCATGGCTCCTTTAACACGCGCACGAAGTGGTGAAACTCGTGTTCCTAATCAATTGATGCAGGAATACTATGCCCAGCGTGCCAATGCGGGGCTGATTTTGACTGAGGCTACAGTGATTGCCCCTAAAGCAGTCGGTTATGCAGAAACTCCAGGACTATGGTCGCAGGAGCAAGCACAAGCATGGCAGCCAATTATAGAGGCAGTGCATGCACAAGGCTCAAAAATGGTAGTACAGCTCTGGCATGTAGGCCGTATTTCTGATCCAGAACTGTTAGATGGCGATACACCCGTTGCACCGAGTGCCATTCAACCTGCTGGACACGTCAGTTTATTGCGACCAAAACGTCCATATATAACACCACGCGCGTTATCGATTGAAGAAATTCAGGAAATTGTGGCGCAATATAAACATGCCGCAGAGTTAGCCAAAGTTGCTGGTTTTGATGGTGTGGAGTTGCATGCGGCAAATGGTTATTTGATTGATCAATTCTTGCAAAGTACCACCAATCAACGTGATGATGCGTATGGCGGTAGCCTTGAAAATCGCGCGCGTTTATTATTACAAGTGGTCGATGCATTTATCGAAATCTGGGGTGCAGGACGTGTTGGGGTGCATATCGCACCGCGAGCAGATTCACATGACATGGGTGATGCCAATCCATTAGAAACCTTTGGTTATGTAATGCAACAACTGAGCCAGCGCCATATTGCTTTTGTGTTCTCGCGTGAATATCAAGCCGAAGACAGTATTAGTCCACAATTGCGTCAGCAATTTACAGGAGCTTGGATTGCCAATGAAAACCTAACGCCTGAATCAGCCAAAAAGCTTTTGGCATCAGGCGAAGCCGATGCGGTTTCTTTTGGTAAAGCCTATATTGCTAATCCTGATTTGTTGACTCGTTTGGAAAAAAATCTTCCATTCAATGAGTTAAACCCAGAAACCATTTATGCTAAAGGTGCATTGGGATATACCGATTACCCAGCTTTAGTTCAAAACATCTCTGAAGTTTAAGCGATTCGTTTTTGTTTAGAGCGGCGCACTTTAACAAAAGTGTGCCGCTCTGTTATATTCAGCCCTGTAAAATCGATTGAGATCAAACTATTTGGCGACTCCATTTTGGTATAACTTTTTATTGGCGTGTATCAAACCCTTTTATCGCATGAAAATTAAGCAGCGCGCTGAAAACGATGCATTCTATCAACAGGAATGTCTGGAGCGTTTTGGGCCATTTCAGCCTGTTAAAAATCGTCATGCCTTATGGTTTCATGCAGTGTCCGTAGGTGAAACCAATGCTGCACAGCCATTGATTGAGCATTATCTAAATTTGGGTTATCCCGTTCTGGTGACTAACACCACCAAAACAGGTCAAGCACGGGCCAAATCTTTATTTTTAAAACCACCCTTTCTAGATTTATTTCAGGCAGTGTATTTACCTGTTGATCAAATCTTTTTATTAAAACAATTTTTTGAGCTGTATCAACCCAAATTACTGGCATTGGTTGAAACCGAGCTTTGGCCAAATCTCATTGATCAGGCCAGACAACATCAAATTCCAGTGATGGTACTCAACGCCCGGCTTTCTGAAAAATCGGCTAAAGGTTATGCCCGAGTAGCGGGTTTAACCCGAGCGATGCTGAGTAAAATAGATATTTTATTGGCACAGGATCAGCCCACCCAACAGCGCTATATTGAATTGGGTTTGGCCGCACAAAAAGCGCTAATAGTGGGTAATATCAAATTCGATATTTCAGCACCCTCCTATTTTCTTGAGCAAGCCGAGCAAATACAACAACAATGGCAATTAGCTGAGCGTCAGATTGTAACTTTGGCGAGTACCCATGCGCCTGAAGAACAATTATTACTTGAGGCACTGCGAGAGGATTTACAAAATAATCCTGCCTTGTTGTGCATCATTGTACCTCGCCATCCTGAGCGTTTTGATGAAGTCTTTCAGTTATGTCATAAACTTAACCTAAACATTCAGCGGCGTAGTTTGGGTCAGAAAATTCAACCTGATACCCAAGTTTATCTAGCGGATAGTATGGGTGAATTATGGTTATGGTATGCCTTAAGTCAGGTCTGTTTTGTCGGGGGCTCGCTCAATGAGCCAGGGGGGGGGCATAATATTTTGGAACCGATGGCGCTTTATGTGCCGACCGTCATAGGGCCGCATTATTTTAATTTTCAAAATATCGTGGATGAATGTATTGCAGAACGTGCGATTGATATTGCACCCGATGCACAGGCAGCAGCAGTGGCTTTTCGACATTACTTGTATGATCAAGAGGCTGCAAAACATATGGCAGCTCAGGCTCAACGAGTGTTAGCGCGCAATCAGGGGTCATTGCTACATCATATCGCTGTGATAGACCAATATCTGGATAACAGGCGATGAATGCATGAATATTGTGTTATTGGAACCTGAGGATGCTCAAGAGGCGTTGTGGGGCATTTGGCAGCCCAGACAATATCAACATATTATTCAGCATTTAAAATTGAATGTCGGTGATCAGCTCAAAGTTGGAGTTCGTCATCAGACACGTTATCTGGTTGAAATAAAGAAGATAGATGTAGAAAAAATCTGGGTTGCGCCTATTCAACAAGATCCAACTCCTGCCAAGTTACCTGTGACTTTAGTCGTTGCATTGCCTAGACCTAAGGTATTACGTCGTCTGGTTATGGACAGTGTCACACTCGGTGTGAAAAAGTTGATACTTATCCATAGTTATCGTGTGGATAAAAGTTATTGGCAGACGCCTTTTTTACAACAACTTGATCATTATGTGACGTTAGGACTGGAACAAGCGGGAGATGTGATTGTTCCTGAAATTGAGTTATACCCACGTTTTAAGCCATTTGTTGAAGATATTTTGCCGCAAATGATGGATAAAGACCGACCCGCTTATTTGGCACATCCTTATGCAGAAACCACCATGCCGTATGCAATTGATCATCCCTGTAGCATCATTATTGGGCCAGAAGGTGGCTTTATTCCTTATGAAGTGGATTTACTGACAAAAAACGGCTGCCAAGCTTATCACTTGGGTAACCGTATTTTAAGAACTGAAACGGCAGTGTCTTATGTATTAGGTCGATTGTTTGTTTGATGTGTCCTGAGACTGAGGTACTGTTAAAACATCAGGGGTACTTTGATGGACTTTTAATTCCTGAATTGGATATGGAATATTAATTTTTTGTGTATTAAATGCCTGTTTGACTTCAGCCTGAATCTCACTAACAGAGGCCGCAATGCCCGTTTCTGTAGTATCTACCCACCATGAAACGGTAAGGTTGACTGAAAAATCAGCCAGTGCGGTGACATTGACACTAAATGCGGGCTGACTGAGAACATTGCGGTTATTATTGAGAATATCAAGAATAATTGATTTGGCTTTTTGCTCATCATCCTCATAGCCAATACCTACCACAAATTGGCAACGTCGGCGTTGATAAGCAGTATTTACAGTAATAGCGCTGGTATAAACCGTTGCATTTGGAATAACTAAACGACGACCATCAGGCGAACGTAAAAAAGTCGCGCGGATTTGAATATCTTCGACCGTTCCTTCCATACCATTGACAATAATATCGTCGCCAATACGAAATGGTTCGCCCAATAAAATCAAAACACCCGATAGTAAATTTTGGAAAATGTCTTTAAAGGCAAAACCAATCGCAACTGAACCAATCCCAAGTGCACTCACCAATTGGCTTGGTGTAAACCCTGGAATTGCAATAACCAGCGCAATAAGAAAGCCAATAAACAAGATCAGGACACTACCGACCCGATTGAGGACCAAGACTAGATTCTGCCGGGTATAACTACGATTACTTAATGTTTTATCAATAAAAAACTTAAAGATTTTGGTTAAAATCCAGAAGATGATAAAGACGGCTAGTGCTATACATAAATAGGGAATACGTTCCCAGAAGCTATCAATAATTCGATCAATTGCTGTATAGGTCGAGTGATATTTTTCAGTATGCTGAATGACGGATTGCGTTGTTTTCTCACCCGCATTTTGAAGTAATTGCGCTGTATCGGTTGCAACATCACTGAGTTTATTATCTTGAGCCACACTGAGTTCCAAAATATCAGGATTTGAAAATAAGGCGACAGTGTATTACGATCGCCCTTCGCCCTCAACTGCGTTGCAATAGAGATTAGAAATAGCTTGTACCTTTTTGTATGATCTCTGTTGGAGTTTGAAGTTCGCCTGTGCTAGACATAAATGAAATCAGGCTGGCAACAGAGAATAGGCTTAAAATCATGACAATAATCATGAGCCATGCCAGAATTTTTTCCCATACTGCGGACGGACGCGGTGCACCATAATCATTCAAGCCTTTGCTTCCTGGAACAAAGAGTACATAAAGCATAAATAGAAATTGTACGAGAGGAATTAAAATCAATAAACACAGCCAACCACTACGATTGGCATCATGTAAACGACGAATTAAAAAAACAATATGGAAATAGGCAACAATTACCCACAAAATCAAAATACCGATGCCCATCACGCCACTAAATAAATCCATGACTCGATCATTAATGGAAAAGGTGGTTAGACTAAATGCACCCATAAAGACGCCTAATGCTAAATAGGCAACTACAGTTACAATATTTAAAAAACCATACCAACCTAGATAACTCAGACGATTAAAACGTCCATTGGGAGTCAGTGGATTGTCCATAATCTCTAGACTACTTTTTGAAAAAGAAGGGGAGTTTGAAGATGGCTGTGTCATATGGTCCTCATTTTTTGAATGGTTATATTCGGATGAAATGTTACAGTTCTTAAGCTTTAGTGATGCTAAAGTTTGAAATCGTCATTAAAAAAAGTATAGCTAAGTACACAAAAAATCAATAATTTTATTCGAAAAGATAATGTCTGAAATAAAAAATTAGGCTATGTTGAACTAAGACCAAAGCATTATTGTTTGCACTTTTATGCTGTGTTCATACTGCTTAAGGTGAAAGAAAAATTAATAAGTAAATGACTGAACTGACAAAATCTCGTGATGAGATATCAAACATCAAGGAAGGGAACAGCATGAATGACATCTATCCAGTACCCGAAGAATTTAAAACAACAGCGCGAACGCTCGAAGCAGATTATTTTGAACGTTACCAACAATCGATCGAGCAACCTGAGGAGTTCTGGGCAGCCGAAGCAAAACGACTGGATTGGATCAAACCCTTTACAGAGGTCAAAAATACCAGTTATGACATCGAAAATTTTAAGATCGAATGGTTTGCAGATGGACAATTGAATGTGAGTGCCAATTGTCTGGATCGACACCTGAAAGAACATCCACATAAACCTGCGATTATTTGGGAAGGTGATCACCCTTCACGGCATAAAATTATTTCGTTTAAAGAGTTATACGAAGAAGTTTGTCGTTTTGCCAATGTTTTAAAAAAATATGGTATTTCCAAAGGCGACCGCGTGGTGCTGTATATGCCAATGGTCTCCGAAGCCGCGATTGCCATGCTGGCCTGTGCTCGTATTGGTGCTGTGCATTGTGTGGTCTTTGGTGGGTTTTCACCAGATTCATTGGCAAGTCGAATTGAAGACAGTCAAGCCAAATTGGTGATTACTGCGGATGCGGGAATGCGCGGTGGTAAGCAACTTCCTCTAAAAGAAAGTGTTGATGATGCCTTAAAACTCGACGGAACCGGCAGTGTAGAGCATGTGATTGTGGTGCATCGCACAGGTAATCCAATCCACTTTGAACAAGGGCGCGATCTTTGGTATCACGAAGTTATTACAGAAGTTGATGAGATTTGCCCACCTGAACCAATGAACGCGGAAGACCCTTTATTTATTCTCTACACCTCAGGTTCAACAGGAAAACCCAAAGGCGTGCTGCATACCACAGGTGGCTATCTGGTCTATGTGAATTCAACCTTTCGAGAAGTCTTTGATTTAAAGCAGGACGATATTTACTGGTGTACTGCCGATGTAGGATGGATTACAGGACATAGTTATCTGCTCTATGGTCCACTTTCAAATGGTACTACCACCCTCATGTTTGAGGGCGTTCCGCAATATCCAACATGGGCGCGGATAGGGCACATTGTCGATAAACATAATGTCACTATTTTATATACGGCACCGACTGCAATTCGTTCCATGATGCGTGAAGGTGATGCTTATGTACGTGAAAGTGACCGTAGCAGTTTGCGACTTTTAGGGACGGTCGGTGAGCCCATTAACCCTGAGGCTTGGTCATGGTATTACAATGTGGTTGGTGAAGGACGCTGCCCTGTGATTGATACGTGGTGGCAAACCGAAACGGGTGGAATTTTGATTTCTCCGCTTCCGGGGGCTACCGCTTTAAAACCAGGTTCTGCAACGCGCCCTTATTTTGGAGTACAACCTGCGTTAGTGGATGGGGAAGGCAACGAACTTGAGGGAGAGGCTGAAGGAAATTTGATTATTAAGGATTCGTGGCCAGGTCAAATGCGAACGATTTGGGGCGATCCAGATCGTTTTATTGAAGCCTATTTTTCCACATTTAAAGGCAGTTATTTTACAGGCGATGGTGCGCGGCGTGATAAAGATGGATACTACTGGATTACAGGCCGTGTCGATGATGTATTAAATGTCTCCGGACATCGCTTGGGTACTGCTGAAATTGAAAGTGCCTTAGTCGCTCATGAGCATGTTGCTGAAGCCGCCGTCGTCGGGATGCCGCATGAAATTAAAGGACAAGGCATTTGTACCTTTGTGACTTTACAGGCAGGAGTGGCTGAGTCTGAAGAATTACGAGCAGAATTAGTGCAATGGGTACGTAAACAACTTGGACCGATCGCCACGCCTGATGCATTGCACTGGGCACCGGCTCTACCTAAAACCCGTTCAGGGAAAATTATGCGGCGCATCTTGCGTAAAATTGCGGCAAACGAATTGGATACGCTGGGTGATACTTCAACGCTTGCAGAACCAGCGGTAGTAGAGCATTTGATTGCTACCGTTTATCCAGATCGTTGATATCGACTGCTAAATATACCGTCGCCAAGACGGTATTTTTATTTTGGTGCTGAGTATCTTCTAGATTGTGATAAAGCAAACGGTTCAAGTTTGTTAGGCTATTGAACTGATTTAAAAACAAAGCAAGGGTGAAACACATGAATGCCGTTGATTTTTCAATACACGACGATCCGATTGAAATTGCCCAAACACTGGCATCAGAATTTGCAAAGACAGCAGCGGCACGTGATCGACAAGGTGGTAATCCAAAAAATGAGCGCGATCAACTTCGTACCAGTGGGTTATTGAGCTTATCTATTCCTCAACAATATGGAGGAATTGGAGCAGACTGGACAACCATTTTTAATACGATTCGAATCATTGCACAGGCTGATAGTTCATTGGCACATGTTTATGGATTCCATCATTTACTGATTGCGACCGTACAATTATTTTCACAGCCTGAACAATATGCCAGATGGTTTGAACAAACTGCGCAGCGCCAATTGTTCTGGGGAAATGCGCTTAATCCATTAGATCAGCGTGTACAAATCGAACAATTAAGTGAAGTTGAATATTCGTTTCATGGAGATAAAAGCTTTTGTTCTGGTTCAATGGATTCTGACTTTTTGCTTTGTTCAGGTTATTTAAACGATCAATTACTCATCGGAGTGATTCCAAGCCAACGAGAGGGAATTCATTTTCTTGGTGATTGGAACAATATGGGTCAACGCCAAACCGATAGTGGTACAACTCATTTTGAACAGGTGAAAATTTTTAAAGATGAATTATTACTCAATCCCGGACCGCTCAGTACGCCATTTGCAAGTTTAAGACCATTAATTGCTCAATTGATATTTGTGCATTTATTTCTGGGTGTGGCAGAAGGGGCATTTGAAACGGCCAGACAAGCTGTTCAACAGCAAAAAGCATGGTTTAAATCAAGTGCCGAAACCGCAGTTCAGGATGCTTATATTCAAAAGCATTTTGCTGAATTTTATGTTCAACTGGAAAGTGTGCGGTTGCTGACGGAAAAAGCAGTCAAGCTGCTACAACAAGCATGGCAGCAGGGAGAACAATTAACTGCACAGCAACGTGGCGAAGTATCTGTTGTCATTGCTACATCAAAAATAGCGGCAACGCAAAGTAGTCTTTTTATTACCCAGAATATCTTTCAGGTGATGGGTGCACGTGCCACGACGGCACAACTGAATCTGGATCGTTTCTGGCGTAATGTGCGTACCCAAACCTTGCATGATCCGATTGACTATAAATATCAGGAAGTAGGTGAGTGGGTGTTGACTGGAAAAGTCCCTGAACCAAGTTTTTATTCTTAAAATAAAGTATATATTGCGCTTCATGTAACAATCGAATGAATTAAAACAAAAGACCCCAAGCCGAGTCTTGGGGGTGAGTGATTATTATTAGGCTACAGCATATTTCTTATTATTTTTATTCACGTTTATTCGACTTAAGCCGACCTCGTCGTTGTTTGTACCTGTTGTTGTGATTCTAGTTCACGAACCAAAGGCAGAACTTTTTCCCCAAAATACTCTACTTCTTCAATGAAATGCAGAAAACCTGAAAGAATCAAATCAACACCGACATTTTTGAGTGCCACGATACGCTCAGCGATTTGCTCAGGTGTGCCAATCAGATTGGTTTTGAAGCCATCGTTGTATTGCACCAGATCTTCAAAAGTGGAATTTGCCCAGTTGCCTTCACCTTCAGGACTGGCTGCGCCTGCCTGACGGGTTGCATCATCAAAGGCATTGACTGCTTCGATGTTGGCTTGATCAATAATTTCCTGTAATACGGTTTGTGCTTCTGCTTCAGTATCACGGGCGATGATAAAGGCATTGACCCCAATTTTAACCTGATGCTTGTTCACTTTAGCTTTGGCACGAATATCTTCGATCTGCTTTTGAATTTCTTCTACAGTATTGCCGTTGGTGAAATACCAATCTGAAACCCGTGAAGCCATATCTCGTGCAGCACGTGAACTGCCCCCTTGAAATATTTCAATATGCGGCTTTTGGAGGGGCTTGGGCTTTAAGGTATAATCTTTAAATTGGTAGTATTTTCCATCAAAACTAAAATTGTCCTGTGTCCAGATGCCCTTGATGCTACGGATAAATTCTTCAGAACGGGCATAACGTTCGTCATGTTCTGGCCATTCTTCTCCAATCGCATCAAACTCGCCTTTAAACCAGCCACTCACTACATTAATGGCAATACGTCCATTGCTCAGATAATCAATGGTTGCCAGTTGTTTGGCCGCTAAAACAGGTTTCCAAGGGCCCGGTAAGATCGCAGCAATCACTTTGAGCTTTTCAGTTTTGGCCAAGAGGGCATGACTAAAACTGACCGACTCATGTTGATTTTCTGCTCCATAACCTGCGGTAAAGCGGATCTGGGTCAAGGCGTAATCGAAGCCATTCGCTTCGGCTGCCTGAGCCAAACGTACATTATAGTCATAGCTCCAGTCTGTACGCTGTTCAATATTACTGACCACCAGTCCACCACTGACATTGGGAACCCAATAAGCAAACTGGATCGGCTGGGAAGAAAGTTGTGTCATGGTCAAACCCTCTGAATGTGTTTCATTGTATTAAGCGACGCTGGTTTTTAAATTTTTATTAATTTTATGATGTAGGCGTAATTCAGCTGCATCTAGATCCGGAACTGCCGCAGAAGGCAAAACTTCATCCTGTTCAATTTGCTTGTTAATGCCCAAATTGTGATTGGCTTGTTCAGTTTTGGATTTGATCACTTCAGCGCGCTGCCCTTTGGCAGGTGCCCATTCCAAAATAGGTAAAGCACGAGCGACCGCGAGAGTAATGCGATCCCGTAATAATTCACTTTGAATGGTATATTCAGAGGTGAAGTCACGATCTGTGGCATAGACACCAATTGGTAAAGTCTGGGCTTGAAAGAAGCTAAATAAGGGACGTAACTGATGTTCTAATACCAATGCATGACGATCACTACCGCCTGACGCTGCCAACAGTACAGGAACATCGACTAACGCAGTTTGTTCAACAAAATCAAAAAAATGCTTAAATAAACCCGTAAATGAAGCGCGATAAACAGGCGTACCCACAATGAGCGCATCTGCTGCTTCAACTTTGGCTAAATCATCCTGTACTCGCTGTGGTAATTGATTGCGATTAATCGCACCTCCTAATAAATTTCCGATTTCACTAAATTTAATAAAATGGACATTGATCGGGGTGGCTTCACCTAGTTCATTTAAAATTTCCTGAACCAGTGCTTCTGTTTTAGAAGGGGTATTTAAACCACCAGAAACCGCAACAATATTTAAAGGATTTAACGAAGCATGAGAACTAGACATGAATAAACTCAATCACATTAATAAAACTATCTTTATTAATTCCTATTGAGCGACCTAGGTAAAATAAGGAAATGGCCAAAACTTATCTTTTTTTTAGATATATCGCTCACATGGCGACAACTTTGATTTTTATAAGCATAACTAATTGAATGTTATAAATATAATATAGAATTATATGTTTGTAATATTTCAAACTGGAATTATATTAAAAATGACTAAACTTTTTCTCGACCGTAAAAATGGAAAAAATTGATCAAAATGAACGACTGATCCGACATTTGGACAAAAATTGGGATAATATGGCATATCCTTAATAGCCAGAGTATGGTTAGAATAAAACTGACCGTGCCAAAGATTTCTCATTTCGCTTATGAATATATTAATCGTTGATGATCATCCGCTGTTTCGTCATGCTCTCATTCAAGCTGTGCGATATAGTTTTCCTCAGGCACAGATTCATGAGACTGCTGCCGTCAATGAGTTTTATGAGCGTCTGGAAAGTGGTTCTGAGCCTGATCTGGTATTGCTGGATTTAAACCTGCCAGGCGCGTCTGGCTTTTCGGCTTTGGTTCATGTGCGGGCGCAGTATCCTTCCATTCCGATTATAGTGGTTTCTGCGCACGAAGAAGCATCGGTTATTCAGCGTGCTATTGCACATGGGGCAATGGGTTATATTCCAAAATCAGCTCATCCGAGCCATATTGGTGAGGCGATTCGTCAGGTATTGGAAGGTGAAATCTGGTTGCCACCAACCTTAACGAATAATGTGAGTTTTGACCCACGGGCTGCCGATGAAACTGAATTGGCAGAGCGTATTCAATCACTCACACCACAGCAGTTTCGTGTCTTGATGATGGTGGCTGAAGGGCTATTAAACAAACAAATTGCCTATGAACTCGATGTTTCAGAAGCGACCATTAAAGCGCATGTCACCGCGATTTTCAGGAAGTTAGGGGTACAAAATCGTACTCAGGCAGTTCTGGCCATTAATGCTTTAAATATTGAAGAAAAAAGAAAATAAAACAGGTGAAAAAGTATTATTTTCATGTTCAGGATCTCTTAGGAGATCCTTTTTTATAGCTTGAAAAAGTATCAATTATGGTGAAATTAAATTGTGTTCCAATTCATGATGTTATCAAAATGATAAATAAATCACACTTATTGGTATTAAATTAACGATTTCAATAAAAAAGAAATAAACAGAAATCGTTGGCGCGTTTTTTGCTAAATCCAGTCTAGTCAGCATTTAAATAGTAATTACAAAAACGACTGCTACAAATGGCCTTAGGGGGATACGTGTGAAGAATAATCAATTGAAATATGTAGTGATTGCAATATTGAGTATTGTTTTTATGACTCAGCAGAGCTGGGCAGAAACTGCACCATATATGACCGATATGAGTACGATTAGCGCAGGAAATACAGCGTGGATGCTCACCTCAACCGCACTGGTTTTATTGATGACTATTCCAGGAATTGCTTTATTTTATGCAGGAATGGTGCGTAAAAAGAATGTATTGGCCACCTCTTTACAGAGTCTAACGATTGTAAGCATTTCTACTATTTTATGGATGGTTATTGGTTATAGTCTAGCATTTACCCCTCATTCGCCGTTTATTGGTGGATTGGATCGGGTCATGCTGAATGGGGTTGACTTAAATCTAGTACAACAAAAGCTTTCGGTAAGTCATATTGCACCCAGTATTCCAGAAAGCGTCTGGATCATGTTCCAGTTGACTTTTGCCATCATTACACCTGCGTTGATTACAGGAGCCTTTGCTGAACGAATGCGTTTTTCCGCCATGATTCTGTTTATGGTGTTCTGGATTTTATTGGTCTATGTGCCTGTTGCTCATTGGGTCTGGGAGCCAAGTGGATGGTTGGCTCAACTAGGTGCACTAGATTTCGCAGGTGGCACGGTGGTGCATATCAATGCTGGCGCCGCAGGGCTAGTCTGTGCCTATATGTTAGGCAAGCGTCGTGGTTATGGGCGTGAACCTTTTATTCCGAATAATTTAATGTACACCTTTATTGGAGCTTCATTGCTTTGGGTCGGCTGGTTTGGGTTTAACGCAGGTTCGGCAGGCGCAGCTGATGGTCGTGCAGGTATGGCGATGTTAGTGACTCAAATGGCTACCGCAGCTGGGGCTTTGACATGGTGCTTAGTTGAATATTTAGCCCGTCAAAAAGTCACTTTATTAGGGGCATGTTCTGGGGCTGTAGCAGGACTGGTGGCGATTACACCAGCTTCTGGTTTTGTCGGTGTTAGCGGTGCGCTGATGATTGGTGTCTTGGCAGGTGTATGCTGCTACTGGGGAGCAACAGGTCTAAAGCGATTACTCAAAGCCGATGATTCTTTGGATGTTTTTGGGATTCATGGTGTAGGAGGCATAGTAGGGGCAATTCTCACAGGTGTATTTGCGCAAAAAACTCTATCAGGTGTAGAGGCTCATGTCGGTGTACAGGCGCTTGGTGCAATCGTAACCTTTATTTACAGCGCACTGATTTCGTTCGTTATTCTATTTATTCTCGATAAGATTATCGGGCTTCGAGTGAATGAAGAACAAGAACAACTAGGATTGGATCTGGCTCAACATGGAGAACATATTCCTTAATGGAGTGCGAGCCATAACAATGTCCTGCGGATGCCCGCAGCACATTGGGGTTTAAATCAATCAGGAGTGAGAACATGAAAACAATTTATACAGATGATCCATTGGTCAATAATGAAATATTTAGCTTGGCAACTCAGCTTTATGTTCGGTTGCGCCGTGAAACTGGACGAGTGGTTGATGCTGTCTATATGGCAAAAAATAATGACTATGCCCAAGAAATCATGCAATTGGCTGCATCTGTGAATGATCGTGAGCTTAAAAATCTGGCAGAAAAATTGAACAAGATTTTAAATGGTACTCCCCCTCAAGGTCTAAAAAGCAGTCCAAAAATCGAAGGCAACCTTTCTGGATTGAGAAGCACAAGTCCAGAATTACAAGCCGAACTTCAGCAGGAAGAGGTGCCGCATCACTATATCGGTGCATTACGTTAAGACGCGTCTGTACGAGGATGCCTGACACGACATGTGCTGATATTCAACAAGATCTAAACCAGTTTAGTGAAACTGGTTTAGATCATTACACTTTATGCAAGACAATCTTGTTTTGAGGTCAAGTTGTCGCAATACAGTGGATTGAGTGCACATTGCAAATCATCAATTTGTTCTTGAGTCACATAACCTTTTTGTTTGAGATAATCTGCAACACGATCATCACGCAAACTCAAAAAAGCTGCATCATAAACACCCAAATCGACAAATAAAGCCGCTGTTTCCAGACTGTTGAAACGATCAAGGAAAATATCATCGCCATACATCAAAAAGATATGATCCAAATCGGCATCGGTTTCGACAGCTAAACGTTGCGCGAGTTGCTGTGGAGGAGTTTTAATGAACAGTAAATCAGAAAGCTCATCAAATTGAGTGGTATCAAGTTCATCATTGTTATTTTTAACACGGCCTAACCATGCCTTAAAGACTAGGACTGCACCACCACGGAGTAACATACTCCAGATTTGATGGCGTGTCGCATGATCGAGAGTCGCAGTTTCTGCTTCAAGGCTGGCTAGTAATGTACTTTCTTGCTGTGCAAGTTTGTCAAATAAACCCAAACCTTGTGGATGATAGGCAGCAGGCGCAAATACATCAAAGTGAAGTTCATTGAAGACATTCAATGCCAGTGGCACTGCACTGCGATATATACTTTCGAGGGCTTGCACATGTGTTGGATCAAGTTTGCTATGAGGAAATAACGCTTGCCAGTTGATATCTGGGAGTAAGGCATTGGCGCTATATTCACGATAGAACTGAAGTGATTGATGTTGACCGTGTGGAACTGCCTCTGAAATATTCATGATTTTGTCCTTGAAAAATAATTTTGCCAACTTCCATGATGTTTTGGATGAGCCAAAATAGCGAAGATTACGCGCATCATAAAATCGACTTTTTACTTCCCTTGTTATGCGGTATTCAGAAAGCAAGAGGTATTAGACTAAAGTTTTACGGTGGGTTTTAGTTATTTAATTTTATTAAAAAACAATTATTTATGTAATTGTAACCAACTATGCGCATGTTTTATTACAAAATGGTGAGACTTTGCCATAGTGGATTATGAATTGGAAACTTTGGTCAATTGGAGGAGAGCAAAAGGCTCATTTTCTGAGCACTTTTGCCTATTTTTAAAAATAAGCTGCCAATTTTCATCTTCAAACGTCCTACTCATATTCTAAAATGCAAAATCTCGACGCAACGTTTATGTGTCTGAACTAATTTTTATACCCGATAACCATGCACGTAATCCTGCGGGTTTTAGCGGTTTTTTTAGAAGTACAATATTCATTTCCTTTAATCGCTGAGGTAATTCAGGGTCTGAATCGGCGGTAATCAGTGCCACAGGTACAGACGCAGGACGATGAGCCAAAATAAAGTCCATTCCGAGTTGATCTCGATTTAAATGTTGATCGATCAACCAGACCTGAATATTTTCAGTCTGAATAATCGTTAAGGCTTGCTCAGGTTCAGTTGCCTTAAATACCGTATAGCCCCATTTCGATAATAAAGCGGCCATACCATCCAAAATTGTTTCATCATTATCTAGACATAGCACCCGATAGCCTGCTGCCAGCATGGCGGTATTCTGTTGCAGAGCGGCAACCGTTTTTTGTGGTGCTGGAACGGTTGGTACTTCGATCATGAAAGTGGAGCCTTTTCCAAGCTCAGAATAAACCTCTACAGGATAATCCAGTAGACTGGTCATACGTTGCACGATCGCTAGCCCCAGACCTAAACCTTGTTCTCCCCACGGTGAAGTGTGTCCACAACGCTCAAATTCCTGAAACAGTTTAATCCGCTGTTCTTCTGCAATACCTGGACCCGTGTCCCATACCCCGATGCGGATATGTTGAGGTTTTCTAGCTGAGCGCAATACGCCAACGACTACACGTCCAGAGGCAGTATAACGCAAGGCATTACTTACAAAGTTTTGGATAATACGTCGAATCCACTGAGGATCGGTATCGATCCAGAATTGGGCATCATGGACTTTGAGCTGAATATTGCGCTGTGCAGCAATCGATTTAAACTGAAGCGATAAATCACTGAGTAAATCATGCAAAGGATAAGCCTGTCGTTTTGGCTGCAACGAACCGCCTTCTAGTCGGGCAATATCCAATAATGCAGACAGCATACTCTCAGCACCATAGAGGGCACGGTCAAGTTGTTGTAGCGTTTGACGTTCTTGTTCGCTATGCACACTTTGCTCAAGTACGGTACTAAACAGGCGAGCGGCATGCATCGGTTGTAGCAAATCATGACTGGCGGCGGCAATAAATCGGCTTTTCGACATATTGGCTTTATCCGCCTGTTCACGTGCTAGTTGTTGTTCAGTTAAGGCATCTGCGAGCTGTTGAGTACGATCCATTACGCGTGCTTCCAGCATCGCCTCATTTTCACGGAACGCAGTAATATCAGCAAAAGTAGTGACAAAACCACCCCCTTCGATCGGGTTGCCGCGCATCTGAAT
Organism: Acinetobacter sp. WU_MDCI_Axc73; assembly: GCF_025562455.1. Classification (GTDB taxonomy): domain Bacteria; phylum Pseudomonadota; class Gammaproteobacteria; order Pseudomonadales; family Moraxellaceae; genus Acinetobacter. Next base: position 157,261 of record NZ_JAHPRO010000004.1, read on the forward strand.
GACACGACCATCTTTACGGATACGTTCAAATTCATGAGCGCTTCCCACTTGCATCCAGTGAATACGCTTGCGGACATGTTCTTCGACGGAACCCGGTCCGCATTCACCACGTTCGGCGTTATAACGAATCAAATCTGCAATCGGGCAGCCGACATAGACTAAATCTTTTGGGTAATCAAACAGTTTTAAGTATTGGTTATTCCATGCGACCAGGCACATATTTTCATCGACCACGCTCACGCCTTGTGTCATATGATCAATCATGGTCATCAATAAGTTTTGATTAAAACGTTGCCATTGCGACGCCTGATCTAGAATATTGGCGACTTGTCCCAAGGCTAGGCCATTATTGACCATCGCTGTCGTCAATAATGTCCGTGCTGAAGCAGCGCCAATGGTTCCTGCCAAGTATTGTTCGGTAAAACGCCACCACATACCATTCGCGAAACTATGTTCATTTAATGGTACGTTGTTTTGACTACTAAATTGTGCAAATGCTTGTTGGGTAGGGCGATCCCCCGTAATACGCTTGGCGAGTGTAATCAGATCACCTACCCGCAGTCGCGCGGCATCATGATGTAGATAACTCATATCTGTCGAGGTATGTTGTGCGGGCAAAGGCTTGGTTTCATAATAAAAGAAACTTTCTGCCTGAATTTGTTCTGCCACACTTGGACGATAAATACGGGAAATCCAGACATATAAAATAATATTTAGACCGAGCGCCCAGATTACCCCATGTGTCAATGGTGCAAAAGACTCGAAACCCAAAAGTGCTTCTGGTCTTAACCAGCTAATGCCGAACGGACCTGAGTGAAGAAAATGATAGGAAAAATCCTGATATTGATCAGGTAAGCTTCTTAAAATAGTAGGCAGTAATAATGTGTACATCCACATCAAAAAGCCAACGATTAACCCTGCATAAACGCCCTGACGACTACCCCCACGCCAGTACAACCCTCCAATCAACGCTGGAGCAAACTGCGCAACGGCACTAAAAGCCAGCAAGCCAAAAACTGAAAGTTGGTCAATATCATTGAAAAAGTGAAAGAATAAAAAACCCAGTAGCATCACTGCTAAAATACAGATGCGGCGTGTAAATTTTAGCATTTGTGGCAAACGAGTATCATGGCGTGAAATCAGGTTAAATCGCCATAATGTGGGCATAATCAAGTCATTGCTGAGCATAATTGAGAGCGCCACTGAAGATACCAGCAACATACCCGTAGAGGCAGAAAACCCCCCTAGAAAAGCAAGCAGCGTAAGCCATTCCTGATCATAGCTAAGAGGTAAAGATAACACTGCGACATCGGGAATCGTTAAAAATTGAGGTGCAGCATGTAAGGCCCAACTGGCGATCGGAATAATGGCCAGTGTAGTTAAAATCAGATAGACGGCAAACCATCTTCGAGCGCCACGAATATGTTTTTCATCACGTAATTCCACGACAGCAACATGAAACTGGCGGGGAAGACAGATGATAGCAAGTCCTGCTAAAAGAGTTTGAACCCAAAATGTTTCTGGAACACCAAATAACTGCACTTCATGAAAAGTTTTGGCAATATCATGACTGATTTGACGTAAGTTATTCGGCGTTTCAAAAATAAAAAATAGGGCGACACAGATCAGGGCAGAAAGTTTAACGAATGATTCAAATGCAACTGCAAGCATTAAACCACCATGTTGTTCGGTATTGGCAATCTGGCGAGTCCCGAACATCATTGCCAGTATTGCCAGAATGCCTGTCATTAACAACACGCTGTTGGTCGTGGTATTTAAATGTGGCCCCTGATCGAGCACGACTGAAGCACTCAGTGCAATAGCGCGTAATTGTAAGGCGAGATAGGGAATAATGGCAATCACGGCAAGGATCGTTACAAGCGAAGCCAATGTCCCGCTTTTGCCATAACGTGCAGCAATGAAATCGGCAATCGAGGAAATTGCATGATGGCGCCTTACTCGTCCCAACCGTCGCCAGATATCATAACCAAACCAGATAAATAATAACGGCCCTAAGTAAATGGGTAGGAAAATGATGCCTTCCCGAACAGCAGCACCTGTTGCACCATAAAATGTCCATGATGAACAATATACCCCCAAGGTGAGGCTGAACAGCAACATTCGTCCGCGTGTGCTCAGACGGCTGGCATGCTTTTCACCAAAAAAAGCACACAGGAATAAGACTAAAATATAAAGGGCCAATACCCCAATAATAAGCCAGCTGTTCATAGCACCTAAACTGTTCAACGCTTGGACTATCATACCCTAAGCCGTCGAAAAGCTTTGCATGTTGTATAAAATTTAGCGACCAAAGTCTAAGTTACGAACCTTATACAAGCTTGTTAATTTAGTAGCGTGAAGAAAAAGGATTAAAAAGCGCCCATTGATGGCCGCTGTATAAGGAGTAGTTTATGGATGACGTTCAAGTAGAGCGAATTCTACAAAATCCAAAATTCAAAAAAATGGTTAGCAAGAAAGCGACATTAAGCTGGACACTCACTGGAATTATGTTGTTTGTTTATGTCGGATTCATGTTACTGGTTGGATACAACAAAGAATTTTTAATGAGTTCATTTAGCGGTGGTGTGACGACTTGGGGAATTCCTTTAGGTTTAGGTATTATCGTATTGTCCTTTGTATTATGTGCCGTGTATTCCTACATTGCCAATAATACCCTCGATCAGCTCAATGAAGATGCATTAAAAGAAGTTGAAGCCATTACTCACGAGAAAGGATTACACTAATGATGAAATGGAATTCATTCAAGACACAAGCCGCGATTGCAGCGAGTGCGATGTTGTCCACGGCTGCCATGGCAAGTCCTGATCTGGGTCAGGCACAGCAGCAAGCGACCAACTGGCATGCCATTATCATGTTTGTGATCTTTGTGGGCGCGACTTTATTCATTACCAAATGGGCAGCTAAACAAACCACAAATACCAAAGATTTCTATACCGCAGGTGGCGGAATTTCAGGTTTCCAAAATGGTCTGGCGATTGCAGGCGACTATATGTCGGCAGCATCGTTCCTCGGTATTTCCGCAATGGTGTTTAGCTCGGGTTTTGACGGCTTACTTTATTCACTAGGTTTTATGGTGGGTTGGCCAATCGTTCTATTCCTGATCGCGGAGCGTTTGCGTAATCTGGGTAAATATAATTTATCTGATGTTGTATCATTCCGTCTGGAAGAAAAACCAGTACGTACTTTGGCTGCATTTAGCTCATTAGTCGTGGTTGCATTCTATCTGATCGCACAAATGGTGGGTGCAGGACAGTTAATCAAACTATTATTTGGTCTGAATTATAATATTGCAGTGATCATTGTAGGCTTGTTGATGATGGCTTACGTGATCTTCGGTGGTATGTTGGCAACGACATGGGTACAGATCATCAAAGCTGTATTGTTGCTTTCAGGGGCGACCTTCATGGCCTTTATGGTGATGAAAGCGGTTGGCTTTAGCTTTAGTAACATGTTTACCCAAGCGATTGATGTCTATTCAAACGTGCGTCATATCAGCTTTGAAGAGGCGAGCAAAATCATGGGGCCTGGTAGTTTGGCATCCAATCCGATTGATGCGCTGTCATTGGGTCTTGCCTTGATGTTCGGTACGGCCGGTCTTCCACATATCTTAATGCGTTTCTTTACCGTAAAAGATGCTAAAGAAGCTCGTAAATCAGTTGTGGTTGCAACAGGGTTTATCGGTTATTTCTACTTGCTTACTTTTATCATTGGTTTTGGTGCAATCCTATTTGTCTCAAATAATCCACAATTCCTTGATGTTGCTAAAGCAGCAGTTACAGGTAAATTGGAGCTTGTCGGCGGAAACAACATGGCTGCGGTGCATTTAAGTGATGCATTGGGCGGTGATTTGTTCATGGGCTTTATTTCAGCAGTGGCGTTTGCAACGATTCTTGCGGTTGTCGCTGGCTTAACCTTATCAGGCGCATCTGCAATTTCGCATGACTTGTATGCTAACGTATTCAGAAAAGGTAAAACGACACCTGAATCTGAATTGCGCATGTCTAAAATTGCAACCATGGGACTTGCTATTTTTGCAATGATTTTAGGAATTTTGTTTGAAAAGCAAAACGTTGCCTTTATGGTTGGATTGGCTTTCTCAGTCGCGTGTTGTGCCAACTTTCCAATTCTGGTTTTATCGATGTTCTGGAAAGGCTTAACGACACGTGGTGCGGTCATTGGTGGTGTTGTCGGTTTATTAACAGCGGTTGTTCTGATTATTCTCTCCAAAGCTGTGTGGGTGGATACATTGAAGATTTCTGATACACCAATCAATCCATTCAATGGTCCTGCCATCTTTGCAATGCCACTGTCTTTCTTCTGTTGCTGGTTCTTTTCTATCACAGATCATTCAGCACGTGCCAAAGCAGAACGTAAAGCATTTGATGCACAATATGTTCGCTCAATGACAGGTGTTGGTATCTCTGGTGCTTCAGATCATTAAACGTTAAAATTCCTTAAACAAAAGTCCTCGTTCTAACGAGGACTTTTGCGTTTAGGTAATCAAATTTATCGATGATCAATTAACCCAGATCCATCTTGTTGTTAGTTATTTTTTAGTATACAGCTGACCATTAACTTGCATTTTCCATTTGCCATTTTCTTTATAGGGAGCATGTTCAACAGTAAAATTTTTACCTAGATCACCTTGTCCAATTTCAAAACTATGCTCATCAAATCGGGTGATACTGGCTTTGATGTCGGAGTGTTCTGTCAGGCTGACTTCACGATCTGAGGTTTTCTGATCTTGATGTTCATTGTGTTTATAAGTTACTTGACCATTTTTTTCAATTTTTAAAGTGTCCGTATTACTTTGCCAGTTTCCAATATAGTCAGGGTACTGTTCCAACATTGGGTTGGTTTTACCACAAGCCGTCAATACTAAAACTAGACTCAAACTGAGAAAAACTGAAGCGCGTTTCATGTGTTATAACCTGATTGAATTATCTAGAAATATTATGCGATAGTCGACTGTAACAAGTTACAGTATTTTGATCATTTTCTGTGAAACATTTTTACATAGATAATCTTTACTCTTGGTAATAGGACAAGAGAAGATAGAAAATCTTAAAACAAATTTTTTCGTAAAAGAACAAAAATACAGGATATGACATGCAGGCAATGATAGATTTTTGGAAAGGCTTTCGCTTATTACCTTCAGCATGGTTATTGATCGTTCAGTTTTTTATTTTAATTCTTTCATCTATCACCAATGATAGCCATATTTCTTATCGTGCCATCAGTTGGGTATTGGGTGCATTGGCATTATTGCTTATTGCAAAAGTGATACGCCAATCACCTGCTTTTACTGCGCTAGGCTTGTTCTTCGTAAGTGGTGCATTACTTTTTTCAATTCTAATTTTGCTAGGCTATCGCGAACCAGCCATACAAATTACAGCTCATATTTTTGAGAGTATGGCTTATTTTTATGCGGCTTATGGTTTATTACGTTATATGTTTGCCGACCGTTATTTGACAAAAGATGAAATGTTTGCAGCTGGAGCGGTGTTTACTTTATTGGCATGGGGATTTGCTTTTCTCTACAATATTTGTCAGTTGATCGATCCTCACAGTTTTATTAAGCCTGAACATGTAGGCTTAAAAAGCTGGTTAGATATAATTTTTTTAAGTTTTAGTTTGCAATCTGCTACAGGTCTGTCTGACATTGTACCTTCGGGTGCAGCAGCCCGAGTCATTGCGATCATCCAGATGTTTGGGGGCGTTATGTATTTAGCGGTGATTGTTACTCGTTTAGTTGCCCTACAATACACTCGACATAATCCAAAAGATTGAATTTATAAAGATTAATAAAATTTTGTTACAGCTCTACAACGTTTTTATTGAAAAAACTCCATAAAATACAAACGGTGAGAGAGATAGCGACTTTACTTTTTAAGATCCATATCCTCTTATATTCTTATCACTTTTTGTGTTGTCTTCTGTGATCGTGAGATCACATTTTTTATTAAAAATAATCTGGGGGATCTATGCCTTCCAAAACGCCATCTTGGATGAGTAATATCAATCCAAATGTGTTTTTTAGTACACTTGCAATTATTGCAATTTTTCTCGCAATCGTCATTATTGCGCCCAATGCTTTTGAATTGTTGACTCAACAGCTCAAACAATGGATTACAGAGTCTTTTAGCTGGTTTTATGTGTTATCAGTTGCTCTTTTTCTGATTTTACTGATTATCATTGCCTGTTCATCCAGTGGTAAAATTAAACTAGGCCCTGATCATAGTCAGCCTGAGTACAGCAATAGTTCTTGGTTTGCTATGCTGTTTACAGCAGGCATGGGAATCGGTCTGATGTTTTTTGGTGTGGCTGAACCCATTATGCATTATGTGACTCCTCCAACAGGAGAACCAGAAACCATTCTTGCTGCTCAGCAGGCAATGCGTGTGACGTTCTTCCATTGGGGGCTGCATGCATGGGCAATTTATGCCGTTGTAGCATTATCACTGGCTTATTTTGCCTATCGGCACAATCTCCCTTTAAAAATTCGTTCCTCACTCTACCCATTAATTGGGAAGAAAATTTATGGACCAGCAGGGGATGCGGTTGATACTTTTGCAACTATTGGGACGATTTTTGGTGTTGCTACAACATTAGGATTTGGCGTAACCCAAATAGGCTCAGGTTTAAAAGTATTATTTGGTCTCGAAACGACTGCAACTTCACAAATTATTTTGATCGTTGTGGTCAGTGCCATGGCTGGACTTTCTGTTGCATTAGGACTTGATAAGGGTATTAAACGTCTTGCTGAGCTTAATCTGGTTTTAGCAGTTGCTCTTTTACTTTTTATCTTTTTTGCAAGTTCACCGATATATCTACTTCAAACTACCATTCAAAATGCGGGCCAATACGTTTCTAATCTATTTGATATGACCTTCAATCTTTATGCATATCAGCCTTCAGGCTGGATTGGCGGTTGGACAATTATGTATTGGGCGTGGTGGATTTCATGGTCACCATTTGTTGGGATGTTTATTGCACGAGTTTCAAAAGGTCGTACCATTCGCGAATTTATTGTCGGAGTATTATTTATTCCCACTGGTTTTACCCTGATCTGGATGGGATTCATGGGTAATGCAGGATTATATAGCGTATTGCATGATGGAAATATTGGACTACTGACTGCTATCCAAGGAGATTCATCTGTTGCTTTATTTGAATTTTTGGGAACATTACCTTTATCTGGTGTGATGAGTTTATTGGCCACCATTTTGGTCATGTTATTCTTCGTCACTTCTGCTGACTCAGGTGCCTTAGTGGTTGATTATCTCACGGCTAAATCTGAGGACTCATCCGTTTGGCAACGCCTATTCTGGATTGTGGTCATGGCGGCCTTAGCCATTATTTTATTACTGGCAGGTGGTTTAACCGCATTACAATCGGCAACTATCATGAGTGCATTACCATTTACCGTGATTATGCTATTGATTTGTTGGGGGTTAATTAAAGCACTGAGGATCGATAGTACCAAAATGCAGGCGATTCAGGAGGCAAGAACTACACCACGTGCCATTCAAAATCCGAGAAGCTGGCAACAACGTCTCGGTTTAATTATGCATTATCCGCATAATAAGCAAGAGGTAGATGACTATATCCAGACGACTGTTAAAAAAGCGTTTGAAAGTATTCAAAGAGAATTTAAGCGTCGACATTTGACTGCAAAAATTGAGGATACTGAAAATGGCCTTGTATTAAAAGTTGATCATCATGATGAAATTAACTTTATTTATAATGTGGTTTCACGTGAAACAGTGCCGCCTAGTTTTATGGTGGATAATCTTGATGAACGAGAGACTGAGGAGTATTTTCAGGCTGAAGTATTTTTGCGTGAAGGTGGACAAAATTATGATGTTATGGATTGGACACAAGAAGATTTAATTCAGGACATTATTGATCAGTATGAACGTCATCTTTATTTCCTCAATGTAATGAGAACAAATTAAAAAAAAGAGGACTCAAATTTGAGTCCTCTTTTTTTAGGAAAAATTCGAATCAATTAGAAACGAACTTTGGCATTTAAACCGATAGTTTGAGTGTCAAGGTTAGAACCTTTAACATCAGCCTTCATGTAAGAAGCACCTACAGCAACGGCTGGAGTAATGAAATAATTTACATTACCGCCCCAAGCTTGGCGGAATTCACCAAGGTTTTGACCTTTAATGTTTGCTTCGCCATCGTTACCGATAAATGCAGCACCAACACTCAGCTTTGGAGTGAGGTAAAGATCAGATTTTAAACCATATTGGTTTTCTTGACCAAATACGCCAGTCGCTTCAAAACCAACAGCCATATTTGTACCGTCAATTGGACCAACATATTTAGCACGTGCAGTTACAGCATCTTGATCATTCTGGATTGCAGCAGTTTCGTTAACAGCTGAGTAAATACCATTGTTGATGATACCGAAGTGATCAAGAGAGAATTGGTTTGCAACGCTTGTATAACCAACGGCCATTAAGAAATTAGGAAGCAACATAGCACCTACTTCTAATGCATAACGGTCGCCATTGTCATCGCGAGAAATAGCATTCTTACCATCAACATCTGTATGGTTGTAAGAAGCACTTGCATAAACAGGAACATAAGGTGTTGGGAGATAAGCTTCACCTTTTGCACCATAAGTGCCGATGTGGTAATTAATACCATCTTTCTCATCATATTGCTGATAGCTATAACCAAGCGAAACGCTAGAAGCTTGGTTCAAAAATGCGGCTTCAGCTAAAGGGCCTTTAGACGCATCTACATCTTTTAAATAGAATGTACCGTTTAGGTCACCTGTAAAGTTTTTATCATTCGCAGTCGTATCTACAAATTCTGATTGACCTTGAACTTCAACTTGATATGCGTGAGCACCGGTCATGGCTAAAAGTAAAGCAGTGGCTAAACCGAGTTTTTTCATAGTAGTTTCCAGCATTAACAAGAAAATTAAGCTGCGGTCATTGTATTGTAACAATTTATGAAGTCAATGATATTAAAAACAGTCAGAGTCAAGGCTTCCATGCCAGCTAAGTATTTGAATAAAAAGTGATCATTTGAAGTAAATCTTGTCAACCTGAAAAAAACACTATTTTTACAATTAGCTATAAGCTTGATTGCTAGCAGTAAAATGTAAGTAAGCGTAAAAATAAGCATATTTTTTAATTGTAAAATTAAATTATTTATTTATTTTTGATTGATAAAAACTTTTAAATATTTTTCTTTCAAAGTTAATACCGAACCAAATTTATTCTGTTTCTGCATATTAATGTTAAATTAGTCACACTAAAAAATAAATGCAATGATGTTTGTGTGGTTCAAAAAGATAAAACTGTTAAAACATTAACCATTAAGATGAAGAAGTGTGATGCTGCTCTGTAAAGAATGTTAAAAATCATGTAAAAAACATACTAATTTAGGCAAATGTGCTTTACATCGATCAAATTATTTTGGATAATTGCATCAAGAAATCCTGACTGGTTTAGTTGGATTTTAGTTTCTCAAACGAATTGTTTTAAAAGTTTTACTTTTTATATGCCCAGCTTTCCCCAAGGTTGGGTTTTTTTTTGCTTGATCTTTTATAAATGAAAGTTGCTATAAAGAGATGTCTGGATACCTAAATTGAAGATAAAAAAAACCCAACCGATATGAGAGTGGTTGGGCTGAAAAGGATGTTGGTTGGGAGAAACATCCTTGAGGAAGTTGCTCTATCTTCAGTTTAGAATAACTTTAGAATATGTATTAATTATGAATTTGGATTTATAATCTGTAAAATTGATAGTTTTAATTAAATCAATAGATTTTTTCTATTTACTCACTTCAGCTTGATGAATTGGATTGAGTCAGAACAGGCTTTTTCTATTCATCATTTTTAGATCTGCCTCTCTATTTGATTATGGTCATGGTTGAAGCATTAGAAAAATGTTGGACGGGATAAGCCTGCATATCGCTTAGATTGAACATCAGAAAGTTTTTTTAAGTCTTTGGATCGCATCTAAATATTCTGCATGAAAACCTAGGAACTCATGGTGAAAACATTAAACAACAAGCGGATCAACTTTTGATTTATGAGAGAGCTATTCGCTATCTGAAACGTGATCAATCAAAAGATCTAAAGCATGCTTGATATTTTCATTCATTTCAAAAGAACAATTGATACGTATATGGTTCTGTTCTTTATTTTTGCGATAAAAAAGAATACTTGGTGCAATACCGATGTCTTTTTGGATCATTTCTTCATAAATACGGCTACTTTCTATAGTTTTTGGCAATGTTATCCATAAAAAATAACCAGATGGATAAGCGTGAACTTTACAGTCTTTCGGCAAATTTTGATTCAAATATTGATAATATTGGTTTTTCAGACGTTTAAATGTACTGCGAAGATTTTTTAAATGTTTGTCGTAATGACGATGTGAAAGATAGTCCGCTAAAGCGTTTTGAATAAAGGAATTTACAGAAACGGTGCTCATCAATTGCAAATGTTGTATATTTTCTGAAAATTTCCCCGCATATACCCAACCTATTCGAAAACCTGCGCCTAATGTTTTAGAGAATGAAGAGCAATGTAAGACTTGATTATATTGGTCAAAGTATTTCATTGAGAGAGGTTTTTTCTGACCATAATACAGCTCTTCATAGACATCATCTTCAATCAAATAAATTTTTTGTTCATGCAGTAATTTAGCCAATTCAAATTTAATTTCATCGCTGACGGTAAATCCAATAGGATTATGACTATTTAACATCAGCAAACAAACTTTAATGGGATAGGTTTTAATTGCTTTCTTAAAGGCTTGTAAATCTAAGCCGTATTCAGGATGTTCAGGAATAGTAATGACTTTTAAGCCTAAATTTTCAGCTGCTTGCCATGCACCATAGAAAATAGTTTCCTGAAGTAAAATATAATCACCTGATTGGGTCAGCGCTCTTAAAGATAAATTTAAAGCATCCAGACCGCCTGAGGTAATTACAATATCCGAAGGGTCTGTTGGAATACCCTGCATGCAATAACGCTGGGCAATTAATTTTCTAAGTTCATAGTTACCTGGCGGTAAACTCGGCATTTGTTCGTAACCAACTCTATATTTCGCTTGATGTGCTAATGTTTGCATGAGTTTGGATGAGTAAAGTAATTGGCTATTTGGAAAAGCACTGCCTAAAGGAACTATTTTTTCAGACTGAATAGATTTCAAGTAGCGAAAAACAATTGAATTAATTTCTATTTTGTCATTTACAATGACTTTTTGAGCAAGTGCAGCCTGAACAGGATTTTCAGCAATAAAGTAACCTAGTTTTTCTTTCGAATAAATCAGTCCTTTTGCTTCTAATTCCTGATAGGCATTCATCACAGTGATTAAACTAAACCCTGAAATTTCGACTTGTTGCCTAAGTGATGGAAGTTTCTCATGGGCTTTCCAAGTTCCTGTTTCAATCAGATGTTGAAGGCTTAATGCAAGTTGTTCTGATTTATACATAAAATATCACGCCCATCTGAGAAAAAGGATAGCGATGATTTCATGGCTATCCAGAGTTTTGTGTATTCGTACTTTAGTAAGCTAGGCTCAATAACAATCTAAAAAATCCTGCAATTAAAGCTAATGATACAAAGCCAAAACACCATAATAATATGAACCACACCGAAGGACTTAAGCGAATTTGAATTTTTTTCATAGAGGAGATCTCCTTAATGATAGCCTTCATCACCAATACGTACTTTGTCACGGAATACCCAGTAAGACAAAAAGGTGTAAGCCAAAATAATTGGAATGAGAATCACAGCACCGACCAAAGTAAATTTCAAACTTGATTCGGGTGCAGCCGCTTGCCAAATGGAAACAGAAGGGGGAATGATATTCGGCCATAAACTAATTACAAAGCCTGTAAATGCTAGAAAGACTAAACCTAGCGTCAATATAAAAGGTTGGATGTTTTTGCGTTTTGAGCAGGCTTTTAAAATGAGTACGCAGCACACCAAAACTAAGACAGGTACAGGACTAAAATAGATTAGATTGGGTAGGCTAAACCAACGTTGTGCTATCTCAGAATGGTGAAGTGGTGTGTAGATACTTACTGCACCGAATATAATTAATAATGTGACAATTAGCTTAGGCATAAGTTTGTACATTTTATTTTGTAGATCTGACTCAGTCTTCATAATCAACCATGCACAGCCTAATGCGCTATACATAATGACGACTCCCAATCCCACAAACAATGAAAAAGGAGTGAGCCAATCCAGTGTTCCGCCAGTATAAACACCATTATGTGTTTCAATACCTTGAATGTATGCACCAAGAATGATGCCTTGGAAAAGGCTCGCGAAGAATGAACCCCAGATAAAGGCTTGATCCCATAAGGGTTTACTCCGATGTGCCTTAAAACGGAATTCAAATGCTACACCTCTGAATATTAAGGCGACGACCATAAAAATAATCGGTAAATACAAAGCGGATAATACAGTGGAATAAACCAATGGGAAGGCGGCAAATAAACCTGCACCTCCTAACACCATCCATGTTTCATTGCCATCCCAGACAGGTGCAACGGTATTCATCATGACATCACGTTCTTGTTGCCCATCAATAAAGGGAAACAACATACCAATACCAAGATCAAATCCATCCATAATGACATAGATTAATACACCCAAGCCAATGATACCGACCCAGACTAAAGCAAGATCAATCATGATGATTCTCCTTGTTGGCTTGTGTTTGGTCTTTTGAACTGTCAATTGCTTCATCAACTGCACTTAATGGTCTCATAGGTGTTTTGAAGTAGCCTGGCCCCGCAGGTTGTTGATCTAAACTATCAATATGCATTGGACCAGACTTGATCAATTTCAACATGTAGTAGATCCCTGTACCAAAAACTACGGTATAGACGAGAACAAAAATAATTAAACTGAGTCCAACTTGTTCGGCCGTAACGGTATGAGACAAACCTTGTTGAGTGCGAATAACGCCGTAAACGACCCATGGTTGTCTTCCAACTTCGGTCGTTACCCAACCAGCAAGCAGGGCGATATAACCCGTTGGTCCCATGATAGTGGCAAATTTATGAAACCAATGACTCTCATATAAACGATTTTTTTTACGCAGCCATAAAGCCGTCAATGACATCAATACCATTAACATACCTAATCCGACCATCACCCGGAAACTCCAGAACACGATTGGAACAGGTGGGCGATCTTCAGCCGCAAAATCTTTTAAGCCTTTTACTTTGCCATCTAATGAATGGGTAAGAATTAAACTACCTAAATTGGGAACACCTATTTCAAAGGCATTTTTTTCATTTTTCATATCGGGTAAAGCAAAAAGGAGTAAAGGCATACCGTGGTCATGATTTGTTTCCCAATGACCTTCAATAGCCGCCAATTTGGCAGGCTGATGTTCCAGTGTATTTAAACCATGCTGATCACCAATCACTGTTTGCAAACAAGACGTAATCAGCACCATCCAAAGCCCCATAGAGAAAGATTTTTTGATTAATTCATCTCTACGACCTTTGAGTAAATGCCATGCTGCTGTGCCTACAACCAATAACGACGATACAAGGAAAGCAGCTGTTGCCATATGTGCAAAGCGATAAGGGAAAGACGGATTAAAGACAATTGCCCACCAGTCAGATGGAACAATAATGCCATTCTCCACGGAAAATCCTTGCGGAGTCTGCATCCAACTATTCGAAGATAAAATCCAGAACATTGAAATACAGGTACCAATTGCAACCATTAAAGTCGCAAAAAAATGCGATTTGGGGCTAACACGTCCCCAACCAAAAAGCATAATACCCAAGAAACCAGCTTCAAGAAAAAAGGCACTTAATACTTCATAGGTCAGTAATGGTCCTGTAACTGAGCCAGCAATACGTGAAAACTCACTCCAATTGGTACCAAATTGATAAGCCATGACAATGCCAGAGACAACACCCATAGCAAAAGCAACAGCAAAAAGTTTAATCCAGTATTTGAATAGATCTTTATAAATTGGATTTTGCGTACGTAACCATTTCCATTCAAGTAGTGCAAGGAAGCAGGCTAGCCCAATTGAAGTAGCGGGGAAAATAATGTGAAAGGAAACCGTAAAAGCAAATTGAATTCGGGCAAGTTCTAATGCAGTTAAACCAAGGCTCATAGGAACCTCCATTGCAAATATAGATTTTTGAGATTTATTAGACAAACATGCTCTAAATTTTTGTCATGAAAAATGATAGATCGTTTCATGAAAACTACCTACTTTAATTAATTATCAAGATTTTGCATGACAAATTATTTTAGGTGTAGGTACAAGAATACGTGATATAAAATATAACAGATAAAGCTGATTAAAGTGCTCTGTTATATTTATACAGTTCGATTCTGTAACTGGTGATACTTTGAAAAACAATTAAAAATGATCAATATAAATAAGTTTGTTGATGAAAATATGTTTGTTACGCAAAGTTTAAATAAAATTCCTGAGCTGATAAAAAATGGGGGATATTTCTAAAAAATTGAAAAGTAGATTGACCCAGAAATTTGTAAATTTAGAGGCAACACTTTTGCGCGCCAAAATGTTGCGTGAACTTTCCAAAGCGAAAGTCAATTATATTGTCCAGTCTGCTATTCAGAACGAGCAATCAAGCCAAATTTTTAGCCTAACTCGCATGTTCAATTGGGCGGTTCTCGATTATGAATCGTAATCTGTAATGCCGTACAACCCAAATAGCAAATAAAAAAACTACTCATTTTAGCGAGCGAAAGTATCGAGGCGATTTCATTTTAGCCCACTATGGAGCAGCTTAACCCGATATCGGGAGAAAACTTGCGATCACAACCATTGCGAAGATCATTAAGCTAAAGTTATCAGGTAAATATTTAGGGCGATTTATGGAGATGATGCTAATGAAAGATTTGCACTGGAGAATAAATGCTTTGCTAGTTTTATAAGCGCTCGATCACTATAACGTGGCCCAATAATAGAAAGAGCAATGGGATACTGATGAGTATTCGCTATAGGAATATTAACCTGAGGTACACCTGCTAAGCCAGCAATTGCATTAATGGTTAATGCATTTTGGTAAAACTGAGAAAGTACCGTTTCATCAATATTAAGATGCAACAGCGGCATCGGCGTGGTGGGTAAAATTAAAATATTTTTTTCCAATAAAGCATCGATATGTTTTGCGAAGTTTTGTTGCTTGAGTTGGTAAAATACTTTGTTTTGTCCATCATTTAACATGACACGTTCAAAATTACGCTGCATACTTGGGCCAAATTCTGGAGAATTTTGACTGATCCATTTTCCTAAGTTTTCTTTGATCGACGCATCCTGTAAGTATTGATAACACGCTAAAGCTTCTTCTAATGCAATTGGAAAAACGGATTGAATATTTTGCATTTCTAGTTTCTCTGCATAATCTTTAAAGATTGCAGCTAAGCCTGTTTGTTGTTGCAAAGCATCAAATGCTTCAGCGACACCAAGTATCGGCAATGAATGTAAATTCACACGAGATTGGTCTTCAGGTAACAAAATATCGCCAACTTTTAAAAAAGTATCTACATCGTAAGCAAACCAACCAACTGTATCAAAACAGCTAGCGAAGGGTAGAACGCCTTCTAAGGGAATACTACCATGTGTCGGACGAATCCCCCAGATACCACAAAATGCAGCCGGAACTCGAACTGAACCGCCTGTATCTGTGCCGAGCGCAAAATCGACAATACGTTGTGCCACGGCTGAGGCTGAACCGCTTGAAGAACCACCAGACATGGCATGTGGCCAATTGGGATTAAGCGGCGTTCCAAAAAAATGATTACGTCCTTCCAAACTATATGCCAACTCATCGGTGATGGTTTTACCAATGCAATTTGCACCCTCTTCAAGTAAGCACATTACGCAAGGCGCATGGTGGGTTGCAACAGGGTGGGTTTCTGTCCATGTCGGATTGCCACCTCCAGTCACGAAACCTGCAACATCAATTAAATCTTTAACTGCAAATTTTAAACCTGATAAAGGACCGTTTTGTTGTGTATTGAGGTTGAATAATTCCCCCACAAAAGCATTATTCATTTACTTCCTCCTGAAGTTGAGAAATGGCGGCTTCTAACGCATTAGAATTACTTATGAATCCAAAGCATTTTTTTACGTTCCATAGGGTTGCCGTGGTACAAAAATCGGGTGAACTGGTGGCACAACAATCTTCAAGCAAAATACAACCATAACCTAAAAAGTTAGCATCGGTTAGCGTATGCAAAACGCATTGATCGGTATTCACACCTGCAAATAAAATGGTTTTAATATTTAAATTTCTTAAAATACTATCCAACTCTGTATCCCAAAACCCTGAAATGCGATATTTATCGACTAAAATATCTTGAGATTCTGGACAAAGTTCATCCACAATTGACGCTGCCCACGAGTTTTTTTCTAGTACTTTTGCACCATGTTCGGGTAAAGGTTCACCTAAACCAATACCTACACCTGTAGGTTTATATAGATGGTGCTGATTTGCAGGAGAATTGGCCAAATCTGAACGATTTCCCCAATTGACCCAAACCACAGGAACATCATGTGCTCTTAAAGTGGGCAATAATTGTTGTAAGGGTGCAATCGGCTTGCGATCAATTTCATAATTTCCGCCAATATGATCGACCCAACCTTTTGCGGTACAAAAATCATTTTGCATATCAATAATCATGATTGCAGTTTTGTTTAAATCAAAAATCACATGTTGTGGCTGGCAGTTTAGTTCAACCTTTACCACAGGCTTTGGGTTTTCAAGCATAGAAACAGTTGTTTTATTGACTTGCCATGCTGTGTGCGGATAACTTCCAATGGGATAAAGCGGATCTGAATGGCGAAGTTGAGTCATATAGGTCACCTTATTTTTTAGGTACCCTTTCATCTGAAAGAGTAGTTTGGCATTGTTGTTGCAAGTAAGTAAATACTTACTTAATTTTCTAAGCAATTAAAATGCCAAATCCATTTCCGAAGAAGGATGCCCTCTTATGAATTGTTCTCAACGGCAAACGTCAACGCGAAGTACCTTTGCCGCTTCTGCAATGGTGACGAGTCCGCATACTTTAGCCAGTGAAGAGGGATTAAAAATTTTAAAGCAAGGCGGCAACGCTGTTGATGCAGTTATTGCCACCGCAGCGATGCTCAGCGTGACCTATCCTCATTTTAATGGCTTAGGCGGCGATGCATTTATGCTGCTGAGTAATGCAGAAGGCGAGGTTACGACATTTTCAGGAATTGGGCAGGCTTTTCAGCATCTACCTAATTTTAAAGATAAAATTCCTAAACGGGGTATTGATTCTGCCATTACGACGGCTTGCACTGTTGATACGTGGGGAAAAGCATATGAATTTGCTTCAAAAAAATGGGGAAGTCAGGTTTCTTGGGCTGCTCTTTTAGAACCTGCAATACAGACTGCATATGAAGGCAGTTTAGTCACAGCATCCCAGCAGCATTGGTTGCAGGAACGCGAAAACGAGATAAAACAATGGTCAGGATTTGAAGCATTATTTTCAAATCAGGGAAAGCCTTTTAGGAAAGGCGAACGATTTAAACAGTTAGAACTTGCTCAAACCTTGCAATACATTGCACAGCATGGAGCACGAAGTTTTTATGAAGGTGATTTGGCTGAACGTATCGTTAAAGGGTTGCAAAAATATGGTTCTTGTATTTGTTTAGATGATCTTGCAAGAACGCATACAAGACAACAAGACCCGCTTAAACTGGCATATCGAAACGGCATTTTATACAGTTTGCCGTTACCGACTCAAGGCGTCACCACCTTGCAAATCATGGGTATATTGCAACAGTTTTCTTTGGCTGAAAATATTTCTGAAGGAAGTGCGCAATATTATCATTTATTGGTTGAAGCCATTAAGCAGGCCTTTTTAGATCGCGGAAATGTAGTCGCTGATCCTGATTTTGTAAAAACCAATGCTGAAAAATTATTAGATAACGACTACTTGAAACAAAAGTCAGCCTGTATTTCTTTAACACAAGCGTTGCCGTGGCATGAAATTTATCAGCATGGTGATACTGTTTATATTGGTGCTGTCGATGAGAAAGGCAATTGCGTTAGCATGCTACAAACCATTTATTACGATTGGGGCAGCGGTGTTATTGCGGGGGATACTGGTATCTTATGGCACAATCGAGGGGCTTCATTTTCTCTCAATCCAAATCATCCCAATGTTTTAAAACCGTTCAAGCGACCATTTCATACCTTAAATCCAGGTATTTACTTAAAAGATAACCGTCCTCATTTGTTATTTGGAACGCAAGGTGCAGATGGTCAACCACAAACCTTAGCTGCCATTTTAACTCGATTAATCGATTATGCAGATTTGCCATTTGAGGCTCTGGAAAAGCCAAGATTTTTATTGGGTAAAACATTTTCCAATCAAAATGACACATTAAAACTAGAAAGTAATGTCGGACAAGAGGTGATTCAAACACTCACCAAAATGGGGCATGAGATAGATTGTCTTGCGGCACAAAGCCCATTGGCAGGTCAGCCTGGGGTGATTCAGATCACTGATAAAGGCATCTATGCTGCACATGATCCAAGAAGCGATGGTCAAGCGGTTGGATATTAAAATACGCTGACGTATCGAGTTGAATGAATTTAAAGCGTATTTAACTGAGAAAAACCTATGAAGAGCACTGACTTTAAACTTGGCACATAGTTTGCTTTATTTTGGTAAGTAAATACTTACTTATGAGG
Organism: Acinetobacter sp. WU_MDCI_Axc73; assembly: GCF_025562455.1. Taxonomy (GTDB): domain Bacteria; phylum Pseudomonadota; class Gammaproteobacteria; order Pseudomonadales; family Moraxellaceae; genus Acinetobacter. Next base: position 176,002 of record NZ_JAHPRO010000004.1, read on the forward strand.
GTGGTGAAAATGGGTGCATTAAGATCTAACGTCATGGTTGCAATGATCGCAATCACTACAGTAGGAACACTAGGGGGATGCGATAACAGTAAAAAAGAGGCGAATACTTCTGGTTCTAGCAACGCGACAACATCGACTCAACAAATGACAGTTGGTGTACTGATTCCAGGGTCTAAAACAGACAAAGGTTGGATGAGTTCGGGCTTTGATGGTGTTCAGGAAGCAAAAAAACAATACGGAGATAAGTTAAAAACTCAAATTATTGAAAATATTAACTATGCCGATATGGATCAGGCATTGACAACTTTGGCTTCTAAAAACCAAATGGTAATTGGTGTCGGAGGGCAAACCCAAGCGTCTGTATTTAAAGTCGCCAAAAAATTTCCAAATGTAAAATTTGTGGTCATTGGTGGCAATAAAGAACCGAACATGCCAAACAATGTAGCGGGTTACGATGTGAAACAAGCAGAGATTTTCTTTGCAGCAGGAGCAGCCGCTGCAATGATGAGTAAAAGTGGGGTGGTGAGTTATGTTGGTGGGATGGAAATCCCTGCCATTGTGAATGCGGGCAACGAATACGCCAACGGTGCAAAATACATTAACCCAAAAATCAAAGTGATTACCAACTATACCGGTGATTTTGAAAATGTGACCAAAGCGCAAGAGGCGACCTTAGCTGCAATTTCTCAGGGTGCTGATATTCATGCCTATATTATGAATTTGGGAACCAAAGGAATAGAGCAAGCAGCAAAAGAAAAAGGCACACACATTATTGGCGGATATTTTAATCGTTGCGCGGATAAAAATCCTTTGTATGTGGCTTACAGCACTACAGGTGTTGGCTATCAAGTGGAATATGCGATTGATCAGCTTGATAAAGGAACGTGGAAAGCGGGTTATAAACCTTTTGGTTTAGCTATGGGAAACAAATCTTCTGATTTTGCGATTTGTAATGGCACACCTGAACAAAACCAAAAAATGGAACAAATTAAGCAAGATTTGCAAAATGGCAAAATAAAAGTTGCTGAGGGCTAAAACAAAATGGAACACGCGTATGATTTTCAAGCCCATGCTGCATTAGAAAAGGCATCAAGTGTTCTTTCTTTGCAGCATATTCAAAAGTCGTTTGGTAATTTTCAGGCACTTAAAGATGTTTCTATCGAATTGCAACAAGGAGAAATTCATTGCTTACTTGGTGAAAATGGCGCAGGGAAATCAACGCTATGTAACATTATCTTTGGGGCATTAAATGCAACGTCAGGCAAAGTTTTTCTAAATGGTCAGCCTTTTGAAGCTAAAAATCCTAAAGATGCACTGGATCATGGAATTGCAATGGTGCATCAGCATTTCTCCTTAATTGAAAATACGACGGTTCTCGATAATTTGTTGCTAGGTCGAAGTCATGGAATTTTAAATCGACAAAAATACAAAGCTGACATTCAGGCATTATTAAATGAATTAAATTTCAATATTAATTTGAATGCCAAAGTTGGAGATTTGGCTGTAGGTGAAAAACAGCGTGTAGAAATTATTAAGTGTTTGGTGCGTCAACCTAAACTTTTAATTTTAGATGAACCAACTGCTGTATTACTGCCAAATGAAATTGATGCGCTTTTAGAGATTTGTCTGGCTGTGGCAAAGCGTGGTTGCAGTATTTTGTTAGTCACACATAAACTGACTGAAATTAAAAAAGTTGCTTCAAAAGTTTCAGTTTTGCGTTCAGGGGTAATTGTCGATTATTCAGCACAACCGACACAAGATATCGAGCGCTTAGTGAAATCCATGATTCAACATGAAGAATCTGGGCAAAGCTTAAATCTTCTAAAACGTGAAATCAGAACAGTCAAAAGTATCAGTGCCAACGCTCGTGATTTAAAAGATGAAATATTACAAGTCAATGGTTTGAGTTATAGCGATGCTCAAGGAATAAAAAAGCTAGATAACGTTACATTTATTGTGAATAAAGCTGAAATTGTTGCAATAGCGGGTGTTGAGGGTAATGGTCAAAGTGAATTAGCCTCAATTTTATCAGGAATGTTAACACGTACTTCTGGGCAAATTTTCCTAGATGGAGAGGATATCTCTTTGGCACAACCCAAAAAATTAACAGCTTTGGGAATGGGCGTAATTGCTGAAGATCGACATGCAACAGGGTGTATTACTCAAATGAATTTGGCAGAAAATATATTGTTAAATCATATCGATCAGTACACACATTTCGGTTTAATTAACCAGAAAAAATTAAAACACGATGCAGAACAATTGATGAAAAAATTTGATGTACGGGCTGCGTCATCAAGTTTGCCTTTTGGACGATTATCAGGTGGAAATCAACAAAAAGCGGTATTTGCGAGAGAACTTAGCCTTGATCCATTGAAGTTTCTACTCGCTTCGCAACCCACACGTGGTTTAGATGTCGGTGCTGTTGCAACGGTTTATGGGCATATCCGAGCAGCAAGAGATCAAGGACTTGGTGTGTTGGTCATTTCGTCAGAGTTAGATGAATTACTTGCCGTTGCAGATCGAATTTTAGTGTTTTATCGCGGTCGAATTATAGGCGAAGTAAATGGCGACCAAGCTGATCGGGATCAAATTGGCGCGTGGATGGCAGGGCAAGAAAATGAATAAAATTTTAGACAACAATTACTTCCGATTACTTGCCATTCTAGTGCTTACTGTTTTGGTATCTCTCGTTGCATCATTCATGATTGTAAATGCTTATGGTCTCTCATTTTCGGATGCTTTAAGTGCTTTTGCAGATGGTGCATGGGGTTCACCTTATGTCATTGGTTCATCCATTAACCGTGCTATCTATTTTGCTTTGATCGGTTTGGGTTTTATTCTCGCTGACCAAGCAAAGCTCGCTAATATTGGTGCAGAAGGGCAATTGGCTGTTGGGGGAATTGTAGCGACCGCATTGTGCTTGTACGGTGGAGCGGCCTCTTTATCTGGTTGGCTTGCATTTATCTATCCACTGTTAGGTGCTGTATTGGCAGGTGCAATCTGGGGCGCAATAGCAGGATTTTTGAAAGCGAAAATGGGAACCAATGAAGTCATTAGTACATTATTACTTTCCTTCATTGCAGTTTGGCTGCTCTATTGCACCGTACAAAGTGATCATTTGCTCAAACAACCCATGACCACCAGTGCATCACTACCAGAATCACTTCCTATTCCAAGTAATACTATGATTCCCATGATTTTTTCCAACAGTGGTTATAACTTAAATCTTGGCTTAATTATCACTTTATTCTTGGCATTCGCCGTTTATTTACTGATGCACTATAGCCGTTTTGGTTTTTATCTCAGAAGTGTGGGAAACAACCCAAATGCCTCTAAACGTGCAGGCATTCCTGTTTTTTCAACAATTGTATTGGTTATGGCAGTTTCAGGTGCATTTGGTGGCTTAGCTGGTGGGTTAATGTTGCAAGGTGATCAACAAGTTTTAAAAACTGGTTTTTCTTCAGGTTACGGTTTTGACGGTTTGGTGGTTGGATTATTGGCGCGAGGTTCAGTTTTAGGGGTATTTGCGGCCGCATTAGTATTTGGCTTTTTACGCTCTGGTGGTATCAATCTGGAGCTGGTCGCGCAAGTGCCATCTGCAATGGTTCTCGTGATTCAAGGCATGATTATTTTAATTATTGCAGGCGCATCACGTTGGTTAGATCGTCAAGGAGCATAATTATGTCTATCGAACTTTTAACGATATTTATAGGGGCGGCTATTCGTTTATCTGCGCCACTCTTGATTGCTGCAACGGGCGAGTTGGTGAGCCAAAAAACGGGTGTGATTAATACGAGTGTGGATGGCATGATGCTATCAGGCGCATTTTTGGGAATTTATGGCGCTTATCTGACAAACAGTCCTGCGATGGGTTTTCTGATTGCAATATTAGGTATTTTACCTTTGGCATTATTGCAGGCATTTTTGAGTGTTAGTTTAAAGGCAAATCAATTGGTCACAGGAATTGGTATTAATATTCTTGCCTTGGGTATTACGACATTAGCCTATCGGAAAGTCTTTTTTGAAAATGCGAATGGCAATATCAAAAGCAGTTTTGGTTTTAATAAATTACAGGTTTTTAGTACGGAACAATTTCCATATTTAGCCAATATTTTTAACCAATCTTGGATTGTTTATTTTGGAATTTTACTGTTGTTGGTGATTTTATTTGTCATGAAAAAGACTGCTTTGGGAATTTGTATAAATGCAGTGGGTGAAGAACCAAAAACAGTCGATCAATCTGGACTTTCAGTAGTCGCATTGCGTTATCTCGGGGTATTTACATCCAGCATTATGGCAGCAATTGCAGGATGCCTGATTTCATTGGGTGATATTCATACATTTACCGAAGGAATGACCAGTGGTATTGGCTTTTTAGCATTAGCAGCGATTATTTTTGGCAACTGGAGTTTAACCAAAACTGCTTTGGCGTGCTTCTTGTTTGGTGCAGTAAGTGCGTTACAATACCAATTACCTGCCATGGGAATTAATGTTCCTCCTGCTTTACTTATTATGCTGCCTTATGTTTTGGCATTATTTGCAGTTGCTGGCTTAATGGGCAAACAAACATCGCCTAAAGCATTAACCGTGCCGTTTATTCGTCACTCAAACTAAATTCCGATTGAGAGCCTAAATGGATAAGCCTAAAATAACGACAGAGAATCAGGTGGAAAAACCTATATCGTTGAATAATCGGGATAATATTTTACGTATTGCATTGGTCGAGTTCGCGGAAAAAGGCTTAAGTGGTGTTCGAGTTGAACAAATTGCTAAAGCAGCAAAAACAAATATTCGTATGATTTATCATTATTTTAAAAGTAAAGAGCAGTTATATGTTGAGGTTTTAGAATATACCGTTAATGAGTTGCGTCGTAGTGAATTACAACTGAATCTGGATATACAGCAAATAGACCCAATCATAGGTATTTTAAAGCTATATGATTTTACTGAACAGCATTTTGCGACACATCGGGAATTGTTCCGTATTTTACAATTTGAAAACTTACAACAAGCCCAGAATATTCAGCAATCAATTGAAATTCCTTTAGTTTCCTCTCATTTGCTTCACTATATCGAAGTGCTATTACAGCGAGGTATAAGTTTGGGAGTGATAAAAGCGGGGATTGATCCGTTGCATCTTTATACAATGATTGTCAGTTTAATTGTTTTTCCTAAGTCTAATGCGCTGACGATGTCTTTTATGTTTAAAACTAATCTAGTCGATGCTGAATGGCAGCAAAAACATAAAGAAATGTGTCGAGAAATGTTAGAAAGTTTTATTCAGGCTTAGTCTGAATTTATACGACGAGTGCTATAAATAAATTTTAAATTTAAATATAAGTAAGTTATTACTTACGTGGTGGAAAAATGACTGAATTAGCCTATATCTTAACGAATATTCGACTCGAACAAGCTTTTGAATATGACGATGATGCAAATGTTGTCGCAACTAAAACGGCACTTGCACATTTACATATTGCCAATAGCAAAATTATGGGAATTTATATTGATCAAATCCCAGAAAGTTTGGCGGATTTACCGAGGCAAGATGGGGCCGAAGCATTGGCTTTACCAGGAATTAACGATGCTCATATTCATCTTGATAAAACCTATTATGGCGGTGAATGGCGCGCAGCCGAAGAAAATAAAACAGTTGCAGAGATGATCCAGATTGAAAAAAAATTATTGCCATCTCAGTTGCCGTTTATGCAACAGCGCGCTGAAGCAATTTTGGAATTAATTATTTCTAAAGGAGCAACGAAAACGTTGGTCCATTGTAATGTTGATCACTCCATTGGGACTGATCATTTTGCCAATACTCAGCAGATTTTGCAGCGCTATTCACCACGAATCAGTTCACACATGGTGGCTTTTCCACAGCATGGATTGTATTTAGACGATTCAGTTGCCTTGATGAAAGAGGTTTTGGCAATGGGATGTGATTACGTGGGGGGTCTAGATCCCTCTACGATTGATGGCAATATGCAAAAATCCTTAGAAACCACTGTGCAACTTGCGTTAGATTATCAGGCTGGTATTGATATTCATCTGCATGAACGAGCTCATCAGGGCAAGCAAACCTTGAGCTATCTTTTAGATTTAATTGAACAAAATCCAAGTTTGACCGCTAAAGTGAATTTAAGTCATGGCTTCGTGCTATACGATATTTTTAAAGATGGTGAGCTTGAACACTATGCCTCGCGCATGAAAAATGTAGGCATCAAGCTAATTAGTGGTGTACCTATCCAATTCAGAATGCCTTTGGCAGAACTGGTTGAGCATGGGGTTAAGGTTGAAGTAGGAACGGATAGTGTCATGGATCATTGGTATCCATTCGGGCAAGGCGATATGATTGAGCGTAGTAATGTCATCGCACAGCTGTATGGTTGGAAAAGTGAATTTAAGCTTTCACGGGCTTTATATTATGCAACAGGCATTACACCTTTAAGCAATCAGGGTGAAATTCAATGGCCTAAAGTGGGTATGGATGCAGATATTGTACTATTTGATGCAACATGTTCTGCTGAAGTGATTGCTCGTATTTCCCCTAGAAAAATGACTATCCATCAAGGCAATGTTTCATTCCCTTGGGTCTTTTGAGAATTATCGAAAATCAGTACCTGAGTTCGGTTCGATGAAGTATGTTTAATTTCCAATCAAGTTTTTAAAACATGATTTACTTGGATTTAAACAATAAGCCACAACTGCAGCCAAAAGTACATGAGTCTAAAGCCAGTATAAAACTTATAGTTGGGTTAAATCATAGCAATACAATTCCTGAGTTTGTAGCGCTTGGTGATGGCATTGAAAATGATATGGTGCAAGGTAGAACACTTAAATTTCCATCTGGCTGCATCAACTATTGCTGCGATTTATAAAGATCGTTGGAAAGTAGAACTATTTTTTAAAGCGATCAAATAAAACCTGAAATTGAAATCGTTTCTAGATCGAAGTCGAAAGGCAATACAAACACAAATATGGATTGCATTAATTGTGTATTTACTGGTGAGTTTTGCGAAACATATGGCACAGGAAGGATGGAGTGTTCAAAGATTATTAAGAATAATTGAGGTGAGTTTATTTGAAAGGAGATTATTGAAATCACTTTTTATGCTAGATAAAAAATGGCTCGAACAAGAAGAATCTTAGTTGAGGTTCTTCTTGTGATATTTGTGGGACAGCAGTGGCTATTTGCTCCTTTTCTCAATAGTTAAGTTAAAAAAATGCTTATGAACTAGAATTTAGGTAAACATAAGTTAAATAGGTTCATCGAGATATGAAATTTTATATCTTCTGTTTTGCTCAACAGCATGGATATGTGCAAATCCTATTTTGCCGATATGCATACCAGCGATCAATTGATTTTCCTTTACGATTTTATTCAATAAGTTCTTTCGAGTGACTTTTGCTTGATCTGGATCATAATCAAAACCAATAGAAATATTAGGATCATCTAACTGGATATATGGAAAATGGACTAGATCTCCCCAAATGAGTACACTACTTTTACCTATTCCAATTTGAAAACCTGTATGCCCAGGCGTATGTCCTGGAAGCAAGACAGGTAAAATACCTGGTATAATTTCGGTATTGTTAAATAGATTCAAGCATTTGGTATAAGCATTTAATGTCCGCTGAACTAATGCAAAATTACGTTTCCCTCGTTCAGTTGCCAGTTGCATCATTTGATCATCCAACCAATACCTAACTTCCAAATTATGTAGATAAAGCTGAGCATTTTGATAAATCGGCTTACCTTCATAATCTAATAATCCACCAATATGATCAGGATGTGCATGAGTTATTAGAATTGTGTCAATATCATTTGGAACAATGCCTAATTGAGCCAGATTTTTCAGTAGTAATCCCCCTGCCTGATTTAGTCCTCCTGTGCCTGAATCAACTAAAATAGTATGTCCATTGCCTTGGATTAGATAACAATTTATATTAATTTGATCTGTCTTAATGGTGCCTGCATCCATTTGGATTTTTTCAGCAGACTTTTCATCAATTCCAACTAAAAGTGTAAGACTGACACTCATGTCACCATCGCTCAAAACAGTCACTAAAAAGTCACCAACTTGACGTGATTGAAAGAGATCTGATCTAGATACAGAATGATTCATTTATATCTCCGACTCTTTATTAGTTATAGGCATACAGCTGTTGAGGTGGGTAGGCAAAGCATCGAATACGGGGTGTCACATGCATAGCTTTTTGAATCAATTGATCAAGTTCACGCATAAAAGCAGTCATTACTTCAGGCGAGCGACTTGCGAGCAAGCGATAAACCAACTCTGCATATACAGGCTGTCCACAACCAGATTGAACTGAAATATACATGATATGTATTTTTTCAGGCATTGCCCCAAGCTGTTTCACGCATAAAGATTGACATGCTTTTGTTAATGCAGAGAGATCCTGAACATGTTCCAACAGATTTTCTGAAATATAGAAAGTAAGATTTGGCATATCTTAAATCTCATATTGCAGCTGAGGGCTGTAAGAATTTTTCAATTGAGTGGTGATTGGTTCATAGAGGTCTACATCAATCATTTTTGCTATCTGTTCAGCTTGTTCTCGTAATAAAACATAAACCACGCGATAGTTAGGAGATTGATCCAAACCGACTGCCTGCATATGAAAGGGATTTAGTTGAATTATTTCCTGATTGAATGGTATTGGTGCAGCACTGATCAATAATACTTGATCTCCTGATACCTCAGGTAGGATGCCCTGAGCTTCGTAGAGATTACGATGCCAATCAGTAATATTGGCTTGCCAGCGTGCAAAATTTCCCCCACCTTTTTGTTTGTATTCCTCACTGAAAATAACATGTTCATCCTGCACAGTATGAATCGCCAAATAAACTGGGCAAGTAGGCGTCAATGCTTTGAAACGCTGTGATGTAATAAATCCTGTTACTGAAATGAGAGCAGCCAATTTATCAATACTATAAAAATCATTCCACTCTTGCTCAGTTTTTACATCGCTATAACTGCATTCTACGGTATAAAACATTGGATTAACCTTGGCATAAAAATTAAACAAATCGTCAATATCTTGACTTTTCATCATGCTAAAGGCTATTTATTTTCATATAAAACGATATTATCTCACTAAGTAGTGACTTTTAGTCACTAAGTTATATTAAACCTTGAGGTTAACGTAAGTGCGAAAAAAGATACCGAGTAGTAGTGCTTTACAAGCCTTTGAAGCAGCTGCAAGGCATGGAAACTTCGCTCGTGCAGCAGAAGAACTTTCATTGACTGAGGGGGCAATCAGTAGACAGATAGGTCGTCTTGAATCACTTTTAAATTGTAAGTTATTCGATCGTGTTGGCAGCCGGGTAAAACTCAATGCTGTGGGTACAACCTATGCATATCATGTTCGTGCAACACTTGAACGATTGGATCGAGATACACAATATATTCAAGGTTTACCTGAAGGCACCCAAAGTCTGGAAATATCGGCACTACCGACCTTTGCAAATCGCTGGCTCATTCCACGTTTAGGAAAGTTTCAGAAAAAACACCCCAATATTGTGGTTAATATTACTGTCCGAGCAGAACCTTTTATTTTGGCAGGCAGTGGTTTTGATGCTGCACTACACTTTGAACATCCTGCATGGGCAGGTATGCGAACTCAATTTTTATTTGAGGAACGTCTAATTCCCGTATGTCATCCTACACTCTTATCAGATCAAAATCTTACAGAACAACTATTACAATTGCCTCGTATTCACCGACGTCAAAATCCTGAAGCATGGTTAGAGTATGCAGTAGAGTATGGAATTCAGTTTAAACACCCTGCTCAAGGTGTCCGATATGATCTTCACGAAATGGCCATTTCAGCAGCATTAGCAGGGTTGGGGGTTGCACTTGTTCCATCTATGTATGTTGAAAATGAATTGAAGAGTGGTCTTCTAATAGCGCCTTGGGCAAAATCACAGACACTTAAAAAACGATTCTGCTTGGTCAAGTCACCTGAAACAGGGATTAATGAAATTACTTTAATGACTTTTGAAAAATGGCTTGAATCTGAGGTAGTATCGTAGTTTTTCTAAAATTAACATAATGGTGCTTATGCGAAATTGACATTATGTACAGAATTCTGCACAATTAAATCTCAAACCTAGATTTATCACTGTCATTAGACAGCTTAGGTGGTAGCATTTTGATGTAACCACAGCTCAAGAGGGCTAGATAATATGCATGTATTTACATATACCGATGCACGTAATAATTTAAAATCTGTTTTAGATAAAGTGATTGATGATGTAGATGTAGCTTTTATTACGAGAAAAGAAGGTGGTCATGCTGTTGTAATGGGACAAGATCATTACGATAGCTTAATGGAAACATTGTATCTTCTGTCATCTCCTAATAATGCTAATCGTTTAAATGAATCAATAGCTCAATTACGTGCTGGTCAAGCTAAACATAGAGAATTGATTGAGGATGACGAATCGTAATATCGAATGGACTGATAATGCTTGGGATGATTATATCTATTGGCAAACACAGGAAAAAAAGATACTTAAACGGATCAATGCTTTAATCAAAGAATGCCAAAGAACTCCATTTGAGGGCACAGGAAAACCAGAACCATTAAAAGCAAATCTTTCAGGGTTTTGGAATCGTAGAATTGATGAAAAACATAGATTAGTTTATGAAGTTACTGACGAAAGGATCTCTATTGTTCAATGTCGATTTCATTATTGATCCTAGCCAAAATAATGGACAATGATTCCCTCTAAAGATAACGTAACGTTAACTTTGGAGATGTAAAAATGGCTAAACGCTTTAGTCCAGAATTTAAACAACAAGCAATTGATTATGCACTTTCAAACTCGCACGAATCTGTGGCTGCTATCGCCCAGAAATTAGGTGTGGGTTATTCAACATTAGATAAATGGATTCGTGAAGCTAATCCAGCGGGTTCAAGCAAACGCCAACTCTCGCCAGAGCAACAGCGTATTCTCGATTTAGAAAAAGAGGTCAAACAACTCAGGGAAGCTAATGACATCTTAAAAAAAGCACATGTGTACTTTCTAACAGATCATGCCAAGAAAAGTACACGGTAATTCAAGATCTAACTATGACTGAAATTACGGTTTCTTCTGCTTGTAAATGCCTAGGTGTTAGCACTTCGGGCTACTATGCTTGGCGAAAGAGACAGATGTACGTCAATCAAAAATATGCTGATTTAAAAGCTGTATATTGGCAGCACCATGCTCGCTTAGGAGCACCTTCATTGG
>NZ_JAHPRO010000005.1 GCF_025562455.1 Acinetobacter sp. WU_MDCI_Axc73
AGCCATTTTTACATCTCCAAAGTTAACGTTACGTTATCTTTAGAGGGAATCATTGTCCATTATTTTGGCTAGGATCACGTTACCAAGATCGCGCGATAAAATTAATCGGTTTTGATCAAATGAGTTTCCATCGCGCTTCTGGTGAACAAAATTCACTGAGCATTAATTTTTCTACAGGAAAATTAAAAGAAATCTCAGGAGAAAATGAGTTTGAAGATGTGCAACAGCCAATAAAAACGAAATGGCGCACTTTAAAACGGCATTATGATTTAAAATTAGAACAAGTAAATTTCAAAGAACCACCAGAATTTCAATGAAAACAGACCTCAATCACATTGAGGCCTTTGTGTGAAATGCGATCAGAGATTTAAGTAATTAAACCTTCATCACGCATCGCAATACTTACTGATTGACGTTCAGCCACTTTATTGCGTAAAGCGACGATATTAGTATACGGGGTTAAATCATGCTCAATACTATTTGACCAATTTGTAAGTACGAATAAATAAGCATCGGCTGGTCCAAAGCCATCATCTACTAAATATTCATGATCTGACTCGCCAATGGCTTTGTCAATATAGGCCAGTAATCGGTCAATTTCAGCATAAGCTTTTTCTTTTGCTTCATTATCTAATGCACCACCGAAGAATACCGCATAGGCATCATGCAATTCTGAGTTCAAATAGCCAAGCCATTCCAAAACTTTGGCACGACCTAACCCCGACGGTGGAATCAAGTTTTGAGCTGGATCATGCTGCGCAATAAAAGGAAGCACCGCAACGTTTTCAGTGAGAACCAATCCTGGTGTAATTTCAAGTGCAGGGACATAACCTTTTGGATTGATCTCGTAATAGTCAGCACCTTTTTCAGTTTTATGTGTCTTTAAATCAACCTTTTCCAGATCGAAATCAACATTAATTTCATTCAAAAGAATATGTGCAGCCAATGAACATGCACCAGGTGAATAATACAACTTCATAAATAATCCTTGTTATAGCTCTCTTCACTGTTTTAAAGCGCTTTACTCAAACTTTCAAGCCTCAAACGTTTTAAATTTAAAAAAACGTCGTAACCTGATCTTACATACCATTAAACTATTGTGTAAAAGACCACCTTTTTCAAGTCAAAAACGTTGTCTTTTATGTTTACTCAAGTGTATGACGAAAAAATGACCTTTCTAAAATTTACTAAAATAAAAAGAAAAACCAGTCACTGTAGACTGGTTTTTTATACTGCTTAAAACATTACTTTACCAACTAAACCCGACGCCAACACCACCCGAGCTTTCTTCTTTACTTAGTGCTCCGCTGATACTCAAACTGGTATTTTCATTAATCATACGTTGATACCCTACTGCAACAGCTTGTTCCGCACCTTGCAAACCAGCGCCAACTCCAATGCGGTTCTGCCCACGCAATCCAGCTGTACTGGTTGCCATATTCATCATGGCTGCACTCATCGCTCCCTGACGATCAAAACGTTTATCGACTTCCTGAAAACGGCGTTCTGTTTGCAGACTATAGTCCCTAAATGTACTTTCCAGACCTGCAAAACGAGTATCTGTATAGCTGTTTGCGCTTGAAAGCATCTCAGTGTTAGATTGCTTCATTTGCGCGACATTTACCGCGTCTGTATCAGCCGTACCCGCAGCCACATGAGTAATCTGTCGCTGATTTGTGCTTGAACCAACGGAAACGGTATTGTCTCGATCTGAAGTTGAGTCATTACCCAACACCACAGCATTTTTAGCTTCAGTATTGACGTTATTACCTAACACAAAGGTATTATCCCCTTTCACTGTATTGTCATTTCCCACCACATAGCTGCCGTTACCACTGACCGTATTTGGATCTCCAAATGCGCCCGATCCATTACCAGAAACAGTATTGCCCACACCTACCGCAGTTGAGTTATTTCCTGTGACCACAGTATTTGGCCCGATGGCAGTTGAGTTTTTGCCTGTGGCATTGGAACCTGTACTTGCGCCAGCACCATTTCCTCCAATGCTGATATATTGTCCTGCATCGGCTACTTTTTGATCTGTATAGGACTTAGCAGTATCTAAGGTTGAGGCTGATTGTTGATCAGTATAATTTTTTGCATTATTTAATGTGGTTATTGCTTGCTGATCTGTATAGGTTTTTGCATCGTTTAGATTTTTGGCATCTTGCTGATCAATATAGTTTTTTGCATTTGCCAATGTGCCAGAACTTTGAGTGTCTGTATAAGTATTTGCATCAGCTAATGTTTGCGCATCCTGTTGATCAACATAATTTTTCAAATTACTAACTGAACCTTTTAACGCGGTTAATTCATTATTGACTGCGCCAAAGGTTGCACCAATATTTGAGTAACTTGCACCTTGAATATTAAAAGTTGGTAGTGCAAAAGTACCATTACTAAAACCCGCGCCTCCACCCAATACAGAAGCAAGCTGACTTGCATTACTATTAAACTGATTTGAGAGTGTGGTGATATTTTGATTAGTCGTATAAAGCTGACCGCCAGTTATTGCATCTTTAGAGCTAGCAGAGCTGATATCCCCTTCCTGCAAATTGGTCAGTTTAGTTCCATTCGCCCCTTTTAAGCTAATACTATCTTTAGTAGCGGTATCGTATTGGACGGCCAACTGATTTAGAGCACCTTGTCCTTGTTGTAATGTTGCTATGTCAGCCTCATTGGTTGTGACCCGCCCATCCAATGCAGTAATGGCATTTTTATTAGTGGTAATTTTGCTATCCAAAGTAGTTACTTCATTACCAATACGTGTATTTAAGGTTGTTACTTCTCCATCAATACGAGTATTTAGCGTTCCGACTTCAGTCGTTACACGATTGCCCAGAGTAGTGACATTGCTATTTGTGGTATTTAGCTGTTTACCCGTTACAGCATCGGTCGAGCTTGTGGAAAGTGTGGCATCTTTCAAATTGGTGAGTTTTGTGCCAGATGTACCCGCTAGAGTAATGCTATCTTTTACAGGATTGTCATAGACCACTGCACTGGCTGCAAGATGACCTGTATTGGTTTTTAAAGTTGCAATCTCATTAGTATTGGTGGTTACACGAGTGTCGATACCATCAATACGCGTATTAATAGTATTCGCACTGGTGGCAATCTTGCCATCTAAAGTTGTAGCTTGTTGGTCGGTATAGCCTTTTGCAGTAGTTAGCGTCGATGCAGTTTCCTGATCAGTATATGCTTTAGCATTGATTAAAGTATTTGAAAGACCTGTGGTGAGTGCCGTTTGATCTGCTTTTAGGGCTAATCCTGTATCAGCATAGGTTTTAGCATCAGTTAGAGTGTTGGCTAGCCCTGTCGTTAATGCCGTCGTGGAAGCTTTGGTTGCTAAGCCTGATGTTGCGTTATTCACTTGACTATTTAAAGCATCAAATGTGGTTTTATCGGTTTTGAGTGCAAGCCCAGTTGTTAAATCCGTTTGAGAGGCTTTAGTTGCCACAACAGCATTGGTATCTTTTAACTGAGTATAGTTCACTGCATCTGTATCTTTTGTTGCAACAGCAACATTCGTAATACGTTTTTCAACGCCCGCTTTACCTACAGAAATGGTATTTGCCTCATCGGCTAAAGAATCATGACCAATCGCAGTTGAACCATAGGCTATAGCGTTACTATTACTACCGAACACACTACTATAAATAGCAGATGCAGTATTATTTGCACCAACCGCAGTGGAAACACCACCTATTGCCTTGTTTGAAACACCTAGACTTGTGCTATTTACGCCTAGCGCCTGATTGTCATACCCCACCGCACTACTTTGAACGCCTAATGCAATATTATGTGAACCAACCGCAGCACTACGATCTCCAAATGCCACGGAACCACCATTGCGAAGCGTAGTTTCAAAATCTGCTGCTTGTTGTGCATTTACAGATGTATCACCAATTTTGGTAATGGATGCAGTTGTTAAATCTGTTGCCTCAACTTTAATGCCATTAATAGCAGTGAGTTTTGTTCCATCATTTTCTGCATTATAGTTTTGTCCACTAGCTGCCCCCACAACAGTAGAACCACTACCCTTTGCCAAGTTCTGCGAACCTGCCGCAAAGCTTGCTATACCTGTTGCTTTATTATAGGTACCGACTGCATTACTCCATTTTCCAGAAACAGTGTTGCTAATCCCTACGGCAGCACTTTGCTCTTGAGTAACATTGTTATTGAAACCAACGCCAGTACTATATATACCAGTTACAGTATTTTGACTGCCTAAAGCATTACTGCTATAACCACTTGCGATATTAGAGCGCCCTAAAGCACTACTACTATCACCTATTGCAGTATTATTTGAACCAACAGAATTGCTATTATTGCCAAGTGCAAGGTTTTTGCTACCCACCGCATTACTTGCAACTGCTAAAGCAATATTACCGCCTTTTTTTACAGCATTTTTAAAAGCAGCAACCTGAGTTGGATCTGTCACCACCGTACCATTAGGTAATGTAAATGACGTGATATCATCAATATTAGTCGTGGTTGCGGTAACGGTCACACCTGCAACACTTGTCAGTTGTGTCCCATTACTTTGGGAATTATAGGCTGTACCAGATGCAGAGCCTAAAGCATTGGCATTGATATCTTTTTGTGCATAATTGTCTGAAGTGCCTATAGCGGCATTAGAGAGTAATGACTGCACTTGGGTTAAATTGACTGCATCTGTCCCGTTTGTTGCAGTGGCGACATTGGTAATACGTTTCTCAGCACCACTACGCCCCACTGAGACTGTGTTGGCTTCATCGGCTAAAGAATTGTATCCAATGGCTGTCGCATTTTTTGCTGTTGCAGAACTATAACTACCAAATGCGCTACTATTGGTTGCACTAGCTCTATTTTTAAAACCAACTGCACTACTGCCATCACCTGATGCATTATTTACCACACCGACTGCACTCGCTGCGAGTCCAGATGCAGTATTTCGATTTGATTGGACGTAATCGATAAAAACTTGTTTCATTGCATCAGTTAGGTCAGTGTTATCATTAATTGCGGTAATGTTCGTAATACTGAGGTCTTCAATCTTAGTTGCCGTGGTCTTAACTTTCATATCATTTACATAAAGCACACCATTAACATATCCCGAGCCATTTTGATAGAAGCCAGAACCAACAGCGACACTACCAAAACCTGATGCTGTATTAATTCCACCTAATGCAATACTATTGGATTGCGATGCAGTATTAGAATAACCCAGCGCACTACTATCAAAACCTGATGCATTATTCCTATAACCCAGCGCACTACTAACAAAACCTGATGCGGTATTTGCATAACCCAGCGCACTGCTAAGTTGACCCGATGCGGTATTTTTATAACCCAGCGCACTGCTATAAGTATCCAATGCTTTATTCCCATAACCCAGCGCACTGCTGGAATAACCCGATGCAGTATTAGAATAACCCAGCGCACTGCTATATGCATCCGATGCGGTATTTAAAAAACCCAGCGCACTACTAGAATAACCTGATGCAGTATTAGAATAACCCAGCGCACTACTATAATAACCTGATGCGACATTACCCACACCGCATGCATTAGCATCCACCCCAGTAGCTGTACTTCCTCCATCATCGCCACCATTTAAATCACAAATATTCCCTGCCCAAGCATGTGCCCCTATAATCGTTGAGATACTCAAAACCAGCGTTTGCAAACCAAGTATCCGATATCCAGAATCTGTAGTTAAAACCTCCGAACTAACCACTGCCCCTGTGGTATTATCGGTTTTCCCCACACTTTTGGCATTTTCCGAAACCACCACCATCTGCCCCAGTGATTTATTCCAGATCAGTTTAAAAATCTTGTTCATATGCTCATCCCCGCCGATTATTTTATGATTTAAATTTATGTATTTATTATTGGATCATGCTCATAAGTTTTTGCGATATCCCTGAAATTGGTGATATTTTGGTTATACATCGGAAAATACCCAATCTCAGGGATATAAAAACTAAAAAAAGAACGGCAAATTAGAGGAAGAAAATGAATCTTTTGAGTGATGTAATGCTGGATCCAGACTTGGTTTTACCTGTACCTGTGATTGTGGTTGAGGATGAACCACTCATACAAAAACGACTCAAAGAAATATTATTAGGGATTGGCTATTTACCAGAAAATCTTATTTTTGCCCAAACTTTAGCTCAAGCTCATGAACAACTGAAACAACATTCTGCCTCTTTAGCTTTGGTTGATCTGGGTTTACCTGATGGAAATGGCATAGAGTTTATCAAACAACTAAAAACATACGATCCAACCATTGCAATTTTGGTCATTTCTGCATGGAGCACTGAGGATGCGATTTTAAATGCACTCATGGCAGGTGCTACTGGCTATGTATTAAAAGAACGCGATGATATTGAAGTTGCATTATCTATACGCAGTATTTTACGTGGCGGTGCGCCTATCGACCCCTTTATTGCCCGTCAAATTTTAAAACAACTTCCTGTCAGTAATAAAGTAAGCTCTAAAAAAAATATTGAAAATGAGATAGATGACACTTTACTTTCAAAACGTGAACATGAAATATTATTACTGGTTGCACAGGGTTTGAGCAATAAGGAAATTGCCAATCAGATCAATTTGTCACGTTATACAGTTGAGTCTCATATCAAGCACATTTATCGGAAACTTGCAGTATGTACACGCATCAAAGCAGTCGATACTGCAAGATCACTTGGTTTGCTCGATTAGGCTTTCTTTTTATTTGCTCTATATTTAATTTATTTAGCAGCGTGTCTTCAGCTCATGCAGCGTCATTGCAAGATTTAGTCTTACTGCCTAAAAACCATGTTTGTACGATTAAAATAA
This sequence comes from Acinetobacter sp. WU_MDCI_Axc73, assembly GCF_025562455.1. Lineage (GTDB taxonomy): Bacteria > Pseudomonadota > Gammaproteobacteria > Pseudomonadales > Moraxellaceae > Acinetobacter. The sequence goes on from NZ_JAHPRO010000005.1 coordinate 6,823, forward strand.
ACAATATTCAATCGGCTCAAGCCCCGCCCGATCTTCGGCTTAGTAATATCCAGACTGTAAAAAATTGGCAAACAGTCAAATTACCCGATTTTTGGGAAAATCGCTGGAAAAACTATTCGGGTGTAGTCTGGTATCGTATTTTATGGTCAAAAGACTGCCCTACACCTCAAATTGAACCGTTTGCATTAAATATTGACAGCATCAACATGGCTGGCGAAGTTTATCTTAATAAACAATTGATTTGGCGAGATAAAAATCTAATCGAACCTTTAAGCCGTAGCTGGAATATGCCGCGCTATTGGGTTTTACCTGATTCAAGGCTAAGGCATGGTGAAAACGAAATTTTAATTAAAGTGATTGGTGTTGCTACTCAAAGTCCTGGTTTAGGTAAAGTCTATATTGGAACGCCACATGCGATTATTGAACAAAATTCAAAATATGTATTTCAATACCGAACTCTCTATTTTATTAATTTGGTCATTTCACTTACCTTAGGAACAATTACTTTCATTATTTGGTTAGTACGACGAAAAGACTCAACATTTGGCTGGTTTACATTGACTTCTCTTTTATGGGGAGTTTTTGTTGGCAATGTTCTTAAAGTAGAAACTTATCCTTTCACAGATACCATGCAACAGGCCAAAATTAATATGATTTTTTTGGTCGGATATGTGATTTGTTTTACTATTTATACATGGCGTTTTTCTGTAAGAAAATATAAAAAAGTAGAAAATTTGCTTTGGATGACTGGCTTCATTGGTGGTGTAGCACTGTTGATAGCGCCTTCTGTTTACATCAGGCCTATTCTATTTACTCTATTTTTATTTGCGACCATCATCTTTTTAGGTTGCTGTTTTTTTTATCAATGGATTGCCTATAAAACTCCCAAGGCAGACATCCGTTTTCTTGCATTGATCTTACTCGGTTTTATCGGGATCAATGTCCATGACGTTTATCTGCTTTTAACTCAAAATACTGATCATACCTTCATTACTCCATTTGCAGCCCCTCTAACAGCTTTGGCTGTCTCAATGATTTTGGCATGGCGGATTGCACAAAACGTTAATCATATTGAAGAGTTTAATCAGACCTTAACCCAGACAGTTGAGCAAGTTACTGCTGATTTAAAAAGTTCATTAGATAACAAACATCAACTTGAAATAGAAAATATGCGGTTGCAAGAACGACTTAATCTTTCTCATGAACTACATGATGGCTTAGGTGGTTCATTAGTTCGCTCTATGATTTTAGTAGATAAACAAGACAAGATTGATAAACAGCATGTTTTATCGATTTTAAAATTATTGCGTAATGACCTACGGCAAGTGATTGATAGCGGTTCGACCATCGGCGCAAAAGTACCAGAATCCCCCATTATCTGGGCTTCGTCGATCAGAAGGCGTTTTGTACAACTTTTTGAGGAACTTGAAATTGAATCTGAGTGGAAATTAGCAGAACAATGGCTGAAGCAACCGACTACTTTAGAGTGTTTAACACTTGCTCGCGTGGTAGAAGAGGCTTTAACTAATATCATTAAACATAGCCATGCAACATTGGTTAAAGTCAGTTTATTTCAAGACTATCAGTTATTAACTCTTGAGATTGAAGATAATGGTGTTGGATTTGATCCAAGTGCAGTCCAACAAAGTTTACATGTCGGCTTACAAAGCATGCAAGTTAGAGTCAATCGTATCGGTGGAACATTTGAAATACATTCGAAAATGGGACAAACTCTGATTCGGGTCAAGCTTTAAAAGTTTTGAGTAAACAGTCAGTAATTGCCAGATTAGGTTTGACTTCAATTATTAAGCCTTTAAAATACGGCATTCAGATTTTTGAGTCCTACCCAAATTATGTCGACTGATCAGTTAGAAGCGCAAATTACTGAACTGGATAATTTGCCTGAGCATCGTGAAATTGTGACGTTTATGCGCCGATCTGCGCCTTTAAATACATCACAACGTACCGCATTAGAACAATATCAGCATTTAATTTTGGGATATCCAGTTGGGGATTTGCGCCAGCATTTTGAACATCCTGAACGTCCTTTGACTGTTGAAATCGGTTTTGGAATGGGTCGCTCTTTAGTTCTCATGGCTAAAGCCAATCCTGAACGTAATTATGTGGGTATCGAGGTACATGTACCAGGTATTGCACAATGTGTCTATGAAGCAGGGATGGCTGGACTCACCAATCTTCGTGTGTTGGATGCCGATGCGATTCAAGTTCTTCGTGAAATGCCAGACAATAGTATTCATTGCGTTCAGCTTTATTTCCCAGATCCGTGGCAAAAGAAGCGTCATTTCAAACGTCGTTTCGTTATCCATGAACGTATGCAACTGGTAGAACAAAAGCTTGAAATTGGCGGTACGTTTCATGCCGCCACTGACTGGGAACCTTATGCTGAGTGGATGCTGGAAGTATTAGATAATAGAGAAAATCTTGAAAATCTGGCGGGTAGAGGCAATAATTATCCACGTCCAGATTGGAGGCCTCAAACCAAATTTGAACGTCGTGGTTTAGAATCAGGTCATAAAATTAATGACTTTATTTTCAAAAAAATTCATTAAAAACTTTAAGCACTTATTTGATAAAAAATAAGTGCTTATCTTTAAAAAATAAAACAAAACACCAAATAAATAACAATTCAATGTCTTAGCATCTACCCAACATCACTGATCCATATATCAAAAATTATCCGCGCCATTTCACTTTTCAGTCACAATCAAAATTTTATATTTAGAGCTCTTTTATCATTTTTTCTTTTCTCTCCTCGGGCAAAATATAAATAACTTATAAAAGCAGCCTAAACTTTAATGTTAAATCTAATGAATACATCATAAAATTTACGTATTTTTAATTGCATGACTTTGAATTATTTATTTCACAGATACCTCGAAATATAGATATTCTTTTGCAATAACCTTTTGTGACAAATCAATAACCTAACTATTATGCGAAAAATAGAAAAAATAAACTATTTATAAGAAGAACAAAAACAACTTTTGAGCTTTATCAATAAAACAGGGAAATTAAGCTATTCATTTTATAAAGATTTCTCCTGTATGAAAACTGATACATCATTGATTTAAGTCAAAAAAGTTAAAACCTTTCCATCATTTTTAACGCATTGATTTGATATAAAATGCAACTACCCAAGGAGTAAGTATGACTTTTTTCCTGTTTATCGTTGCTATTTTGGTACAGCTTTTTGCCATTTGGGCTGTTTTCTATTTTAGCCTATCCAGAACAGTCGGTAGTATCGTGACTATTGTTGTGGCGATTGCATCTGCCTTTATTTTTACAGCTTGGTCACTATTATTAGGTATTCCTCTGATCCTTCTCAGTTTGGTTATCTTAATTGATCCACTTCGTTTTAATTTGATAACGAAGCCCGCGTTTAATAGCTTAGGCAATTCTATGCCCAGTATTAGTACCACTGAACAAGAAGCACTTGAAGCAGGTACAAGCTGGTGGGAAAAAGAGCTATTTATGGGAGCGCCCAACTGGGACACTTTTAATGCCTATCCATTTCCACAGTTATCAGAAGAAGAACAAGCTTTTATTGACAACGAAGCAGAACAGTTATGTAGCATGTTAGATGAATGGGAAATTCATCATCAAACTAAAGATCTGCCTGAACATGTCTGGCAGTTTATTAAAGATAAAGGCTTCTTAAGCCTGATTATTCCTAAATCTTATGGTGACAAGGAGTTTAGTTCTTTTGCACAAAGTCGCATCATGAGTAAAATCGCTTCTCGCTCACTCACCACAGCCGTAAGTTGTATGGTTCCTAACTCTTTGGGGCCAGGTGAATTACTGATGCACTATGGTACAGATGAACAAAAGCAGCGTTATTTGCCAGGTTTGGCTGCGGGAACTGAGATTCCATGTTTTGGTTTGACCAGCCCTGAAGCTGGGTCTGATGCAGGTGCAATTCCAGATACAGGAGTGGTGTGCTACGGCGAATTTGAAGGTCAGGAAGTACTAGGGCTTCGTATGAACTTCTCTAAACGTTGGATTACCCTTGCTCCAATTGCAACTGTAGTAGGTTTAGCTTTTAAACTTTATGACCCTGATGGTTTACTTGGTGATACATCTAAAACAGAATACGGTATTACTTGTGCCTTGATTCCTGCGAATCATGAAGGTGTTGAGATTGGGCCAAGACATTATCCCGGCTCTCCATTTATGAATGGAACTGTGGAAGGTCGAAATGTATTTATTCCAATTGACTACATTATTGGCGGCCCTAAAAATGCAGGTAAAGGCTGGCGTATGTTGATGGAATGTCTAGGCGTAGGTCGTGGTATTTCTTTGCCTGCCTTGTCAACTGCCGCTGGAGAAATGTCTTACTTAACAGTTGGTGCATTTGCCAAAGTTCGAGAACAATTTAAGCTTTCTGTCGGTAAATTTGAAGGCGTGCAGGAAGCGACCAGTGACATCGCCAGTGATGCTTACATGTTAGAGTCATTTCGCTATTTGGTCACATGTGGACTGAATCAAGGCGGCACACCTGCGGTTATGACAGCTATGGCCAAATATTATGCGACTGAAACCATGCGCAAAGTAGTGAATCATGGTATGGATGTCGTTGGAGGTCGTGCCATTCAGCTTGGACCACGTAACTTTTTAGCGCTATCTTATCAGGCAATTCCGGTCGCAATTACAGTTGAAGGTGCAAATATCCTGACCCGCTCATTGATGATCTTTGGTCAAGGCTCTATGCGCTGTCATCCTTATTTATTTGAGGAATTGCAATTATTGCAATCCGATGATAAACCAAGCGCACTCAAACAATTTCACGAAATTTTATTTAAACACTTAGGTTATACCTTTAATCGCGGAGCTCGTTCATTTGCCTACGGTTTTACTGGCGGCTCAAATGACGCGCCTATGATTTCAGATGATTTTACTCAACCTTATTATAAAATCATCAATCGCCTCAGTGCTAACTTGGCTCTAACCGCTGATATGTCATTGGGTTTACTAGCAGGTGATATCAAACGCAAAGAAATGCTATCTGGGCGTTTAGCAGATATTCATGCTTATCTGTTTATTGCCTCTTCTATTTTAAAATTTTATGCCAACGGTACCAAATCTGAAGCAGAACAATTACATGCAAAATTAGCACTAGAGAAATCGCTTTATCATGTGCAAGAAGCATTTTATGGCTTGTTTGAAAATTTCCCAATCAAGCTGGGTGCAGCACTGGTTAAGTTTGTTTGTTTCCCACTTGGACGACCTATTGGTAAACCAAGCGATGAACTCAAACAACAAGTTGCAGAGCTCATCATGCAGGAAAATCCATTCCGTGAGCAATTGAAAAAACATGTGTATTATTCTCAGGATGCTAACGATGTAACAGGTCGTATGGAATCAGCATTTCAAATGCTGTTACAAATTGAACCACTTTGGCATAAATTTAAAAAAGCGGAATCTAAAGATCAGTTTAAGGGTTTAACTTTTGAAGAGCATATTACAGATGCTGTTGCGACTAAGTTTATAACTGAATCAGAAGCTCAAAGTTTGATCGTTTATAATGCTAAACGTTATGACAGTATGCTTACTGATATTTTTGACATGGAGCTTAATCATGATCTTGAACTTGAAAATCCACATATGCCTATTACAGGTGAAGCAACTCTGGATTAATTAAGTCTTTCAGCCAATTTTATAATGTGATAAAAGCGTCCATGGACGCTTTTATTCTTTTACAAATTATAGGAAAGATAATGTCACAACAAGATTATGAAAACGGTTTAAAAGTTCGAACTGAAGTCATGGGTGAATCATTTGTTAAACGTGCTCAGGACAATACAGTGTCATTCACAGCACCCCTTCAAAACTGGATTAATGAACATGCTTGGGGATCTACATGGCAACGCGAAGGTGTACTTCCACGTAAGTATCGCTCACTCATTACCCTTGCTATGTTAACCGCACTTAAAGCACCTACAGAACTGAAAGGTCATGTGCGCGGTGCATTAAATAATGGTTGTAGTATTGAGGAAATACAAGAAACGCTGTTGCATAGTTTGCCTTATTGCGGCGCGCCAGCAGCCCAAGAAGCATTTCGGGCCGCCTTAGAAGTGATTCAGGAATATCAAAATAATCAAAATTAAATCAGATTTTACGAATACATATGTTTATTGCTAATAAATCTGGATTCCATCTCGACCATTGCGTTTGACATAATAAAGCGCTTTATCGGCCAGACCAAACCATTCAGAGACTGTTTGTGCAGTCTCTATAGACGCAATTCCTATACTAATACTTGCGGAAAAGCACTCATCACTTTGTAATCGGATATTCTTGATAGATGCTGCAATATTTTCAGCAAGTATTAAAATTTCATCGTTGCTTCGATCTACTACAATAATTGCAAGTTCATCACCACCAAAACGAGCTGGGGTATCTTTAGGGCCAATAAAATGCCTTAAAATACTGGAAATTTCGGCTAAAAAGTAATCCCCTGATTCATGTCCATAAGTGTCATTAATATATTTAAAGTCATCGACATCTAGCAACATCAAATGTGCATGAGTTCCATTTCTCTGAGTTTGGATAAAAGTTGAAGAAAGGCGCTGTTCAAATAAACGGCGGTTAGGAATATGTAAACGTGGATCCATTAAGGCAATACGCTCAAATTCGCGGTTTTTATGGATCAACTGCACCGCAAGGTTTCGGGTTACTACGCTTAAAAACATGACATATAGTGTTGCCAAAGGTAGTGAACACCATACAATGTGACTATTAAAATCGCTATTTACATGAAAACCTAACAATACCCACGTGATCAAACAACTCACTGTCATAGCAATCAGAGAGGGTTTTAAAATGACCCACCCACCTGCGGCATAACGATCAGAAATTAAAATCGCGATCATAATTAATGATGGAAAAGGACTAACCTCCATCACAGCAATCCATGCTCCCCCTAAAGCAGCATCGACCACTAAGCTCATATTTGTGGTTTTCACCGCATCACGTTTGCTTTTTGCAAAAAAATAAGCTGCTGCGGGCCAAATAAAGGCATTGATACCCAGTAGCATATATACAAATAAAGAGTAATTTAAATAATGAAGAACTGAGGAAATGGATAGAAAACATAGAATCGTTCCCATTTGCCGCATTAAAAAAATCCGATGAACATATCGCTTGCTGCGTTCAAGTAATATTGCTTCATCCGTTTTTATATAGGGCATAGTCATTAGGGCTTTTTATTCAATGATAAAACGAATCGCTTATTGCTAAGCGGCCTATGCAACATCATTTTCTCTTCAACTACATGATTCTAACCACATTTTACTCAAAATATAATGCATATATATACCAATTTTTTTAAATATATTTGATTAAATAATATTTATTTACAACAAAAAATAAAAACTGACATATTACGACACTTTTTTGCTATTTATGAATATTTAGAATAATTTGCATTTTTATATTTCTAAAATTTATAACTATTATTTAAATTTTCGCATCAAATTACATATTTACATCATAGGCACACATTTTATTCATAATCATGCAACACATAAATTTAAAGATCACTTTAAAATTATAATTCTCTGATATTTAATCATTTTAAGAAATACACATACAGTCTTTATGGTTTTGTGTGTTTCCAAAGTGATATCGCAAAGATGATCTTCATGAATTGTTAACATATATTGCTGTTGAATTGCTAGAGCTAGTGAAACTACATCAAATTATGATTACTCAGGAAATAAGCCACTATGTCCAAAAGAAAAATAAAACCTCTTGAAATAGATGATGTTGAAATTGTTGATTATGAAAAAACCAAAAAAGCGATTAAGGCTGCCGCACTTGGTAATGCAATTGAGTGGTTCGATTTTGGTGTATATGGCTATGTTGCCTATGTACTGGGTAAAGTATTTTTCCCCAATTCATCTCCCAGTGTACAGATGATTGCTGCGCTTGCAACTTTCTCCATTCCTTTTATTTTTAGACCATTAGGAGGAATATTCTTTGGTCGCTTAGGCGATAAATACGGACGACAAAAAGTTCTGGCCATTACCATTATTATCATGTCCGTAAGTACTTTTGGTATCGGCTTGATTCCATCTTATGAAAGTATAGGGATTTGGGCACCCATCCTATTGCTGATTGTCAAAATTGCGCAAGGTTTTTCGGTTGGCGGTGAGTATGCAGGAGCTGCGATTTTTGTAGCTGAATATTCTCCCGATCGAAAACGCGGCTTCATGGGAAGTTGGCTGGATTTTGGCTCAATCTTAGGTTTCGTCGTGGGTGCTGGGGTTGTATCCTTAATCAGTTTTTCTGTAGGTGAAACTGCCTTTATGGAATGGGGTTGGAGAATTCCATTTTATCTGGCTTTACCGTTGGGCTTAATAGGACTGTATTTACGTCACTCTCTTGATGAAACCCCGACCTTTCAAGCACATACTGAAAATCAATCAAATTCAAAAAAACCTAAAAAAATTGGTTTTAAGCAAATTTTAAGTGCACATAAACGTAGTTTATTGGTCTGTGTGGGCATAGTCATTTGTACTAATGTCACCTATTACATGCTACTGACTTATTTACCTAGTTATTTTTCACATAACTTAGGCTATTCAGAAGATCATGGGGTGTTGATCATCATTGCGGTTATGGTTGGAATGCTGTTTGTTCAACCCTTTGTTGGGATGTTCAGTGACAAAATTGGTCGTCGTCCTTTTATATTTGCAGGCAGCATTGCGCTAGTTTTATTTTCTTATCCCGCCTTTCTTTTACTTGATACCAATAATGTCTACTTGATTTTTCTAGGCCTTTTAATTTTGGCACTTTCACTAAATATGCTGATTGGCGTTATGGCTTCTACCTTGCCTGCCCTATTTCCTACCGAGATTCGTTATAGTGCGCTTGCCATTGCATTTAATATTTCAGTCGTCATCGCAGGTTTAACCCCAACGATTACCGCTACATTGGTTGAGACTACGCAGAATATTATGGTTCCAGCTTACTATTTAATGCTATGTGGGGTATTTGGAGTCATGACCGCATTTTACCTGAAAGAAACAGCCAACTTACCCCTTAAAGGCGCAACGCCAATGGCAGTTAATACTGAAGAAGCCGAAGAGTTGTTGGAACAATATCACGATAATATTGAACAAAGAATTGAACAAATTGACCAGAAAATTGAAGAACTTCAGGAAAAAAGGGATCACTTAGCCAAACAACATCCTGATATTGATTAACTTCACTTTACCTCAAAAACAAGCCCCTTCATCCTTAGGGGCTTGTTGATTCTAAAAATTATTTTACTTTATCTTTTATAGAACTGATCCAATCTTTAAAATGTCCAAACTGTTCAGATAAAAAAGATTCGTTTTCAGACTGCTCGGCATCTTTGGGCAAAATATGTTCATAATAAGTGCCTTTTAACACATGTCTGAGTAAACGTTCACCTGGAAATGGCCCACCGTCATTTAAGGTTTTTGCACCTTTAATTAGATGACGAATGTCATATTGCAACGGCGAAAGATCTGGCACTTGTTTATCAATATTAAGAAGTTTATACACTGCTAAACGTCCTGTTCGAGCTGAACTTTCAATAGTAAAAACAACATCATTATTGGTTTCAACAAATTGCCCAACCAGCGCTAAGTTTTTATATCCTTTTGGCACTACACGTGGACGATCACCCTTAGCACGTGGCATGAACATTGAAGTAATATAGGGCATAAAGGAAATGCGAGCGATGGTATTTTCGATCACATTGTCTAGTTGATCAAGAATACCCAAGTGGTAACACAATTCGGTCAGTATTTCATTACCTGTGCATTCTGGCATGGTCTTTTTGACATAATTTCCTGGTTTATCCATAAACAACGCATAAACCCAAAGCACTAAGACATCATCTGGCTGCTCAGGGAAATGCGGCTGGCGGTTACACGTAAAGCTCATTAACCAGTTTGAATCTGTGATTGTGATGATTCCACCAGTGACAGTTTTACCAGAGTATGGATCGTTAACTGAGTATTCTTTCAGTTTTTCAACAAAAGCTGACGGTTTACAAGTCAAGGTCACGGATAACCAAGATGATTTTTCAATGTTGCCACAAAACTTCTCAGGTTTGCCAAATACTGGAGATTTCTTTGCCAAGTTTTTCCAGAGTAGCCAACCCGCACTTTGACCACTCGTGCTATTGTCCACTTTGCTCATTGCAGCAGTTGTATTGTTACCATACGAAGTATCTTCAGTCATTGAACCTGTGGTAATCACCACAAAATCATTTTCAGTGAGATCAATTTTTTGTTCTTTACCCTCTTTTTCAATCAATAAAGATTTTGCAAAACTATCCTGCCCTTTCTGCTCAACTTCCACATCTTTGACCCATGTGTTGAGTTGAATTGTGACCCCTTTTTCCTTTAAATACTGTCCTAAAGGTTTAACAAAGGTATCGTGCTGATTATATTTTGGAAATACCAATGCAGTCATATCTTTAAAACCATCAAACTGATGTAAAAAACGATGCATATAAAGTTTGCATTCTAGTAAGCTATGCCAGTTTTCAAAAGCGAACATGGTCCGCCATAAAGTCCAAAAGTTTGATGCTAAAAACTCGCTACTGAAATATTCTTCGATTGTGGTATCGTCCAGATCTTCTTTTTTGGTGAGAAGTAATTTGACAATCGCAAGTTGATCTTTCTTAGACAAACCAAACTTACTAAAATCCTGAACTTGACCTTGTTGATGAATCAATCGCGCTTTGGAAAAGTTGGGATCATTATCATTGAGTAAGCGATATTCATCCAGCACACTAAAAGGTTCTGGCAATTCCAATGCAGGAATGTCCTGAAAAATGTTCCAGATATTTTCATAGGCAAATTCCATTTCACGGCCACCACGAATCAGGAAACCATCTTGGGCATTACCTGATCCATCTAATGAACCACCATCAACAGGGAGTTGCTCTAGAAAAATGATGTTCGATGCCGGTATTTGTCCGTCACGAATGAAATAATAAGCGGCTGACAATCCTGCGATCCCACTGCCGACAATATAAATTTTACTGTTTTGATACTGGTCAGAACCAATGCCACGATTTCTTTGATAATTGCCGATATAGTCGGCTGGTGGTGTCGTGATATCAGGTGAGTTTTGATAAGTTTCCGTACTCGAGTCTGGTTCGTGAACCATCTTTCCGTGAAATTTTGATGTATCGAGAACCTTATCAAATTTTGAAGTAATTTTACTCATGAGTTCCTCTACGGATTTATTATCTGAAATATGTTATTTATGAGCCTATTAGTATGATCATATCCACTACCATTTTTAGCCAAATTCTGTATTAACTTTGTATTTGATCTGACTACCTCTGAAGCCCTATTGATTTGGTCTGTATTTAAAATAAAATTATTTAAAAACAAGATAATACCTCCATTTTACATTTCTTTCTACGGAAGAAAAACAAATAAGGATTGAACCATCATAAAATAAGTCGACTCTATTTTTATATTATTTGCTCTGGATGAAAAATATCAAACTTATTTATTTTAATATTGGCACAAAAATAATATCTACATCCTCTGTAGGTTTAAAGTTTTTCTCAGAGATTTTGAATTGGGTAGCATTTATTTTTTGTATATTTCCTTGCCAGCAGAGTGAAATCAATTCATTTTTATCTCGCTCAATGACCATGTTAAAATTTCCAATCGGTTTTGCCCAGTTTGCTCCCGTTTTTAAAATATAACCCAGCCCCATATATGGAGGATTCTGATTTGACATTTTGTTGAGTGCATTTTTAAAACTCTGATCGATACAATGATCTTTTGCTACTTCATCATCAAGATAGACTGAACCCCCGACTAAAGGTCGATATTGATGCTCAACATGCGTCACACTATTGGCTTTAAAACCTTGTTGCCAGTTATAAATAACTTGTGCCTCCCAATAAATGAAATCGTCTGGATGATAGGGCTTAATTAGTTTTTGCACTTTAGGCTGTTGGCAGCGGAAAATACGTTGATTTAATATTTCATCACTGATTTTCTGTGTCCACGGATTCATCAGTTCTTGATCGCTCAAGCCACATTTTTTTAATTCCTGAGTCACATCAATCGAATCTTTCTTCCAATCTATTTCACCCTTTTTGTTCAATGCTGGCAAAAAAGCTCGAACATGCACAGATACATCAATAGGCGTTTGATTGACTTTTACTTTAAAACTATTAATGAATGCTTCTGTATTAGCAAAATCACTTTCTCGTGAATTGCCAACTTTAGGCATAGGAAATAAAATATTTTCATGAATATTATGAGGCGTTAGATTTTTAAATTCATATTCGACACGAATGAGTTTTTTACTGATAAATAAATTTTCTTTTTGAATACTAATGTTCGGATTTTTAATATACGCAACCCCACCTGTTGCAACATATCCCGTTGAATCATTGGCAGATAAACAAGAAATAGTAAAAACACCAACCAGACCAAAACATAGTATTTTTTTAATCATTATAATGATCTCTCTATTTTATTTAAAGTATCTATATTTATTATAAAACTTCTTTCATCATTGTTTAGACCCTTTTATTGTTCTCCTACTCAGGCAAAGTAAAAGGGTCTTATGAAAGAGGTCTTTTGTTTCTGATTGACTTATCATATTTCAAAAATTCTGTTTTTGTCTCTGCTAATTGAATTTCGTAGATTGCATCAATTTTAGCTCTTGATCATTAATTAAAATTACTTGTCTGCAAATTCCTTCTGCATGACGTTGTTGCTCAAATAAAAAAGCCGGCATCGGATCAAAACTATCAAAAAAACAAATTTCTTGTTCATCTATTGAATAAACTAAGGACTGATTGCCTATACCATCTAAAGTATCATAAGAAACAATGACCATCTGGCCACTTTCAATTGCCTGTTGAATTTCGGAGTAAGTGAGCGCCGAATGAATTGGTATACTTAAAGCTTGAGCTTGTTGATAAATCAAACGTTCACTGTCATCGATATAGGGATCAGGATCTGTATAGAAAGACACATCAAAACCAAATTGTTTTAATGCGACAGCTAAAGCAATAGTAAACGTACCATACTCTTGATCATGTTGAGTTGCCTGTATCAATTCCGAAATATTCATTTCAACCCCATGATGCTGAAATAACATCCATAGTGCAAAAATGCCACAGTTGGCTTCAAGGTTTACTAAGGACTCTGGAATTTCTAGTGCCATCACGTTGAACTCGTATTACATTTATGCGAATCATACACAAAACAGCGTTGGCACTATAACAATTTATCAGTACAATAGCGCCACCAGTCGAGGGATGCTGCGACTTTTTCACACACTGATATTTAAAATTAGTCATGTGAAATCGCTAGGCTCGACGTCTGAAGTAGCTGAAAAACTCAGTAATCACACTTTACAAAATAACGGCATCCGCGAACTGAATGATCAATATTTGTTTTTAAAAAAAGGAGATCGTGATGAACGCGGTTAATGCTTCATTTACAGATTATAAAGTTGCTGATATTTCCCTAGCGGACTACGGTCGTAAAGAGATCAAACTTGCTGAAGCAGAAATGCCAGCTTTAATCGGTCTGCGTAAACGTTATTCAGCTGCTAAACCTCTTGCTGGTGCAAAAATCCTGGGTTGTATCCATATGACAATCCAGACTGCGGTTTTGATTGAAACTTTGGTTGAACTTGGAGCTGAAGTTCGTTGGACATCTTGTAACATCTTCTCTACTCAAGATCATGCTGCTGCTGCAATCGCTGCAAGTGGAGTTCCCGTTTTCGCTTGGAAAGGTGAAACTGAAGAAGAATATGTCTGGTGTTTAGAACAGCAAATTAATGTCAATGGTCAACCTTGGGATGCCAACATGATCTTGGACGATGGCGGTGATTTGACTGCACTTGTTCATGAAAAATACCCTACACTTTTAGAAAAGATTCACGGCATTACCGAAGAAACCACCACAGGCGTACAACGTCTACTTGAAATGTGGAAAGATGGTTCGCTTAAAGTTCCTGCAATCAATGTCAATGATTCAATCACAAAATCTAAAAATGACAACAAATACGGTTGCCGTCATTCTTTAAATGATGCGATTAAACGCGCAACTGACATGTTACTTTCTGGTCGACGTGCGCTTGTGATCGGTTACGGTGACGTAGGTAAAGGTTCTGCCCAATCATTACGTCAAGAAGGCATGATCGTTCGTGTAACTGAAGTTGATCCAATTTGTGCAATGCAAGCATGCATGGATGGTTACGAAGTTGTTTCTCCATACAAAAATGGTGTACAAACAGGTAAGAAAGAAGACATTAACCAAGACTTGTTAGGCAATACTGACCTCGTTGTGACTACCACTGGTAACTATCATGTATGTGATTCTGCAATGCTCGATAGTTTAAAAGCTGGTGCTGTGGTATGTAACATCGGTCACTTCGATACAGAAATCGATACAGCGTATTTGCGTGATTACAAATGGGTTGAAGTTAAACCACAAGTACACCAAGTTTATCGTTCAGAAGATGAAAGTAATTACTTGATCCTGCTTTCTGAAGGTCGTCTGGTCAATCTTGGCAATGCAACAGGTCATCCATCACGTGTAATGGATGGTTCTTTCGCCAACCAAGTTTTAGGTCAAATGCATTTATTTGCTGAAAAATTTGCTGACTTACCAGCTGATCAAAAACAAGCGGCCATTCGTGTCGAAGTGCTTCCTAAAAAATTAGATGAAGAAGTCGCTGCTGCAATGGTTGTTGGTTTTGGGGGTGTACTGACTCAACTGACTCAAGTACAAGCAGATTACTTGGGCGTTCCTGTTGAAGGTCCATTCAAATCTGACGCTTATAAATACTAAGTTTTTATTAGAATCCCCCTAAGTCCTCCTTTAAGAAAAGGGAGGCTTTCCACAGATCATTAAATCGGTGTGATTCCCCTCTTTGAAAAGAGGGGTCGGGGGAGATTTAAAAAAGGATTTGAAATGACGAAACGTGTTCCTATTTCTTTTGAATTTTTCCCACCAAAAACTGATGCTGGTGCAGAAAAGTTAAAAGTTGTTCACCAAGAACTCCAATTACTCAACCCCGCGTTTTTTTCGATTACTTATGGTGCAGGTGGTTCTACACGTGAACGCACTTTAGCAGCCATTAACGACTTTAATGGTAAAGGGACAGCCGTTGCCCCTCACCTTTCTTGTATCGGCGATGATAAAGCACGTATTGCCGAGTTACTCGATTTATATCAATCACAAGGTATTGATCGTATTGTAGCGTTACGTGGTGACTTGCCTTCAGGTCAAGTTGGACTGGGTGAATTACCTTATGCTCAGGACTTGGTGCGCTTTATTCGTGAACACTCTGGTGATCATTTTCATATTGAGGTTGCCGCCTATCCTGAAATGCATCCGCAGGCCGAAACGTTTGATGCAGACATCAAGCGCTTTGTTGAGAAAGTTAATGCTGGCGCAAATGCAGGTATTACCCAATTTTTCTTCAATCCCGATGCCTATTTCTACTTTATTGATCGACTAGAAAAAGAAGGAATTACGATTCCAATTGCACCTGGGATTATGCCTATTACCAATGCCAGCAATCTCATTCGTTTTGCTGATGGAACAGGTGCTGAAATTCCTCGCTGGATTCGCAAACAACTAGCAGCCTATGGCGATGACAGTGCAAGCATTAAAGCTTTTGGTCATGAAGTGATTGTTAAACTTTGCGAACGTTTAATCGCAGGTGGTGCACCAACACTTCACTTCTATTCAATGAACCAAACTGAACCGACTCGACAATTAGTTGTTGATCTCGGTTTAAACTAATTTGTACGAGCCCTACCCAATCATGAATCGCTTTTATATTGAAACAGAGTTAGATACCCATCAGTCTATAGAGCTCACTGAGTCAGTATTTCATCATTGGGTTCGTGTGCTCCGTGCAAAAGAGCAAGAACAAGCTATTTTTTTCAATGGAAAAGGTGGTGAATATCTTGTAACGCTCACTGAGGTGAATAAAAAGAATGCGTTTGTCTCCGTTGATCACTTTAATCCCACTGATCGAACTCCGCCATTTCAAGTTACCTTAGGTCAAGTGATGAGTAAAGGTGATCGTATGGATTACGCGATTCAAAAAGCAACCGAACTTGGTGTATCAACGATTCAACTATTAACCAGCGAACGCTGCGAAATGCGACTCAAATATGAGCGTGACCAAAAGAAAATTGAACATTGGCAATCTATAGCAATTGCTGCGTGTGAACAATGTGGCATGAATCGCATTCCTAAAATTCTCGCTCCTATTCCTCTCAATGAGTGGTTAGTTTCCGATCTCCCGTCCTCCCGTTTTGTTTTAGCGCCTAACAAAGACCAAGTAAATGTCTTACTCAATAGTTCATCTGAGATTACCCTGCTCATAGGGCCAGAAGGTGGACTCAGCGAAGCAGAAATCCAACATTCTAATGAAAAGGGTTTTTTAAACTGGTGTATTGGTGAGAGAGTATTACGTACTGAAACAGCACCTGTCGTTGCGCTTTCAATTTTGAACTATCATTTTTTGTCAAAAGCCGACTAATTTAGTCGAAACAAATATTGATTTTCCATGTTAGGTATGACAACGTAAAACGACTCTAACAAACACCTTTATTAACATTAAAAAAGTATTTTTGATTTTATTTTTTGTATTCACTTAATTGTTGTGTGAATTTTAACCGGAACATATTTATATGTCTGAACCACAAGAAACAGAATTGTACGATCATGTCGATACAGCTCATATCAAAAGCTCAATTAGACAGAGTAAAGTTTTACTCATTAATTTATTTTTACTCTGTATTTTTGACTATTTGTTATATCGTTTATTTTATAGTCCCGTTTCTTCTTTTTATTTTAATATTTGGATTGCTGTTAGCAGTTTATTTTTTATAGCTTGTTGGAGCATTTCTGAGTTTTATTTTAAACAAAATCATTATTGTCTCAACAACGCTAATCTTTGGATGCAATTTATTTGTTTCGGTAGTGGTGTCGTCATTGGTACAGGCATCTTGTTAATCAACTTTAATTTGACATCGCTTAATCCACCATTAACGGCAGCTCATGTATTAACCTTAAGTTCCGTCTTATACATTATTACTGGGATCATTTGCCTTACTTATCTTACTCAATCGCTCAGACTTTTTTTTCTCGTTTTTTTACCTACTGTTTTACCCTTATTTATTTCACAGTTTACTCATCCGCAAACAGCCTCCTCTCTATTTCATGTAGCATATAACTTTATCTTAATCATTTTTGTTTTTTGTGCATTTGCATCTCATCGTAACAAACGACGAATGTCGATTTTATTTTTTAAAAATAAAGAACTCAAACTAAACGCCGAAGAACAAGTTAAATGGACTGATGAACTTTATCAACAACTACAAGTTGAAATGGATAAATCCAAAGAAATTGAATTGCAACTGCAATTGCATAATCAACTCCTTGAGCAAAAAGTTAAAGAAAGAACTTATGATATTGAAAAGATGAACGAAAGATTAGAAAACAACGCCCAAAATTTGAGATTAGCTCATGAAATTGCAGGAATTCGTCCATGGCACTGGGATATTGAACATCGTAAAATCGAACTGACCACACCAGAACAAGATCGGATTACCAAAGACTGGAAATCACATCAAAGTTATCTTGAACAAATTACCCATCCTGATGATTTATTATTGGTCAAAAGAGCACTTTATCGACATTTAAGAGGCTACACAACACGTTTTGATGTGATCATGCGGATTCAATATGACGATCATTGGTACTGGGTGCAGGAAGTCGGTCAGGTGGTTTTGCGCCATCCACAAAGTAATATTCCTTTACGAATGGTGGGTATTCGACGCGATATCAGCCAAGAGAAAAAAGATCAAGATCAACTCAAGCTTGCGGCTAGTGTTGTTCAACAGGCAGCCGAAGGCATTTTCGTTCTGGATGAAAATCTATGTTATGTCGATGCTAATCCTTGTTATGAGCAACTCACTGGTTTTAAAAAACAAGAAATGTTGGACAAACATTTATTTGATATTACCCAAAATGATAAATTCCAACAAAAAAACATGCACCTCAATATCACCAAACAACTCTTACAAAAAGGTGAATTTGATGGTGAATTAAATGAGAGTTTTTTATCAGGCAAAGAGGTTTCAATCTGGACGCATATCAATGCTGTTAAAAATGACAATGACCACATTATTAATTATATCGGCATTGTCTCTGATCAAACTGAGAAAAAACGCCAAGAACAACGTTTATCTTATCTGGAAAATTACGACACTCTCACCGATTTGCCAAATCGTTTTTACTATAACTATCAGCTTCATCAATATTTAGTGAATCAAAAAGATCCTATTAAACAGTTTGCAGTCATTCGTTTTAATATCGACCGTTTTAGAACATTAAATGAGTTCCTGACCAACAATGGTGGCGATGAATTATTGAAAAAAGTCGCACAACGTTTGCGCTTAACTACCCCTGAAGCACTTTTGGTTGCCCATTTAAATGGTGATGACTTTGCTATTCTTTATGAAATTTCACATATTCGTCCCTCTATCGAACAACATTGTTCTCGTATCTTTGAAAGTTTTATTGAACCTTTTCATGTTCAAGGTCATGACATTGTTATGACTGTTTCAATGGGTGTCGCGTACTATCCTGAACATGGTCGTCAAATTGATAGTTTGAATAATCATGCTGAACAAGCTTTAAAAGATGCTAAACGCTTAGGTGGTAATACCGTTTGTTATTATTCACCTGAAAAATCAGCTTTATTAACTCAAGGCGTGAATATTGAACGAGAATTACGTAATGCCATCAAAAATAATGAACTCGTCGTTTATTATCAGCCGAAAGTTTGCGCACAAAGCCATGATACTTATGGCTTTGAAGCATTAGCGCGCTGGAATCACCCAACGCGCGGGTTGATCGGACCTGATCTATTTATCCCTATTGCACAGGAAACTAGCCTTATTTCTGATATTGGTCGATTTGTAATCATGGAGACCACCAAACAAATCAGGATTTGGGATGATTTAGGTTTTAAGAATATTTGTGTTTCAGTTAATGTTGTCGCCCAGCAGATTCATCGTGGTCAATTGCTTAATGATCTGGATGATGCCATGCAGTATTATCAAATTAACGGAAAAAAAATAGAACTTGAAATTACAGAGTCTTCACTCATGGACAGCTCTGAAATCGTTAAGGAAATGCTACAGGAAATTAAGCAAAGGGAAATTCTCATTTCACTAGATGACTTTGGAACTGGTTATTCTTCTCTCGCTTATTTGACCGAATACCCAATTGATATTTTAAAAATAGATCGTAGCTTTATTTCTAAAATTGGTAATCCAAAACAAGAGGCGATCGTCAGTGCCATGATTGCAATGGGCAAAGCTATGAACCTGACTTTGGTGGCTGAAGGTGTCGAAACGCAAGAACAGGCTGACTTTTTAAACCAACAAAAATGCGATATTTTGCAGGGCTTTTTATTTTCTAAACCGCTCAATCCTGAAAAGAGTACTGAGTTTTTAAAAGCCCACAAATGTGTGGGTGAATGATTTATTCCGCTTTGAAAACCATGAGTTCTAAGCAAATTGATAGTTTTTGACTGTGCGTAAAGCCCAACTAATGTTATATTCGAACGGCTTTACCCGTTACACCCAAGCATTCACTAGTTAACTCTTGTAACAATCGAGATTCAGATGGACGATCAATCATTAAAACAGGCTGCTTTGTATTATCATGAACATCCTACTCCAGGGAAAATCAGCGTTACACCAAGCAAGCAACTTGTCAATCAGCATGACTTAGCTCTTGCTTATTCTCCAGGAGTTGCAGCTCCATGTTTAGAGATTGAACGCGATCCTTCTACAGCGGCAAAATATACTGCGCGCGGAAATTTGGTCGCAGTGGTCAGTAATGGTACGGCAGTTTTAGGTCTTGGTAATATTGGACCTTTGGCATCTAAGCCAGTTATGGAAGGTAAAGGCGTTCTCTTTAAAAAATTTGCGGGCGTAGACGTTTTTGATATTGAAATTGCAGAAAATGATCCCGATAAAATTGTGGACATTGTTGCTGCTTTAGAACCTACTTTTGGCGGTATTAACCTTGAAGATATTAAAGCTCCAGAGTGCTTTTATATCGAGAAAAAACTTCGTGAACGCATGAATATTCCTGTGTTTCATGATGACCAACATGGAACCAGTATTATCGTGGGTTCAGCATTATTAAATGCACTGCAACTGGTCAACAAAAAAATCGAAGACATTAAAATTGTAGCGTCAGGCGCTGGTGCTGCTGCATTATCTTGTCTGGATTTATTATGTGCACTTGGTGTGCGTAAAGAAAATATCACCGTTGCCGATTCACGTGGACTTTTAACCACTTCTCGTGACGGTCTGGATGATTCTAAAAAACGCTATGTTCAAGATATTCCACAAACCAAACTTCATGAAGTCATGGCGGGTGCGGATATGTTCTTGGGTCTTTCTGCGGCAGGTATTTTGACCAAAGAAATGGTCAAAGAAATGGCAGAAAATCCAATTATTTTTGCTTTAGCAAATCCAGATCCTGAAATTTTACCTGAACATGCACATGAAGTTCGTCCTGATGTCATTATGGCGACTGGTCGCTCAGACTATCCAAATCAGGTAAATAATGCACTTTGTTTCCCTTACATTTTCCGTGGGGCGCTCGATGTAGGTGCAACGACCATCAATGAAGAAATGAAAATTGCCTGTGTACATGCAATCGCGCGTATGGCACACGTTGAAGCCGATGCTGCGACCTATGGTGAAAAATCTGCTTCATTTGGTCGTGATTACCTGATTCCTCGCCCATTAGATCAACGTTTGATTCTTGAAATCGCGCCAGCCGTTGCAAAAGCAGCCATGGATTCAGGTGTTGCAACTCGTCCTATCGAAGATTTTGCAGCATATCGTCAAAAGCTTTCTGAGTTTGTCTATAACTCAGCGTTTATGATGAAACCGATTTTTTCACAAGCCAAAACTGATCCTAAACGTATTGTGTATGCAGAAGGTGAAGATCAACGTGTCCTTCGTGCTGCACAAATTGCAGTAGATGAAGGCATTGCTTTTCCAATTTTGGTTGGTCGCACCGCGGTCATTGAAAACAATATCAAAAAACTAGGCTTACGTTTAGAACATGGCACTAATATTGAGATTGTGGACCAAGAAAATAATCCTCTCTATGAGGAGTTTTGGAAAGACTATCACCACACCATGCAACGCAAAGGTGTTACAGAAGAATACGCTCAACGTGAAGCACGTCGCCGCTCCACACTAATTGCTGCATTGTTGGTTAAATTTGGCAAAGCTGATGGCATGCTATGTGGTACATACAGTAGTTATGATATCCATCTCGACTTTGTGAGCAATGTAATTGGCCTTAAAGAAGGTGTAAACAACTTCTTTACCCTAAATGCATTGATGCTAGAAGATCGTAATTTGTTTATTGCTGATACTTATGTAAATACTAATCCAACCGCAGAGCAATTAGTGGATATGACCATTATGGCGGCTGAAGAAGTACGTCGTTTTGGTATTACGCCACGTATTGCGCTACTTTCCCACTCAAGCTTTGGTAGTGACCAGAACGATCCAAGTGCGAAAAAAATGCGTGAAGTTTATCGCTTGCTATCTGAACGTGCACCTGAGCTAGAAGTCGAAGGTGAAATGCATGGTGATGCAGCACTTGATGAAAGTATTCGTCACTTTGCATTCCCAAATTCACGTTTCAAAGGTTCTGCAAATCTATTGATCATGCCGAATCTGGATTCAGCGAATATTTCATTTAACTTGCTCAAAGCGACTTCAGGGAACAATGTCACAATTGGACCTATTTTACTGGGTGCAGCAAAACCTGTGCATATTTTGACACCAACAGCAACAACACGTCGTGTCTTAAATATGACAGCATTGACTGTCGCAGAAATTCAGCAAAGTGGTGGCTAATTCTTTAAACTTAAGAGATTAGAAAAGCTTAACTTTGTGACTTGAGAAAACCTCTGTTCTGTAGCATGATGAGCTTAAGAACAGAGGTTTTTTCATGCATGTTTATTTAGTAGGCGGTGCCGTACGCGATTTTTTACTTGGGCACCCCTATCACGAAAAAGATTATGTCGTGGTTGGAGCAACACCACAGCAATTGCTTGATCAGGGCTATCAGCCTGTTGGTAAAGATTTCCCTGTATTTCTACATCCGCAAACCAAAGATGAATATGCTCTTGCGCGTACTGAACGTAAATCGGGTATCGGTTATCATGGTTTTCAATTTTTTACTGATCCAGACGTCACACTTGAAAATGATTTAATTCGGCGAGACCTTACCATCAATGCCATTGCGATGGATGAAACTTCAGGTGAGATTTTTGATCCTTATGGTGGTCGACAAGATCTGGAACTTAAACAATTACGCCATGTATCCAGTGCTTTTTTAGAAGATCCCCTTCGCGTGTTACGAGTCGCACGATTTGCAGCACGTTATTTTCAATACGGGTTTAGCATTGCTCCAGAAACATTAGACTTAATGCAACAATTAAGTCAGTCTGGTGAGTTAGATGCACTAACCCCTGAACGTGTCTGGAAGGAAACTTCCAGAGCATTGATGGAAACTCATGCTAATGTTTATTTCGAAGTTTTACATCAATGTGGTGCACTAAAAGTTTTGTTTCCAGAAATTGAAGCTTTATTTGGTGTACCACAACGCCCAGAATATCATCCCGAAATTGACTGTGGTATTCATACATTAATGGCCCTACAACAAGCATGTAATGCCCATTACTCACTTGATGTGCGCTATGCGGTTTTAGTTCATGACTTGGGTAAAGCACTTACCCCTGTAAATGAACTTCCGCGTCATATCATGCACGAAGAACGTGGTGTTGTGCCTGTTCAAGATTTATCTGATCGTTTAAAAGTTCCGACACAACTTAAACAATTAGCAGTTTCAGTCTGTAAAGAACATTTAAAATGCCATCAGGCTATGACCTTAAAACCTGGAACATTATGGCGTTTACTGCAACGTTTGGATGTTTTAAGACGCCCTGAACGAGTTGAAGCTTTTATTCAAGCCTGTGAATGTGATGCGCGTGGTCGATTAGGTTTAGAAGATCGTGCTTATCCACAAGCAGAATATATGCGTAAAGCCATGCATATTGTCCGTTCAATTAAAGCTTCTGATTTACCTGAAGATATTCATGGCGCAGAGATTGGCGAAATGCTGATTCAGTATCGAATTGATGCTTTGGCTGATCTCAAACAGCAGTATGAGAATAACGTTTAGATTGCACGATATAAAATCCCATAAAAAAACCTGAGAAAATCTCAGGTTTTTTTACATCAATGGCTTAAATTAAGCTTCTGGCGCAGGGCTATATTGCTCAATTAAAGTTTTTAACTCACCATTTTGGAACATTTCCAGCATGATATCGCTACCACCCACCAACTCACTATTTACCCAGAGCTGTGGGAAAGTCGGCCAATTTGCAATTTGTGGAAGTGTTGCACGAATATCTGGATTCTCCAAAATATTCACATAGGCAAATGGACGACCAATTTGACTGAGCGCTTCAACCGCACGCGCAGAGAAACCACATTGTGGAAACTGCGGAGTGCCTTTCATATAAAGTAAAACCGAGTGCTTAGCAATTTGATCGCGAATCAGTGCTTCGGTGTCACGTGCTTGTTCAGTCATAGATAAATCCTCAACTATTCTATGACTATTATACCTAAAACCGGGGTATTTGTTAGGATAGAACATGATAATTCTATTTTAATTTCGTTTAGCCCTTTCATTCTGCGGTTGTTTTTGCTTATATAAACCCTTTCCTTTTATTCAACAGATAAGAGTTCGTTATGAATCACATTACTCTCGCCCCTGTACAACCTGATCAACCTTCACATTTGATGGCAACCTATGGCCGCCAAGCGATCAGTTTTGTGCGAGGACGAGGTTCTTATCTTTATACAGAAGATGGCACAGAATATCTGGATGCTCTCACAGGTATAGCCGTTTGTGGCTTAGGCCATTCGCATCCTGTTATTGCGAAAGCCATTGCTGAACAGGCAGCCACTTTAATTCACACCAGCAACCTATTTGAAATCCCGTGGCAAACTGCTGCGGCACAAAAACTGGCAGAAGTTTCGGGGATGCAAGAAGTCTTCTTTTCCAATAGTGGAGCTGAAGCTAACGAAGGCGCAATTAAAATTGCACGCAAGTACGCCAGTCAGCAAGGTATTCAAAATCCTAAAATCGTTGTTGCTGAAAAATCTTTTCATGGTCGAACGCTAGCAACGCTATCTGCAACAGGTAACACCAAAGTTCAAGAAGGCTTTTTCCCTTTAGTTGAAGGTTTCATTCGTGTACCTTTCGGAGATTTAGAAGCATTGCAGGAAGTGGCTTTGCAACATCCAGATATTGTCGCTATTTTGATCGAACCTATTCAAGGTGAAGGTGGGATCAATACCGCACCACAGGGTTTTAGCTATCTAGAAGATGTTCGTGCTTTATGTAATCAGCATAACTGGCTAATGATGCTCGATGAAATCCAAACTGGAAATGGTCGTACAGGTCAATATTTTGCTTATCAACATACCAATATTGTTCCAGATGTTTTAACGACTGCTAAGGGTTTGGGCAATGGCTTTCCTATTGGTGCTGTAATGACTCAAGCCAAAGCGGTTGGCATACTTGGACCAGGTAGCCATGGTTCAACCTATGGTGGAACTGTTCTAGGTTCACGTGTGGTTTATACGGTGATTGATACTATTCAGAAAGAGAATGCCGTAGAAAATGCTGCAAAAGTTGGAAGCTACATTGTCAAACAGTTACGTGATCAACTCTCTGGCTTAAATGTTGAAGTACGTGGTTTTGGAATGATGATTGGTGTTGAATTACCGAAAGCCTGTCCTGAAATGGTTGCTATTGCACGTGATGAATATAAATTGATTATCAATGTTACCGCGGGTTCTGTAATACGTTTACTACCCCCTCTGAATATGACTCAAGAACAAGCCGATGATTTACTTGCACGTTTAGTTCCTGCAATTCGACAATTCTTAGCTTAAAGATTGAGTTTTAAAATTACTTTAAAAACCGTAACTCAGTTATGGTTTTTTTTATTGTCTTAAAATAAAAAAAATCGAGCTATTGGCATAACTCGATTTTCTTCACTGCTGTATTTACAGATAAACCATGCTTTTAAGACGCTTCATGAAAAGTTCGCCCACCTGGTAACTGGCTGAAATACTGCCTTAACGCATCCAGACAACGATGGATTTTCATCGGTTGTTGTTCACGCTTAGACGTAATTGCATACAGTGTAAAAGCGGGTAGATTCCAATCAGGTAAGACTTCAACCAAAGAACCATTTACAAGCTCTTTTTGTACATCTAAGTACAGAATTCTGGTTAAACCATGTCCTTGTTGACATAAAGATTTCGCGACAAAAACATTATTCGTTTGTAGACGGGTTTTCATGTCAATCGTTACGGACTCACCATTTGTAGCATGCTGAAATGAAAAGTTCTGGTAATTATTCATTAGATTTACAGGAATCAGATCATGATTCTTTAAATCTTCAGGACGCGAAATGGGGGCTGATTGATTCAAATAGCTCGGTGAAGCGACCAAAACCTGATCGACACGTGCCATTGGAATAATAGTTAAGTTTTGATCCTCAATTTTTGAACTCATACGAATGGCAATATCAATGCGCCCTTCGATAAGATCAATATATCGATGATCTGCTTCAAAATTTACAGATAATCCACGATGTGCGGACATCCAGTGAGATAAAGCTGGAACAATATGTAAAGCGCATAATTCAGGAGTTGTTGCAATACGCAAATCCCCAACCAAATCATCACGCAATTCATTAATACGAATCTTGCCACGTTCCGCAGCAGCTAGCATTTCTTGGCAACTGTGGAAAAAAGCTTGTCCAGCCTCAGTTAAGCTTAATTTACGGGTAGAACGGTGAAGAAGTGTTACTTCCATGTCCTGCTCTAGAGACCGAATCTGTTGACTCACTGCACTGGTGGTAATACCCAGATCGCGGGCGGCACCACTAAACGAACTTTTCTCTACAACACAAGCAAACACTCCCATTGCTCGAAGTTGATCTAACATAAATTTCCCTCTAAACTTATGAGATGCAGTTATCATTATTTGATAAAGGCATCTCATTGTATTATACGGAGAAATTTAGCTTTTGCATTATTTAATTTTAACTTTCAACTAGTTCATTGGGATAATATTTGCAGGATTAATTGGTTTACCATCCAAGCGAATTTGGAACTCTAACATGACTCGATTGGTACCAGATGAGCCCATTTCCGCAATTTTTTGTCCTGCCGTGACGTTGTCGCCACTTTTAACTAGCATTTTACTATTATGTGCATAAGCCGTAATGTAGCCATCAATATGTTTGATCAACACTAAATTACCGTACTCTTTAAGTCCATCCGCTGCATAGACAACTTGTCCATTTGCTGCTGCATAGATCGGGTCACCTAGATTTCCACCATAGCGTAGACCTTTTACATTTGTTGCCAGATTAAATTGCTGAATCACGGGTCCAGTCGATGGTTTTACCCAACGCAAACTGGTCGACGTTGGCGTTGCTGTAATCACGGGTGCTGTTGTTACAGGTGCAACAGCTGGAGTGACTGGACGAGATGCCGTCTGTGTTGTAGTCGATGGCGTTGTAGGTAGCGCAATCGTTTGACGTTGTATTGGTGCAGCTTGGGTAATAGGTTGCGTTGTAGTGGTACGTTTGGCTGCTGAACCTTTTAAACGCAAAGATTGATTGACATAAATCCGATATGGCGGCGCAATATCGTTTAACTGTGCAATATTGATGTAATTCAAACCATAACGCGCAGCAATTCCACTCAAGGTATCTCCCGATCGCACCGTATAGTAATCTGGTGAATTCATTACACGGGTTGAATTTGAAATTTGCGGCTTAGAGGCACAACCTGTTATTGCAAGTGCGGAGACAACCGCCACAGACATCATTATTTTTTTTAGAAATATATGGCTTGAAATAAACGAAATTTCACTTTCATATCGAAACAATGGCATCGATCTCCCTCTCTCATCAATATAGAACAACAGACATTTGCGCTAAGAGTACCAAAAAAGGACGAAGACGCACGTTCATCGTCCTAATTTTCACAAAGTTATAACATTCTGCACCATTTAATGATGGAGCCGTTTTCAAATAGATGAAGATAGTGATTTTTGTAAATCTTCAAGTATTCCATAGTTAGTTGCATCCATCTGAATAGGAGTGATGCTGACATAACCATTAGCAACTGCAAAAAAATCGGACTGGGCATGACTAGGTGTTCTTTTAGGATCCGTCACCGCTTCACCAGCGAGTCCAATCCAGTACACTTGTCGACCACGCGGATCAACATGGCTAGTAATTGGCTTAGACTGTGCACGAAGCCCCTGATATGTAATCTTTTCACCCATAAGTTCTGGCACATCTGGAATATTAATATTCAAAATATGACGAGGCGGTAACTGTGGTAAGCCTCGCGAGATAAAATCATGTACCCATTGAGCAGCAACTGCGTAATCATCTGCATGTTCATAAGAACGTACATTGCTTCCTGCCAGAGACACAGCAATAGCAGGCTGCTTCATTAAGCGCCCTTCAAACGCGGCACCGACTGTACCTGAATAAAGCACATCATCACCGAGATTTGCCCCGCTATTAATACCACTTACAACCAGATCAAATTCAAAATCAAACAAACCATTCATGGAAAGATAGACACAATCCGCTGGTGTACCATTGACTGCCCAGACATCTTGTGCAATTGGGATAGGACGCAAAGGACGATCCAAGGTCAACGCACTTGAAAATCCACTTCGCTCACTTTCTGGAGCGACCACAACAACACGACCTAATGGTTTTAAAGCTTGCGCAAGCGCCTGAATGCCTGGTGCAAAAACACCATCATCGTTGGCTATAAGAATATTCACAAAACACGATCTCTATAAATGACTGATGAGGTTATTCGATTGAAATATTCATTTAATTATATATATTTAGCGGCTAAATTCATTAATAATTTTGTGAAACCATGAGAACATCACTTATATCACGCTTTTGTTTATTTACTCTGACTGCAATCACATTTAGTCAAATGGCTTTTGCAAATGAGGTACTATCTCAGGCAGAACGTAATGCTTTAGTTAAAGAAGATATTGCGGGAACACAAGTTTTAAGTGAAGTTTGCCCCGCTCTTATCGGGAAAAATACGACATTTGAGCAAAATATTCAAAAATTGATTCAAACGAATTTAAAAGAATATTCGGATCAAAATATGACATTTACAGCATTACAAAGTGATGCTGAGTATAAATCTCTATTGGCTGATGCACATCAAACACTCAAAGAAACTTCGGCTGATGAACAAAAAACAGTATGTGAAGATGTTTTAAGTTATCAAGAATAAATTATCGACCTGATCAAAATTTGGTTCTAAATAATTCAACCACTTAGAACCTTGTTCTGCATAAGTTCTACAGCAAAGATACAAATTAAAACTGCTTTTCGTGCTATAAATGATTCAAATTCTTTGAGTCTTATTTTGAGTTTTTATGAAAAAAAATGTGTTTAAAATAGCTGGCCTATCATTCCTCCTCGCTTCTAGCGTTTTCACCAGCACTGCCTTTGCCAAAGACAAAAAAGCTGAATCTGAACAAATTGAAGTCACACCAACTTCTGATAATGTTACCCCTCAAGAGCTTGCGGCAATTTATGTCTTGTCTGAGGTGTGTCCAAGCCTAATTGGTAAGGACTTAAAGTTTAATAAAGCTTATGAAAACTTGGTTAAGGCTTATCTAAACAACGAACCGAATGCTGTTCAGGTTTTAAACAAACGTGCTAAAACCAAAGAGTTTCAACCTGCTTTAAAAGAAGCCCGTGCAGATGCCAAAAAAGCATCTGATGATGACAACCGTCAAATTTGCGATGATGTCCGTAATTATTATTCGAAATAACTGATTATTTACAATATGTATGAAATAAGCCGACTTTTAACGTAGAAGTCGGCTTGGCTTTATCCTAAAATGCTAGGCTCATCTGCTTCACACAAGTTATCGGAACGCCTAGAATGATTCAAAAAAGCACCTTTGCTGCACTTATACTCTTACCATCATTTACCTATGCAGCAACTGTTTTATCCTCACCCCCAGAATTAAATAATAAATCTTATGTCTTAATGGATTATGAGACAGGACAAATTCTCGCATCTAAGAATGAAAATGAACATCTTGCCCCTGCCTCAATGACCAAAATGATGACCAGTTATATCATTGAGCAAAAACTTTTAAAGGGTGATTTGACTGAAAACGAAAGCGTTCGCATGAACGAATCTGCATGGTGTCGTGGCAGTAGTGCAGAATCATGTATGTATGTTCCTTTAAATGGAACAGCGACCGTTCTGGAAATGTTACGCGGTATTATTGTGCAATCTGGTAACGATGCCTCTATTGCAATGGCTGAACATATTGCAGGTAACGAGGGAACGTTTGCCCACATGATGAATCAGGAAGCTAAACGTATTGGCATGACCAATACTCACTTTATTAATTCAACAGGGATGCCTGCTGATGGCCATTATTCTTCTGCAAAGGATATGGCGCTTCTTGCACAACATATCATCAAAGACAGCTCAAAATATTACCCGATTTATTCTGAAAAAGAATTTACCTTTAATGGAATTAAACAAGGTAATCGCAATGCGTTACTTTATACAGACCCAAGCGTAGATGGTTTAAAAACAGGTCATACCAACGAAGCTGGTTTCTGTATGACAACATCGAGTAAACGTGGTCCTATGCGTTTAATTTCCGTGATTTTTGGTACACCAAGCATGAATGAGCGTGCTTCTCAAACACGTAGTTTATTGGCTTGGGGTTTTGCTAACTTTGAAACTGTCAATGTTCAACCAGCAAACCAAGTTTTAGCTAAAACAAAAGTCTGGTTTGGTAAGCAAGATGAAGCTCAAATCGGTTTAGCTGAGAACTTTAATGTCACTATGCCTAAAGGGCAAGCGGGTAACATTAAAACACAACTGGTGATCCAACCTAAGCTCAATGCACCTTTAGCTAAAGGTCAAGTGGTTGGTAAACTGGTGGCAAGCCTTGATGGTAAAGTGATTGCAGAAAAACCACTGGTTGCTTTAAAACCAGTAGAAGAAGCAGGTTTCTTTGCTCGCATGATTGACCATATCAAAATGTTCTTTAGCAACTTGTTCTAATTTTTAGAACAACTAGATTAAGCATTCATGCTCTTGGGTATGAATGCTTTTTTATTTTATAATTCCGCTAAATTTTCAAGCGAACGCTGCTATGCCAAAGAACATTCGTCCTTATCTCGACCAAAAACCTGATGTTGATTCTAGCTGTTATATCGATGAGATGTCGGTTGTTGTGGGTGATGTTAAATTAGCTGAAAATGTTTCGGTCTGGCCTTTTGCTGTGATTCGTGGTGACGTGAACGCAATTCAGATTGGCAAAAACAGTAATGTACAGGATCATTGTATGTTGCATGTCAGCCATAAAAACCAATCTAAACCGAATGGTTCGCCATTGGTCATTGGTGAAGATGTAACGGTTGGGCATCATGTGACTTTACATGGTTGTACCATTGGCAATCGTGTCTTGATCGGGATTAATACCGTTGTTTTAGATGACGTGATCATTGAAGATGATGTAATGATTGGTGCTGGTAGTCTTGTTCCGCCACGTAAAGTGTTAAAAAGCGGTTATTTGTATGTCGGTAGTCCAGTACAACAAGTGCGTGCACTGACCGAAAAAGAAATGGAATTTTTACCTTATTCAGCACGCCATTATGTGAAAGTGAAGGATAATTATTTAGATCAATCACACGACTAAGCTAAAAACACCAGTACTAAACGAGATGTCTACCCAAGTATAAATCTCTTTTAGCCTATTAAGAGAGATCTCATCGATTAACTGAGGGTTATTAAGCTCTTTTAATAAGAAGTAGAGTTCATCTTTTTGTTGGGGATAAACCTGTATTGCTTGATCAATGGTGTCGTTTAAACTTAATGGCCACTTTTCAACATGCGGTAAGGTTAAAGGTAGCAATCGGATCATTCTTTTAATTAAAGATTTTTTTATATTGCTCAACTCTTCTAGAGGCTTTTCTTTTAATTCTAACCAATCAAAATAGCGGTGTATCTCTTCATGATGTTCCTTGTTAATTGCCTCGATTACCTCTCTATCAATCTCTATATCTTGAAAAAAATGAGTTAAATCTTGGCCGTAAATAGCTGTACAAAAAAATTTAATCCATGCACCCCAACCCTTCCTATTCTGTTGATCTAGGATCTCTTTTAAATAGCCAACATCAATATCAATTTTTGGGATAAATGGGTAACTAGTAATCAAGCTTGATTTTATTTTAGCGAGTTTTTGATCCAGATTCTCAATTTGATGCTTAAAGACCACACATATATCTAAATCTGACTGACCAACAACCGCTTTTCCTTACGCAACACTTCCATAAATGTAAAGGCTATCATGCTCCGTCATGAATTCTCTAGCAAAAACTGAGATTAGATCGTCTAAAATTGGCTGATATGCCTTTTGAATCATATTTATATCTCTACGCAGCAATATATTAAAAAGACCATCACTGTCTATTTTAATTTAATAAATATCGTATATTTATTAGTTTTGGAAATGGGTTTAAATGATTACTTGCGTCATGAATACACCCATGAATTGGATGTTCATCTAAGAAAATAGCTGAAATTGACTGCATATGTTTCAAAAAATTGGAAAAATATAAAATATATATTAAACACTCATTGATTCATGCATAACTTTACAACAAAAACATAACTTTTAGTGGTAGTAAGAAAATTGCTCAATGACATCAACTAGCCACCACGCTTCAAATTTTGTATCATACTGCTTTTAAATCAGGGTGCTTTTATGACCGCTTGGACACCGCACGTTACCGTTGCCACAGTTGTTGAAAAAGATGGTCGTTTTCTATTTGTCGAAGAATATAGCGAAGGCGTCACCCATACTGTATTCAACCAGCCTGCGGGCCATGTTGAATGTGGTGAAACCCTGATACAAGCTGCGATTCGTGAGACGCTTGAAGAAACAGGTCATACGGTTGAAATTGATGCCTTACTCGGCATTTACACCTATACTCCACCGATGTTTCCAGATCGAACGTATTATCGTTTTTGTTTTTTAGCGCATAGTATTGAAGCAGACCTGAATGCCACTTTAGATAAAGGCATCGTACGCGCTGTGTGGATGAACCTGAATGAGTTACAGGAAACAGCACGTGCTCGCAGTCCGTTAGTTACCAAAGCCATTCAAGACGCTTTAAGCGATCAACGCTTTCCTTTATCGCTCATATATGAGCACCAATCTCCTTCTTTTACTTCAAATCTGGATGCCTAATACTATGCCACAACGCGTCATCGTCGGGATGTCTGGTGGGGTCGATTCATCAGTTTCTGCTGCACTTTTACTTCAACAAGGATATCAAGTTGAAGGTCTTTTCATGAAAAACTGGGAAGAAGATGACGGAACGGAATATTGTACAGCACTTGAAGATTTGGCAGATGCGCAAGCAGTTGCCGATAAAATTGGCATCAAGCTACATACGGCTAACTTTGCCATGGAATACTGGGATCGCGTATTTGAGCATTTTCTGGCTGAATACGCGGCAGGTCGTACTCCAAACCCAGATATCTTATGCAATAAAGAAATCAAATTCCGCGCGTTTTTAGATCATGCCATGACATTGGGTGCAGATTTTATTGCCACAGGTCATTACGCACGTCGTGGTGAAAGTTTGAAAAATTCACGTGGTGAAAGCTATGCTCCCCTACTTCGTGGTGTCGACAATAATAAAGACCAAACCTATTTCCTGCATGCAGTTCATGGTCGTGAAATTAACAAGACCTTATTTCCTGTAGGTGAAATCGAGAAACCAGAAGTTCGTCGCATTGCAGAAGAGTTAGATCTGGCAACTGCCAAGAAAAAAGACTCTACAGGGATCTGTTTTATTGGTGAACGTCGCTTTAATGATTTTCTTAAACAATATTTACCTGCTCAACCTGGAAAAATTGTTTTGGATAATGGTCAAGAGGTTGGTGAACATCACGGCTTAATGTACTATACGCTGGGTCAACGTGGTGGTATTGGTTTAGGTGGTTTAAAGAATGCACCTGAAGGCGCCTGGTTCGTACTGCATAAAGATATTGCCAATAATCGACTTGTGATTGGTCAAGGTCATGAACATCCACTTATGCAAAGCACACAACTGTGGAGTGACGCTATCGACTGGGTTGCAGGTGAGCAGGAAATTCCAACTTCAGGTTTTCGATGTACGGCCAAGACTCGTTATCGTCAACCCGATCAAACGTGTACTATTTATCGTGATGAAAATACTGAAAATGGTATTCGTGTTGAATTTGATCAACCACAGCGGGCGGTGACACCAGGACAAAGCGTTGTATTTTACGCCGATGAAATTTGTTTAGGTGGCGGTGTAATTTTAAACACTAATGCACCCAAACCCGATTTTATTTAAAGGAATCTTAGGCATGGTTGACACCCCTTTTCAACAGCCTCAAGCACTGAATGTACGTCAAAACCGTGCCTTAGCGCTTGCGGGTGTCTTTCAGGCCGCTCAGTTGACACACATGACAGCGATGACAGGTCAACAAAGTATTGGTGAAAGTGGAAACTTCTACTTTGAACAACTGATTAAAGCCTGTCTTAATATACGCCCTGCTATGAATTCCAGTACGCAAACACTGGATTTCTTTCATCAGCTTGCCGACATTTCGCTCGGTTTAAAAACACTGGAAAATAGTATCACTCAACCTTTTTCAAGCTCACCGAAATCGCGTTTACCGAAACTATCAAATGCCAAGCTGCCTATGACTTATGCTATGTCGTTGTTGCAACTTGAAAAGAAAGTCTACAAAAACCCAGAATATGTTGAAATTATTGAAAAATCACAGCAAAAAATTTTAAAACAACTGTCATTTTTTGATAACAACTATTTGCATCCAAGTATTATTGCCAACCTTGCACAAACCTATGTCGAGACGGCAGGTCAGATCAATCCGCGCATCATGGTTCGCGGCAATGCTGAAGCATTTAAGGATAGTCACCACACAAACCGTATTCGTGCCTGCTTATTTACAGGCCTACAAATGGCGCATCTTTGGCGGCAGTTAGGTGGCAGCTCATGGAATATGATTTTTAGCAAACGCAAATTGCTACAAGATATTCAAACACTCGCTCGTTTACAGTATCAAATGGTCGAACTTTGATATTGCAACGAATTTTATTTTATATTTAAACCCCACCTAGCCTCCTCTTAACAAAAGGAGGGATATGAAGGAACCTGTATGAACGCGCTCACCGCACTCTCGCCACTTGACGGACGTTATGCAAGCAAATGTGATGCTTTACGTCCCTATCTTTCTGAGTTTGGTTTAATTCATGCTCGTGTGACTGTTGAAGTGCGTTGGTTACAAGCGCTTGCAAACCATCCAGAAATTATTGAAGTTGCAGCATTTTCAAATGAAACTAATGCTGCTTTAGATGCAATTGTGAATGATTTCTCTGAAGATGATGCCAATCGTATTAAAGAGATTGAACGCACCACCAATCACGACGTAAAAGCAGTTGAATACTTTTTAAAAGAAAAAATCGCCAATATTGATGAATTAAAAGATGCAGGCGAGTTCATTCATTTTGCCTGCACATCTGAAGACATTAATAACTTGTCACATGCCCTCATGTTGAAAAATGGTCGTGAAGTTTTAGTTGCAAGTATGAAGCAAATCTTAAATGCGATTGCAGCTCTAGCGACCACACATGCTGAACAACCTATGTTATCTCGTACACATGGTCAAACAGCAAGCCCAACCACTTTGGGTAAAGAGATGGCAAATGTTGCCTATCGTTTGGCACGTCAAATCAAGCAGTTTGAAAATGTTGAATTACTTGGCAAAATCAATGGTGCCGTAGGCAATTACAATGCGCACTTGTCTGCTTATCCAGACATTGACTGGGCGGCACATGCACAAGCTTTCGTTGAATCGCTAGGTTTGGCATTTAACCCATACACTACGCAAATTGAGCCACATGACTATATGGCTGAATTGTTTGATGCACTACGTCGTTATAATACCATTTTGATCGATTTTAACCGCGATGTCTGGGGCTATATCTCTTTAGGTTACTTCAAACAAAAATTAAAAGATGGTGAAGTCGGTTCTTCAACTATGCCACATAAAGTCAATCCGATTGATTTTGAAAACTCAGAAGGTAACTTAGGTATTGCCAATGCAGTACTTGGTCATTTAGGTGAGAAATTGCCTATTTCACGTTGGCAACGTGACTTAACTGACTCAACGGTACTGCGTAACATGGGTGTTGGTTTTGCACAAAGCTTGATTGCTTTTGATGCTTGCTTAAAAGGGATTGGTAAACTTGAGTTAAATGCAAATCGTTTAAATGAAGATTTAAATCAAGCTCAAGAAGTTTTGGCTGAACCTATCCAAACAGTAATGCGCCGCTATAATGTTGAAAAACCTTATGAAAAGTTAAAAGCATTAACACGTGGTCAAGCGATGACACGTGACATGATGGTGAACTTTGTCAACGGTGAAGAACTTGCACAAGTTCCAGCCGATGAACGCGCGCGCCTTGCTGAACTCACTCCTGCAACCTATACAGGAAATGCAGCAGAACAGGCTCAACAAATCAATGCTTTAATCAATAAGCTTTAATCGATAGTGGTTAAACTAGAGCGGAATCATTTTAAAATGGTTCCGCTTTTTTAATGCGTACTATTAAAAGATTAGTTTCGAGTTACAATAGGAAATGTACCATTTGCTTTATCAAACAAAGAAAAAAACTTTCTTAAACTCATGCGGCTTCCTTGTATTTGGGTATCTTTAGAAAACATAAGAGCTAGTGCGCCACTCTGCCCTGTCATCATATTCAAAAAGAAGGGTTTGGTCAGCGTGAGAGTTACAGCAGCATCTGCTGTAGGTTGCTTAACTTCCTTAAAGTTCATAACCGCATTATTGACTTTAATTTCATATATTTGATTTAAATCAGAGAAAACTAAATTTAATGTCAAATTTACATTTTCAGCACGATTTGCATTTAAACTAGCTGCCATAGACTCCAAAAAACGCTCAACTGGCGTATGTTGCAACATATCCAATAATATAACCGGTGTCACTCCTGTTTTTGGAGTACCATTTTTTAGTTCCTGAGCGCCTGTTAAATAGAAATTTCGCCATGTAGATGCTTCTGACATATAGCCCAATTGACTAAATGTTTTGATCTGCAAGTCCTTAGCCTGCTGATTATTTGGATTCGCATATATAACATGTTTTAGCAGTTCAGCCCCCCAACGATAATTACCTTGATCATATGCTTGTTGTGCCGTTGCAATCATTTTAGCTTCACCACCCGCCAAATCCACATAACCTTGTGCAGCTTGCTTAACGGGTAAATTATCCAGATTTGCAGGGTTAGCATCAAACCAGCCCATGTAATATTGATACACTGCTCGTGCATTATGTTTAACCGTTCCATAATAACCGTGCACATTTAAATACTGATCTAGTTGAGGCGGCAATTTAATATTGTCGGATATTTCACTTCCAGTCATACCTGCATTAATCATACGTACAGTTTGATCATGAATGTATTTGTAACTATCTCGCTGTACAGTAATAAATTGTTTGATATTATCATTTCCCCAAACAGGCCAATGATGCTGGGCAAAGAACACTTCTGCGTCTTTTGCATGATCAAGTGCTTGATCGAGATAGCTCACCCATTTTAATGTATCCCGAACTTTCGCCCCTCTTAAAGTATACAAATTATGCAAAGTATGTGAGAGGATTTCAGCGCCACCATAGGCTTTTTGCTGGGGTAAATAAAACGTTAATTCCGCAGGAGCTTCAGAGTTTGGAACGTTATAAAAAATGAAATCAACCCCATCGACAGTCATCGGTTGAACGGGTTGAGTTACCAAAACTGTCGGTTCGAGAATACCAATATGACCAAATGAAACCGCTTTTCCTAAGCCATTATCGACCAATCCAGACTCATTTCGAGGAAGAGATCGACCATACATATAGTTTGCGCGGCGCCCCATTGCAGGGCCTACCATTAAATTTTCACTGGTTGCTTCTTCCATAAACCCCACAGGTGCAATCACAAGAATGTTCTTTGATTTAACCTCTTGTTCAGATAAAACGCCGAGCGCTCCACCAAAATGATCAACATGACTATGAGTAAATATAATGGCGGATACTGGCTGATTACCCAAATGCTGACGAGCAAACTGCATAGCTGCAGTCGCTGTTTCTTTAGAAGTCAATGTATCTACCACAATCCAGCCTGTTTTTCCCTGAATTAATGTAATATTGGCTAAATCAAAACCACGAAGCTGCCAAATGCCATCACTGACTTTAAATAACCCAATTTGGTTATTTAAAATTGCCTGCTTCCATAAACTTGGGTTAACTGTATCTGGTGCATTTCCTTGCACAAAACCAAAACTGTCAAAATCCCAGACAATATTTCCCTGATCATCACTAATTTTCCCAAAAGGTTTGGCAATAAATCCTTTCATTGCATTTTTTATTTCTTGGGTATTATTTAAATCATGAGCTTGTGTGAATTTTTTCTGATAATTCAGAGTAGTCTGCTCAACAGGAATACTGCCGGAGAAAGATACA
Source organism: Acinetobacter sp. WU_MDCI_Axc73 (assembly GCF_025562455.1). Lineage (GTDB taxonomy): Bacteria > Pseudomonadota > Gammaproteobacteria > Pseudomonadales > Moraxellaceae > Acinetobacter. The sequence goes on from NZ_JAHPRO010000005.1 coordinate 44,654, forward strand.
GGTGCATACATGGAAAATAAAATAGAAATCACTAACGATTTATGATTTAAATTAAAATTTTTTATCTGCATTTATTTTCATCCATTGAATTTAAGTACATCTATATATTTAAGACAAGCATCCTCACAATTAAAAAATAATTTTTTTAAACATTTAAGTGATGATTATCAAAATAAAAAAAATCATTAAATTTTGGTTTTGAATCCAAGTCATTCTGATCGGTTGACAACATTAATCCAATTAGATTAATGTTGTCAACAGACTTTAGATCTGAAGTGTAATCAGAAATGCAACATAGTGAAACCCAACTAAAACTGATTGAAGCAGCCATTCTTCTCTTTTCACAGAATGATGCGACTCGTCTTTCCGTTCAACAAATCAATGACTTAGCAGGAGTTTCAAATAAATCTGCATTGTATTACCACTTTAAATCTAAATGGGGACTGCTGGAAGCTGCATTGAGCTATGTATTGACCCCCTACGCCAAACAAAGCTTAGAGGAACTTAATAAAATTTCAGAAGATCATATTGAACCTAACAGCATTGTAAAAGCCATGTATAGACCAATGGTGAATATTTTATTGCAGGACAACGGGCTTCAATATCTCAAGTTTTTTTCTCGAATGATTAGTACTGGAGAAGAAGGACGAAAAATGATTGCAAAAGAATTATCACCTATTGCAAAAAAGGCAACTCAACTTCTGTCTCAGGCATTTCCGGAAGCCAGTAAAGATGCCATTGATTTAAAAGTCTTATTTACTTTTAACATTATTTTAAATGTCATTAGTGATGTAGGACTAGAGCAATATTGGGCTACAGATATTAAAGATCGTAAATTAATATCAAAATATCTGATTGATTATATTGAAGGAGGAATCACCTTTAAAATAGATTTACAGTATTAAAAAGCCAAACTATTTTAATTTTATTTATAAGCGCCTTTATAGAATATATAAAATTATTCAGGTACTGATTAAAGTATAGAGAATGGATTCAAAATATGAAAATTTTAAATCGTACTTTAGTGATAGCACTTTCAAGTACATGCTTTCTCACGGCTTGTCACGATGACGATGATAATGACGTGGCACAAATCACTCCACCACCAGCGTTAACTGACTGTATGTGGCATGATGGAGTAACCAGTAAATCGCATACTGGCGAAGATGCAATGAATTTTGCCTATCCTGATACCAATGTAAATTATTACACTAGCCAATTTAGTATTCCAGATGGTGCAAGAGTATTTGTCGATGGTGACTTCCCCTATTCTCGTCATATGTCTTTGGTAAGCTATGAATCAAATGGAACGCGTGTCAATTCACTATTAGATGCGGAGATTCAGCCAAATACTGGAGTTACCAACCCATTCGTGGTTGGCAATAAGCGTTTAGAAAAAGAACGTGGCTATTCAACAGAAATTAAAATTGGAAATTTACCCGCAAAGCCTGAGAAAAATACATTATATGCACCACCAACAAATGATAATTCTTTAGTCATTTGGTATCGCGTTTATGTTCCAAATGAAGGTTATGACAATAAAGGTGGGGTCGAGTTTCCACATTTTAGAGTAGTCACTAAAGAAGGAAAGGAAATTAAAGGTCAGGAGGTCTGTCAGTTCCTAAACGTTAAAGATAAACCTGTCCAAAATTATAATGCTTTTTCAGGGGACATCGTCCAAAAAGCATTTTCTAGACAATTATATCCTGGCTTTCCAGCACAATTAACTCCAACATGGTATGCTGCGCGTAATGGAACAGCCAATGCCCAATGTGCTTATAAGATTGGTATAGAAAAATGTGAAGGATTAACTCCTGAACGTAAACTCAATTTTTGGGCAACTCCCGACAATGAATATGTATTTGCTACCACTAGTCGAAGAATAGGCAAGGTACTGCTATTAAATGGTAAATTACCAAAAATTGCTTCAACTCAAAATAACGAAGCCGTTCTAGGAGCTGGTGATCTTCGTTACATGTCGATTTGTACCAACGAAATTACATCTACAGCGACCAATTATTGCTTATATGATGGTGATCTAAGTAAAAATCTGGATGCTGAAGGTAAATATAAAATCATTGTTTCTTTGCCAGAAGATCGACCAAAAAATGCAACTGAAGAGTGCGGTTATAAGTTCTTGGCATTATCTCCACGCGGCAGTGGTCTTAAGAGTCCAGTGGGTGAGGATTATGGTCATGAAGACTTTGGTTTATTAATTATGAGAAATTTACTGCCATATCCAGGCTTTAATCAAGCCGTTCAAAATACTTTGACTTGGGGTGATGAAAAGTCAATTATGGGTGATTATCTACCAACGATTCAGTATTTAGATCAAAATACTATCGATAATCTAGAATGTAAGCATTAACTCTATATAAAAGCCTACTTCAAATTGAAGTAGGCTTTTATTTTGCTCGTGATTTTGTCGATAGATTTTCAAATTAAAGCTTAGGATCACGCATTTGAACCAAATTACTATTCGTTTTACTCAAAGTTTCAATGACTTTATTCATTACAGTTGGAATCAAATGATCCGCTAACTGCGCGGCTTGAAGTCCAAGCTTTTCACCTAAGGTTGGACGCTTACGTGTGGTAATGACATAGACATCATGTTGAGGTAATAAACCCAAAATGTATTCATCAGACGTTTGTAATTTATCCACCAAATTCAGATCTAAAGCATGCTGACCATACCAGTGTTCACCAGTTGCGACTTTTTCAACATTCAGTTGTGGACGGTATTTCTCTACAAAATGCTTGAAAAGCGCATGGGTTTGTTGCAACTCTTCTTCAAATTTGGCTTTACCTTCTGGGGTATTTTCACCAAACATCGTCACAGTACGCTTATATTCACCTGCTGTGTAGAGTTCAAAATCAACATTATGTTGCTTGAGCAAACGGTTAAAGTTTGGAACTTGTGCGACCACTCCAATTGATCCCAAAATTGCAAAAGGTGCTGAAATAATTTCCGTTCCAATACAGGCCATCATATAACCGCCACTCGCAGCCACTTTATCGACCACGATGGTGACATGAAAACCAGCATCACGCAGACGAACCAATTGTGCTGCAGCCAAACCATAACCGTGCACCATGCCACCTGGACTTTCTAAACGAACCACTACACGATCTTTTCCTGCTTTTGCCGTAGCAAGAACTAAAGTAATTTCTTCACGTAATTGTTCAACCGCAGAAGCTTGGATATCACCTTTAAAATCGAGTACAAAGATTTTCTGATTATTTTTCTTACGAACACGAGCTTCTTTTGCTAACTGCTGCGTCAATTGTAATAACTCAAATTTTGATGCTGTAGTCTGGGCAATTTTCTTTCGCTGTTCACTCACGCGTGCATTCAAATGGCTAACATGAATTTCTGCTGGTAATTTGGGTAAATGAAATAGCATGAGCTGTTTTTTCTCTAAAGTTCCTAATTATGCATAGAAGATGAGGGCTAAATACTTTAATTTCAATATGACTTTTGAAAACAAGATCATTTATCATTTTTTTTAGATAAAAAAAGCACCCCAAGGTGCTTTCCTTAATACAGCAGAATTAACCAAAACGCCCCGTAATATAGGCTTCTGTCAACTGATGATCGGGTTGAGTAAAGACTTTCTCAGTTGAGTTAACCTCAATCAGATCACCTAAATGAAAATAAGCTGTACGATCTGACACACGTGCTGCTTGTTGCATCGAGTGCGTTACAATGGCAATGGTATATTGCGTCGATAATTCAGAAATTAGCTCTTCAACTTTTGCTGTTGCGATTGGATCAAGTGCCGAACAAGGTTCATCCATCAAAATCACTTCAGGACTGACCGCAATGGTACGTGCAATACACAAACGCTGTTGTTGACCACCCGACAAACCTGTTCCAGGCTGATTCAAACGATCTTTGACCTCATCCCATAAACCTGCTTTACGCAGACTATTTTCAACAATCTCTTCCAGATCGTATTTATCACGTGCCAAGCCATGTAGTTTAGGACCATAGGCAACGTTATCAAAAATTGATTTTGGGAATGGATTTGGTTTTTGAAATACCATTCCGACTTGAGCACGTAGTAACACGACATCCAAGTTTGGATCATAGATATCATGGTTATCCAGTAAAACTTTACCAGTTACACGACAGCTATCAATCGTATCATTCATACGGTTCAGGGTACGTAAAAACGTTGATTTACCACAACCCGATGGCCCAATAAAAGCAATGACTTCATTTTCATAAATACTGATATCGATGCCTTTAATCGCTTCGCTATCACCATAATACACATGTACATCATTGGCACTTAATTTAACGTTTTGCTTAGTTTCTTTTTTAGGACTCGCTTGAGTATCAAACTGCGAGACAAATGAAGTCTGACGTTTTTGTTCAGTTTCAGCACTGGTAAATTGCTTTTGATCAGAAGTCACTGTTTTATCCTTTTCTAAGGCATTAGTTGTATCAATAGTATTCATCATCTCACCTTCTATTACCAACGCACTTCGAATTTTTTACGTAACCAAATTGCGAGGCTATTTAAACCAATCATCATTGCCAGTAATACAATAATGGCTGCTGCGGTACGCCCTTCAAAGAAGTTACGTAGTTCATTGCCTTGCCACAAGAAAATTTGAACAGGTAGGGCTGTTGATTGATCCAGTGGACTGGTAGGAATACTTGCGACGAAAGCACTCATACCAATTAAAAGTAACGGCGCAGTTTCACCTAAAGCTTGAGCTACACCAATAATTGCACCTGTTAAAATACCCGGCAATGCCAGTGGCAACACATGATGGAACACCACTTGCACCCGAGAAGCCCCTAAACCCAAAGCCGCCTGACGAATAGAGGGTGGAACAGCTTTCAGGGCAGCACGAGTCGTAATAATAACGGTTGGAAGCGTCATCAAACTGAGCACCAAACCGCCGACTAATGGCGCAGAAAGTGGTAAATGCATCCAGTTAATGAAGATAGCTGCACCTAACAAACCAAATACAATCGAAGGGACAGCCGCAAGGTTGTTAATATTAACTTCAATGACATCGGTTAAAACGTTTTGCTTAGCAAATTCTTCCAGATATACCGCACTCGCAACACCAATCGGGATCGAAATAAAGATCACAATCAGCATCATAAACAGTGAGCCCATGAATGCCCCAGCTAAACCACTGGTTGCGGGTGAACTACGAGAGTCTGGGTTGGTAAAAATATTGGTATTGAATGAATGAGTAAGGATACCATTCTTATCTAATTGATCAGCCAATTGACGTACTTCTGGACTTAATTGTTGCTGATCATCTGGCAAACTACGGTCAATTTTACCTGTTAGCCACACATCAACATTTGCATCCGCTAAAAACTTGATATTTTCGCGCTTACCGATCAGTGAAGGATCTTTAAATACCATATCACGTAAACGATAAGCTTCTGAACTTGTATAGAGGCTACTCAGATCATCACGCTTCGTTGCCAACGCTGGATCTTTAGCAATCAAACCATTAATGATTAGTGCATCCCAATCCACCATCCCCATTTTTGTTTGCCATTCTATATAACGTTCTTGAAAATGTGCTGGTGTTTCTCCTGCGGCTTGTACAGGTTTAGGCCCCGCATCAATTACTGTCGGATCAAAATAAACAGGAACCGTCATACTGGTTTGCCAAAAAGCTGGCAAACCTTTTGCCAAGATACTGCCAAACAGTAACGCGACAAATAACAGGCCAATCACAACCGCAGAAAAACCAAATAATCGAAATGTCGTTTCTTTGCGATGGCGTTTTGCCAAAGACTTTTGAATCGTTTTTTTTCGTTTTTCGCGTAATTCAGCGGCAAGTCGTGGATCAAAACTATTTTGATCCAAAGGTGTAGAAGTATTTGATGTACTCATTCGTATTGCTCGCGATATTTACGCACAATATAAAGTGCAACAATGTTAAGACCTAAAGTGATTACAAATAGTGTCAAACCTAGAGCAAATGCAACCAATGCCTGAGGACTTGCGAAATCTGTATCACCTGTTAATTGGTTGACAATCGTGACTGTCACTGTAGATACAGCTTCTAATGGATTGACATGAAGTAAAGGGCTATTACCAGCTGCTAGTACCACAATCATGGTTTCACCAATAGCACGTGATGCGGCCAATAAAAATGCACCAATAATGCCGGGTAACGCTGCTGGAATCACCACCTGACGAATCGTTTCTGATTTGGTTGCCCCTAGTCCAAGTGAACCATCACGTAATGCACGAGGGACTTGAGTAATAATGTCATCTGAAAGAGAGGATACGAATGGGATAATCATGATTCCCATAACGAAACCTGCTGTCAGCGCACTCGTGGCATTAATATTAATGCCAACCATTTCACCTGCCATTTTGAAAAATGGACCAATAATCATTAGGGCAAATACACCATAAACGATGGTAGGAATACCTGCCAAAATTTCAATAGCGGGTTTAGCCCATGAACGTAGCATCGGTGAGGCATATTCAGCCAAATAGATCGCAATCATCAGACCAATCGGGACTGAAACCAATAAGGCAATACCACTCACCATGAGGGTGCCCCAAAGTAATGGCAACAGACCGTAACTACCTTCTGCACTACCTGATGTACTAAAACCAGGATTCCACTCAGTACCAAAGAAGAAATCGATTGGACTTACGAATGAGAAAAATCTTAAGGCTTCACTAAACATTGACATCACAATGCCAAGCGTCGTCAGAATTGCGACACCTGAGCAGAGTGCAAGTGTGATATTAATAATTTTTTCAACTTTATTTCGTGCCCTAAAATTCTCTGCAACACGTTTTTTTGCAACTAAAAGACCAACAATCGCGGCACAAAGCACTACCGCAAGTTTGGCATATGAACCAATGGTCTGTACTTTTGCAAGTTGTGCTGCAGCGGCAAGCTCATATGCTGCTGGTTGATCTGTCACCCCAAAACCAGAAGCAATCGCTTTTACACGATTCATTAACACTTCTATACTGGCTTGATCCATTCCCGCCAAAGTTGCGGCTGGAACTTGATCCAAAACGACATGCTTTAAAATATTCGGTTCGACCAAATTCCAAACAATCAAAATTAAAAAAGCAGGGATACCACACCATAACGCAACCAATGCACCATAATAGCCCGGTCGTGAATGTAATAATGCAGAGTTATTTCCCTTACCTGCTAGGCTGCGACTTTTGCTCAACCCAATTTGATAAGCTATGGCGATGAGTGCCAATAGCACGCCAATCAATAGCAGATTCATGTAATCTCCACCGTTTTCTCAATTTTCATTATTTGAAAAACCCAGTTAAACATCTTGCTAGACAAAAAGCTGATGAAGGCATCACACCGACATCAGCTCTCATTTTCAATCTATTACTTAACAGACTTACCAGCTTTAAAGTCGGCCAGTACTTTTGCACGCTCTGAATCAGACATTGAAATTAAACCTGCTTTTTCAAGTTTAGAACCTTTACCTGAAGTCTTTTTATTCAGGAAGAATTCTACATATTGCGGTAAGCCTTTAATTGATTTTACATGCTCGCCTTTTACATAGAAGAATAAAGGACGAGAAACTGGATAACTACCATTCAAAATCGTTTTTTCTGAAGGCGCTACATTATTGACTGTAGCTACACGAAGTTTGTCACGGTTTTGGTCATAGAAACCTAAACCAAATACACCGACAGCACTTGGAGAAGTTTTTAAACGTGCCAAAGTTTCAGTATAATCACCCGCAATTTCAATTACACGACCATCCTTACGGAAAGCAGAACATGCTTTTTTCTGCTCTTCTTTGTCTAATTTTTTGAAATAATCATAAGCTTCACAGCCCGCCTCAACCATTTTTTCCTGGAATACTTCACGTGTACCGTGATTAGATGCAGGAACAACTAAAGTAATCGGCTCGTTTGGAAGTGATTTGTCAATCTGATTCCAACGTGTATATGGGTTTGGTACAAGTTGACCATTTGATGGCAATTTCTCAGCAAGAGCTGCAAAAACAAATGCAGGTTTTAATTTATAAGCAGCTTTACTTGCATTTGAGGCGAATACGATACCGTCATAACCAATTTTTATTTCTTGTACTTGATTTACACCAGCTTTTTTACAAGCAGCTAATTCTGTATCTTTAATTTTGCGCGATGCGTTTGCAATATCAATCGTATTATCGCCAACGCCTTGACAGAATTGCTTTAAACCACCAGAAGTACCGCCAGAGCCAACTACTGGAGTTTTGAACTGTGGGAAAGTATTACCAAACTCTTCTGCAACGATACTTGCATAAGGTAAAACTGTGGATGAACCAGCGATCTGAATCGTATCACGGGCTGCATTCGCAGTTGTCGCGATAGCGGCCCCAGAAACTGCAAGTGCAATGGCAAGTTGACGTGGATTTAAGCGCATGCTCTTCTCTCTTTATTTAGCTTAATGTAGGTACATCACTGATGTCAGTGAGTGTGTGTACTTTCGATACATGCATTTTGATTTTAAAATATGACAATTAGGTGACAACTTGATGACGCTTTTGTGATAATTCGACCCTAAACTTTGATTTTTATAAAATTCTTTTAATTTCAATATGTAACTTCAATTTTCAATATCAGCTTTATATTTTTATTTATTCGTTAAAATGTATAATTTCATGATTCTGTCATAAAAAAAGGCCACCGCAGTGACCTTTTGTAAAAATAAGACTTAATCAATCGCTGGTGTATAGGTTCCTGCCGCAATTGCATCTTTAATGCGATCACTTTCAGCCAGCACCATCGCCAATAAGCTTTTCACATTATCCAATGTTGCAACAGGGCTTAATGTTGTCATTTTTAAAGACTGTACATCACCCACTTTAGTCACACCAATATTGGCATCACCACGCGCAAATAATTCATCTGCTACGTTTTGATTTAACGTATCGATCAACTCCACTGGATAATCTTTTGGTACAACTCGGAACAATACTGATGCAAACTGTGGTTCAACTAAAAGCTCTAGACCTTCTGTTGCTTTAATATAATCGGCAACATCACGAGTTAAAGTCACACCATGATCAATCATTGAACCATAAAGCTCTTCGCCCAAGGCTTCAACCGTCATCCAAAGCTTTAATGCATCAAAACGACGTGTCGTTTGCAATGATTTAGAGACAAGGTTTGGAACACCATGTTCTTCATCGTAAGCTGAATTCAAATATTCTGCTTCATAGTGCATAAAGCGATAATTCGATTCATCTTTCAGCAAAAAGGCACCACAGCTAATGCTCTGGAAATAATGCTTATGGAAATCGAGTGTAATCGAATCAGATAGCTCAATTCCGTCTAGCATGGCACGATGTGCATTCGACAGAATCAGTGCTCCGCCCCAAGCTGCATCAATGTGCATCCATGCACCATATTTATTGGTGATTTCACGGATTTTCTTGAGTGGATCAATTGCACCTGCGTCAGTTGTACCCGCAGTTGCAACGACACAAGCAACAATTTTACCTTCAGCTTGTAAATGTGCCATTGTTTTTTCGAGCGCATTGACATCCATTTGCGCATTTTGATTGACAGGTACCGTCACGACTGACTGAAAGCCCATGCCCATCATCGCCATGTTCTTTTGCACAGAAAAATGTGCATTTTCAGAACAAATGACTTTGACATTACGCATCGCTTCCGCAGGAACGCCATCACGTTGCACTGACCATGGCTGACCATTTTCATCTTTCCAGTTTTTGGAAATACACCAGTCACGTGCAAGCAATACACCCATCAAATTTGACTGCGTACCACCAGAAGTAAATACACCAGCCTGACCTGCACCATAACCAACTTTTTGGCGTAACCAGTCAATCAATTGCACTTCCATCAACGAACCCGCAGGACTTTGATCCCATGAATCCATCGACTGGTTGGTTGCATTGATCAGCACTTCTGCAATCTGGCTAGTCACCATCGTTGGGCAATGCAAATGCGCAAGTGAATATGGATGGTGAACCTTCAAACTTTTATTGAGAAATAACTCAACCATACGCTTTAAAGATGGCTGTAAGCCCATTCCTTCTTTTGAAGGATTAAAAGCAATTGCCGAACGCAATTCCTTAATGCTGCCACCTGTATACATCTTGTCGTTTTGCAACCATGCAGCGACGGCTTTTACCGCCTCATCCATTGCTGACTGATAGTCAGCAATAGAACCAGCATCATTGCAGAGTAAGGCTTTACGATGTTCTGCAAAATCAACCATGTAGATTAGCCTCGTACTGCTTTAAGTGCTTCACCAATTGCTTTTTTGAAACGTGCAATCACTTCAACACATTCATCTTGACTAATCACAAGTGGACAAAGTAAACGAATCACCGTACCGTTACGGCCACCTTTTTCAAGCAATAATTTATTGTTGAAACAAGCCGTTTGAATCGCAGCAGCCAACTGAGCATCAGCAGGACGTGAACCAATACGATCCGCTGGTTTACGCTCGTCCACAATCTCGATACCAATCATCAAACCACGACCACGAACGTTACCAATACACGGGAACTCTTGTGCAAGCTGTTTAAGTTCAGCTTTTAAGTAATCACCACGTTCTTGCGCATTTTGAGCCAGATTTTGCTCTTTAATGGTATTTAATACCACCAAACCTGTACCCATAGCCAATTGGTTACCGCGGAAAGTTCCTGTATGACCAGCAGGTTGCCATGCATCAAACTTACGTTTAATCCCCAATACAGCAAGCGGTAAACCACCACCAACTGCTTTTGACATCACTACAACATCAGGTTCGATACCTGCGTGTTCAAATGCAAACATTTTACCTGAACGGCCAAAGCCTGCTTGAACTTCATCCAAAATAAGAACGATGTTATGACGCTCAGTCACTTCACGGATTTTTTGCAACCATTTCACTGGCGCAGTAACCACACCGCCTTCACCTTGAATCGCTTCAAGAATCACGGCAGCAGGCTTGGTGACACCGCTTTCAACATCTTCAATTAAATTTTCAAAATAATAAGTTAATGCGTCAACACCCGCTTCGCCACCAAGACCCAATGGGCAACGGTATTCGTGCGGATAAGGCATAAACTGTACGCCCGGCATTAAATTATTCACGGCATTTTTAGCACTAAGGTTACCTGTCATTGCAAGAGAACCATGCGTCATACCATGATAACCGCCAGAAAAACTAATGACTGAACTACGGCCAGTATAAGTTTTGGCAAGTTTAATCGCTGCCTCGGTCGCATCTGCACCAGATGGACCACAAAACTGCAAGCAATACTCTTCCTGACCGCCAGGCAAGTAAGATAATAATGCTTCAGTAAATGCATCTTTCAAAGGAGTTGTTAAATCTAAAGTATGTAAAGGCAAACCACTTGCTAAAGTGTCTTGAATACTTTGAATCACCGCAGGATGATTGTGGCCTAAAGCCAATGTCCCCGCCCCCGCTAAACAGTCTAGGTATTCTTTACCTTCAACGTCTGTAACCCAGCAGCCTTGCGCTTTGGCAATGGCTAACGGTAATTTACGCGGATAACTACGAACATTCGATTCCATCTGACTTTGGCGAGTCAAGTAGTATTCGTTAGTTGAATGGGTGGCAGGATTTACGGAATTAACGCTCATATCGAATTACCATCTCTGATATGGGTTGAAAGAAATAAGTCTGGTGACTTGCGGTCCTTTGACTCGGTGCTTGTAGGATTCTAGTTAGGCAACATTTGCTTTCTTATCACTAGGAGGGCGATGATACCCTTTTTTGTATAAAAATAAAGACCTTTGGGTCTATAATTTCATACAGATAGATCAAAAAAAATAAATGGCTAACTCCTTGAACAATTTATAATCATACTATGTGACAATCGAAAGAAAGTATGCTTTTTTTAACTTGTATTTTGCTTTTGATAAATTTAACATTTATTTCACGATAAAAAATAATTAAATATATGATTTTTATAAACTTAATTGTCAATATACAGATTCTAATTGCATCTAAACTATTACAAACTTTCCACAAAAGATTTTTAAGTTCTACATCACTGATCATTAAGATAGATTGAGAGAAAAACAATTTTTTATTTTTTAAATTCTAAGGAAATTTTATGCGTCATTTACTTTTAAGCAGCGTATTACTTTCAGCTAGCATTAGTCCTGTTGCGTTTGCAGCAGAAAATGAGTCACTTAACTATAACGTGGTGAATATTCAGGCAGAAGCATCGCGTCAGGTGTCCAATGATGAAATGCACGCCACACTTTATATTGAAAAAAGTAATAAACAACCTGCAGCATTAGCTACACAAATTAATCAATTGATGAATGAAGCGATGGCGGTCTCACGTAAATATCCTCAGGTCAAAGTAGAAACAGGAGCGCAAAGCACTTATCCAGTTTATGACAATGACAGCAGCAAATTTAAGGAATGGCGAGGACGCGCTGAAATTCGTTTGGAAAGTAAAGATTTTAAAGCGGCAAGTCAGTTGATTAGTGAATTACAACAAAACTTCCAAACTCAATCCATTAATTTTACAGTTTCAGATGAACAACGTAAAAAAGTTGAAAACGAATTAATGGTTGAAGCTTCCAAGAACTTCCAGCAACGCGCGCAAGTGATTACACAGGTTTGGAATAAAGGCAGTTATAATTTGGTTAATCTCAATTTAAATACTAATAATAATTTTCCGCAGCCCATTATGATGCGTGCCAGCATGGCAAAATTTGCGACGGCTGAAGCTGCTCCAGCTCAGGATATGGCTGCGGGTGAATCTAAAATTACAGTCAGTGCAAATGGTACAATTCAATTTAAATAATGGTCTAATTATAAAAAATAGAGCGCATTAAGCGCTCTATTTTTAATTTATGATTTAAATACTATTTCTTAAACGGAAATGCATATTTCACAATACGTCCAAGTACTTGACCATACTGTTTTACCAAACTCGCATTGTTATAATTAATGCCATATTTTTTACAGACTGCTTCAACTTTGGGTGCCATTTTTCGATACCGACGTGCAGGGACATCTGGAAATAAATGGTGCTCAATTTGGTGACTCAAATGACCTGTCAAAATATGGAAAACTTCTGAACCTGTCAGGTTGGAAGAACCGCGGATTTGACGCATATACCAATGTCCACGGCTTTCATTTTGTAAAACTGTTTTAGGGAAAACTTCGACATCTTTGGTAAAGTGACCACAAAAAATAATACTAAAAGTCCAAATATTGCGAATGCCGTTCGCAACCAGATTACCTGTAAATACAGGTAAAGCCGCTGGTCCTGCAATCAATGGAAAAAATACATAGTCCTTAAACAACAATTTACCCATTTTTTTCTGGGCAGGTTTCCAATCTGCCATAAACTGTTTCCATGTTCTACGTTTATAGATCACTTTACCAATTTCCAGATTTTGAATGGCAACGCCCCATTGAAATAGTAAGCAAAAAGGGATGCTGTAGATGGGTTGCAACAAGAAACTTGGTTTCCAGCGTTGTTCAGGAAATAAACGTAACAGCCCATAGCCAATGTCATCATCCATACCTTTAATATTGGTATAGGTATGATGTTTAAAATTATGAGTTTGACGCCAGTTATCTGCGGTACCTACCGTGTCCCATTCATAAGTTTGTCCGTTAAATTTGGGATCATTCATCCAGTCATATTGTCCATGCATCACATTGTGACCCATTTCCATATTTTCCAGAATCTTGGAAACACCTAATAGCCCTGTACCCAAGACCCATGCTGGTGGAAACCAGCCTGCAAATAAACAGGCGCGCCCTAAAGCACTACTATAACGAATTGCACTGTATACACGGCGAATGTAGGCAGCATCTTTTTCACCAATGTCATCCAAGACTTCTTGCTTGATTTCATCTAACTCTTGAGCAAATTGATCTAACTCAGCTTGGGTTAATTCTCTATTTTTTGGATTTTTAAAATATTCGACTTTGACAGGCATATTCATGGGAGTTCTCTCTTTAAAGGTCGATCACGAGATCAGACTTGGCTGAACTAACACAGATTTTAATGTGATTTTTCGGTTCGCTATTTTCACTGGCATTGAGCAAATCTTTAGTAGTGCCTTGCATCTTTTGGCAGACGCACTTGTGACAGACTCCCATACGACAACCGTAAGTGGGTTTGATATTAGCTTGTTCAAGTCCAGCCAAAATGGATTGTCCTTTAGGAATAGCAACTGTTTTATTGGAACGACTTAAAGTCACATTTATAAAGCCTGTGTCATTGTCAGAAATCTGAGTCAAACTAAATGCTTCACTCATAAAGTATTGAGCATGCCCAAATAGTTCTTCCGCAGTTTTTACAAAACCTGATGGTCCACAAGCATAGACGGTTGTATGTTCCAGATTTTCGATTTCAGCCAAATGCGTTACATTTAAACGATCATCGTATTGCACATCTTGAGTACTAAAAATTTTATACTTAAATTGCGGATATTGAGATGCAAGTTGTTCAAACTCTGAGTAAAAAGCGGCCTCTTCGCGATGTTTCACCCAATATAAAAGTCTAACGCTTACTTGACTCAATTGCTGCTGACGTTTTAATTGTTGAATCAGGCTGTACATTGGAGTGATACCACTTCCCGCAGCCAGCAAGACCACATGTTGGCGATCATCTAGTTGCATATCCCCAAATGGCTGGCCAAGTTCAACAATATCCCCCACTCGACTTTGCTCGTGTAACCAAGTACTGACTTTACCATCAGCAATTCTTTTTACCGTCAAAATCAGATTGCCATGCCGTTCCGTTAAGCTATAACTGCGCTCATATAAACGACCATCTATTTTAACTTTCACTGGATGATGTTGGCCTGCCTTGCCCAACTTCACATGACGATTGGTTTGTAGGGTTAGACTGATCGTATCTTTTGCAACTTGTTTTTTTTCTATAATTTTGACCAAAGCACGTGATGTTGACCAAATTGGATTAATTTTTTGTAGCCAAAAATCAGTTGCATGCGGATCGAACACAGATTTTGTCAATATGTGAAAGAGTGATGAACTCTTTTGAATTGCTTGCATAGTAATGCCACTCTAGGTTGCTTTCTAATTATTATACATATGTATATAAACTTGTATATATACTTGTACTTTTATTTACATTTCACAATGGTCTAGCTGTGTGGTTATAATGGCTCAATACTGACAATGTATTGAAAAATATGAATGCTTCTTACCTTTCTTCTACGCTTGCTTCTCATTCTGATGTCCCTGAATTTGATCAGAAAGCACCTAGTCGTACCGTAGGGCGTAAAGCAACGATTACCAAAGAGGAATTGTTTGAAGCCGCATTAAACTTGATTGGACCAGAAAAAAGTATTGCGTCCCTAAGTTTAAGAGAAGTTGCTCGAGAGGCTGGTATTGCCCCGAATAGTTTTTATCGCCATTTTAAGGACATTGATGAACTTGCAATTGCTTTGATTGATCGTTCAGGAATTGTATTGCGTCAGATTATCCGTGAATCCAGATTACAAGCGTCCAAGCAAAACAGCATCATTCGTAGTTCGGTCGAAGTATTCATTCAACAACTAGATACCGATGAGGGTAATCTAAGTTTATTGTTACGTGAAGGTTTTACGGGTTCAAAGTCATATAAGGAAGCCGTAGAACGTCAGCTCATATTCTTTCAACAAGAATTACAAGAAGATTTAATTCGTCTGGAACGCTTAAACCATAGTAAGCTTTTTCATCCAGATCTCGTTGCCAAAGCCATTACTCAGTTGGTATTTAATATGGGGGCAAAAGTTATTGATTTGCCTAATCAACAGCGCGAAGAGGTGGCAGAACAGACAATGGTGATGATTCGCATGATCTTAGAGGGCGCGCGTCACCTAGATGAATCAAAAATACGCTAATTATTTGACTTAACAAATAAAAGTCAAATAAAAAATTCTGATACAAAACTTGAATAATAAAAACAATTCTCAATTACATATTGTGATAGCTTAAAAATACAACATTAAGTCAGACCAATTTTCATTGGTTAATATCATCTCAATACGGGGTTATCATGAGTAAAGCAACTTCAAAAGTATTAAAAGTTTATACGCGAAATAATTTAGATGTTTCTGTGAAAGAAGCAACGGTTAAAATCCTGAATCAAATTCTTGCGAATCTGATTGATCTTTCATTGCTGACCAAACAAGCGCACTGGAATATGCGTGGCAGCAACTTTATTGCAGTTCATGAAATGCTGGATACCTTTAGAACTTCACTCATCACGCACTTAGATAACGTTGCTGAACGTGCAGTTCAGATTGGTGGTACAGCATTGGGAACAACTCAAGCCGTAGCTAACACTTCACATTTAAAAGCCTACCCAGTCGAAATCCATGATGTTCAGGATCAATTAAAAGAACTAGCCGATCGTTATGCGATTGTAGCGAATCATTTACGCGATACGATTGATGAAATTGAAGATCCAATTTCCGAGGATATTATTCATGCAGCTTTAGAAGATCTGGACCAATATTTGTGGTTCCTTGAAGCTAATATCGATCAGGATAAAACGGCTTAATTTCAGTTTTGAGTGAATAAATTCTTATCAAATAAAAAGGAGGAATTTTTTCCTCCTTTTTATATCTACAACCAAATTTATCTAATTACGGTTTAACCACCACCATAACTTGAATCGCTTCTGGCGTAACCGACAAACCATCCAGTAAGGTTAAGCCTTCTTTTTGCAATTTTTGCAAACGCTCAATCTCATCAGGACGAATGCTTGGGTTAAACTGTTTTAAATAACTTAAACGCTCAATTTCATATTGCCATTTCTGCGCATAATGTTGCTTGGCCTGTTCGATCAAAGTAGGCAATGATGTTTTAGCAATATCCAAAGCCTGACCATAACGCTGCTCGATCACTTCACGACGAGCTTTGACCACTTGACGGCAGCTATTACCATCAAGATGATGCAAATGTGGTCTTAAAATCACTGGATCAATCTTTTCAGATAAGTCCTGACCATTTTCACTCAACAAAACACGAATTAACTGCTTTGGTAAGCTCGCTGGCAGATTAAGTGATTTAGGCGCAATCACATCCACTTTAAACCAAACTTCAAGTAATACTGAGCCCTGCTTGAGTGCACTTGATTTTAACACTGCCACATTGGTACTACCAAAAGCTTGGGTGTTAATCATTTCCATCACACTTTCAACAAATGGATGTTCCAAGGTCAAATATTGTGCATCTTCACGGATTTGTGCTTGATCACGATAAAAAGTCGCCGTCATGCCTTCCTCATCCAAAGTGAGTCCTTGTACTTGCATCTGATCTGTCGGCTTGATGATCACGGTACCATTACTTTGCTCATCAAAGTCAATATTGGTCGACGACATGAAACGCTTCATAAACATCGGCAGCGTGGTATTGTCATCATAATCTTCAAGCGCTGCCACAATCTTTTGCGCCACCACAGGACGACAAGAATTATACTCTAGTAAACGATCACGACCCGCTTGTAACTCAGCTTCCAATGCCTGACGTTGAACATTCACCTCTTCGAGTAAATCTTCAAAACGTTGCCCCAGATCAGCCAATAAACAATCTTTGAGATCAACAATAAAGTTTTCTTGCAAAGTTTGTGCAGTTGGCGAGATGCTAGCAAAAATATTTAAGGCTTCGTTATACCAACGGAACATACGCTCTTGAGCTGTTCCAAGCAAATATGGTACATGAATCTGAATCCGATTCTCTTGTCCAATACGATCCAGACGACCAATACGTTGTTCTAGTACATCAGGATTCGCTGGCAAATCGAATAAAATTAAATCACTGGCAAACTGGAAATTACGACCTTCAGAACCAATTTCTGAACAAAGTAAAATCTGTGCGCCGTAGCTATCTTCCGCAAAATATGCAGCGGCCTGATCACGTTCAAGTAAACTCATACCTTCATGGAACATTGCAGTACGAATACCTGCATGTAAGCGTAATGCATTTTCCAAGGCTTCGACCACTGGCCCACTACGCGCAATCAGTAATACTTTTTTGTGTTTTAAATCCTTACGCAAAACTTCCATGAGCCACGCGACCCGCGGATCTGTTTCCATCCACGCACCGTCAAGCTGGCCTTCTTCTGGCCACATTTGTTCGCGGAGTTTACCATCCATTGACCAATCGGCAGGCGCTGGTAAAGGAGCAGGCTGACAATCACGTCCAGGGAAACCCTGAATGGCTTCACGCGTATTACGGAACAAGATACGGCCCGTACCATGACGGTCTAATAACTCTTGAATGGCTTGATAACGCTGTTCAGGCTGATCTTCAATACGATGTCCCAATAAATCTTCTACCGCACTGATATGTTCTTCATTCAATGCGTCATTTGACATTAATACTTCAGCCACTTTGGCGGTTTGTTGATATTGTTCTTCTTCATCTAAAAAACGATCTAAATTGCTAAAGCGTTGTGGATCGAGCAAACGTAAACGAGCAAAGTGACTTTCAACACCCAACTGTTCAGGTGTTGCAGTTAGTAATAAGACTCCTGCGGTTTGTTGTGCAAGCTCTTCAACCAGATCATAACGATCATTACCACCTTCTTCTTCACTCCACATCAAATGATGTGCTTCATCCACCACCAATAAATCAAAACCTGCTTCCAGCGCCTGTTCACGCAAATCTTCATGGTCAATCATCAAGTCAACACTGGCAATAATACATTGCTCAGTCGTGAATGGATTCAAATCAGGATCATGTTCTTTCATCGATGCCGTACGGGTCAAATCAAATAAAGAAAAATGTAAATTGAAACGACGACGCATTTCAATCATCCATTGGTATTGCAATGAATCTGGTACCAAAATCAAAATACGTTCCGAACGTCCTGTTTTCAGTTGCTGATGGATAATCAAACCAGCCTCAATGGTTTTACCCAGCCCTACTTCATCGGCAAGTAAAACACGTGGCGCAAAACGTTGACCAACTTCATGTGCAATATAAAGTTGATGTGGAATCAGCCCCACACGTGCACCAATCAAACCACGTAAAGGACTGGTTTGCATTTGCGCTTGCATCATTAATGCTTCAATACGCAAATCGTACCATTCCTTATAATCGACCTGACTAGCAAGCAAACGGTCTACAGGTTTAGACAGTTGAATATGGGCGCCAATCCGTGTTTCATTTAATGCTTTACGTTCTTGTTCACCATTTTGTAATGTCCGCATCACATTGTAACGTAACACACCGTGCCGATCTTCAATGGACTCAACAAACCATTTGCTACCTTCTTGATCTTGCACTTCATCATTAATATTAAAAATAATACGCGATAAAGGTGCGTTGTTGCGTGCATAGACACGAGTTTCATCGCTCTTTGGAAATAAAATGCTGATTGATCGCTCATCAACATCAATTAAAACACCCAAGCCGAGTTCAGTTTCCGTATCTGATAACCAACGTTGACCAATAGCAAACTGCTGCAATTTTTCCACCTTTATCTCAAATTTGCACCACACATTTTACGCTGTTCATTGGGAGCAATGTCAGTGATTTTGTGTAGTCTTTAAGCACATATTTTGACACAAAGCTCATTAAAAAGAATGAGCTTTTCACGATTGTTAAAAAGTTTTGATGCTAAAACGGGATAGGACAATCAAATGTCAGTTGCTCTCCCGTTTTAGGATGCTGAAAGCTTAAGCGCGCTGCATGTAAACACAAACGTGGCATAAGCTGTTGATGCTCTGTAGCAGCATATAAAGTATCGCCAACAATGGGATGCCCTAGATATTGCATATGTACGCGTAACTGATGCGAACGCCCAGTAATTGGCGTAAGTTCTACCCGTGTAACGGCCTGTCCTTGTAACTCAAAATTCTCAAGAACCTTCCAGTACGTAAGGGCGGGTTTATGATACGCAGGGTCGGCAATATGTAATGGCGGCCGCGTTGGATCATACACTACAGGAACCTCCACCACACCTTCGCCCGTTAAAGTCCCAACAACAATAGCCTGATAAACTTTGTCAGTTTGACGTTCTTGAAACTGCTTTGAAATATGGCTTTGAGCTGCTTTTGATCGCGCAAATACCAATATCCCAGACGTATCACGATCTAAGCGATGGATCAATAAAGTCCGCGGCTCAACAGCAAGTAAACGCGTCAAAACACTGTCTTGTAAATCTTCACCTTTTCCTGGAACGCTGAGTATGCCTGCGGGTTTGTGAATCACCATGAACTCATCATCACGGTGGATGAGGTGATCGCTTAGAAAATGACTCAAAATTCTGTTCCAAAGTGATTTAAAATCAGCCGGCAATGATAAAAAGCTTAAGCCATAAATACAATGCAAAAACCGCATTTTTCCTAAAGTTTTTACTTCAGCTAGGCGTCCAGATCATATTTTCAGATCGTAAAGAGAGTTATATTCATCATTTACGAAACTTGCTGAAAAAAATCATTGATGGCAACTTGTGCAATCTCCGCATCTTCAAAAGATTTTGCGCCTGAAACCCCAATTGCACCGATCAATTGATCTTCATATAGGATCGGCTCTCCGCCTTCAAGCATACCCGTTACACTCTCAAGCGTAAGAAAACCCATTTGACCATTACGAATAATATCTTCATAAAATTTAGAAGGACGACGGCTCATCGCCGAACATTTGGCTTTTTCCAAACTTAAATGTGCCGTCAATGGCGTTGCACCATCCATACGCTTCATCAGAAGTAATGCTCCAGCCTCATCGACAATAGAAATACTCATTTTATAACCACGTTCAATAGAAAGTTCGATCGCACGATTCATTAAAAATTCAGCATCTACCAAGGTCAAATAATGTTTGGTTTTCATAGATTTTACTCCATTAAAAAAAGCCCTGTATTGGGCTTTTTTAGGTTATACCTTCATCGATTGGAAAGTTTCTTTCGCCGCTTGGATGGTAAATTCAATATCTTCATCTGTATGTGCCGCAGAGATAAATCCAGCTTCAAATGCAGACGGGGCAAAATTCACACCACGGTCTAACATACCGTGGAAAAACTTTTTAAATGCATGTGTATCACATGCCAACATTGAATCAAAACTGGTAATATCTTCTTGATCGGTAAAATACAAACCAAACATTGCACCTGCTTGCTGTGTTTTAAATGGAATACCGACTTCATCTGCCGCAGCCTGAAAACCAGCCAAAAGCGTTTCAAGTTTACGATTTATATTTTCATAAAAATTCGGCTGACGTAGATGCTTAAACATCTCAATACCTGCACGCATCGCCAACGGGTTGCCAGACAAAGTACCTGCCTGATAAACACCACCTAAGGGCGCAATGCATTCCATGATTTCACGTTTACCACCGAAGGCTCCCACTGGCAAACCTGCACCAATAATTTTACCCAGTGTGGTTAAGTCAGGCTTCACATTGTAATAAGACTGCGCGCCACCTAGAGCCACACGAAAACCGGTCATCACTTCATCAATAATAAAAACAGAATGATATTCATCACAAACATCGCGAATCGCTTGAAGAAAACCATCGATCGGTTTTACCAGATTCATGTTGCCGGCCACAGGCTCCACAATCACACCTGCAATTTCATGCCCAAATTTAGCAAAGCATTCTTTCAGTGCGGCGATGTCATTATATGGAAGTGTTAAAGTATGTTTGGCAAAATCGGCAGGTACGCCTTTAGAAGTTGGCTCACCCTCACCTTTGGTCAATAAACCTGAACCTGCTTTTACCAATAAAGAATCTGAATGACCATGATAACACCCCTCAAACTTTACAATCTTGTCACGACCTGTATAGCCACGTGCTAATCGGATCGCTGTCATGGTTGCTTCTGTACCAGAATTGGTCATACGTACCAGTTCAATCGAAGGCATAATGTCACAAATAATGTCTGCTAACGTGGTTTCATGTACAGTAGGTGCACCAAAACTCAAACCATCTTCAGCCGCTTTTTGTACCGCCTGAATAATTTCTGGGTGCGCATGTCCCAAAATCATTGGCCCCCATGAACCGACATAATCGACATAACGCTGATCATCTTCATCCCAGAGATAAGCACCTTTGGCCTTTTTAATAAATATCGGAGTTCCACCAACGCCATTAAAGGCACGAACAGGAGAATTAACACCACCAGGAATATGCTTACTGGCTTGCTCAAATAATTGCACTTGTTTTGGAGATAAACTCATGAATACGCTCGATACTTGTAAATTCAGTTAAAAATCAGAATGCAGAACACTTTTTTGAATCAGGCTTTGATCACAAAGATCACACAGCCTAAGGATTCTTTAGATCAGGCATCTGCAAATAATGCAGCCCACGCATGAACACGCGTAGGAATCTCTGGAACTGGAAGGTCTAATATATCACTAATCACCGCACACAGGTCAGCACCGCTTTCAATCACTGCCTTGGAGTTTTCAACGGTCAGCCCCCCTATCGCACAAATAGGAACATTGATTTTTGAACGCGCCAGTTTCAGTGTTTCTAAACCAATATTGCCTGCTTCGGGTTTAGTACTAGTCGCATAAATTGCACCAAAAGCCACATAAGTTGCACCGTCAATAATGGCCTGTTCAGCCAGTTCAATCGAGTTGGCACAGGTTCGCCCAATAATTGCATTGGAGGTTAATCTGGCTTTGGCATCAGTAATTTCACCATCCGACTGACCCAAATGCACACCTAGCTTAAACTGAGCAGCCAAAATCAAATCATCATTAATGATTAAAGGCACCTGAAATTTATCACAGAGCCATTTAATCGCATCGACCTCAGCGGGTTGATTGAGGGGCGGTACTTTTTTACGACGGTACTGTAAAATTGCTACCTGCCCTGTAGCCAAAGCTGCTTCTAACTTTTCTAATAAAAGTTCGATCGGATCATCATTGGTAATTAAATATAAACCGCGCATTGAATTTAAATCTCTTTAATCATCGGTGAACCTTAGTACAAAAGTACAGAAAGCTATACAAGAAATGTTTTATATTCTTATATATAGCCCATTATTTATTTAAGCCATAAATCCAGTTTGGCTTGGTCTTCAATTTTAAACTCAATCGTTTGTAATGGAATTTCTCCACTTGTTAAAGACAACTGAATTAACTCATCACGCCGGAATGCAAATACGGTGAACTGTCCCTGTTGTTTTGCATATTGTGCCAATAATTTTTCGGACGCTTTTAATCCATCAATGGCTATAATCACATCATGCGCAGACAAACCTGCTTTTGCACCCTCTCCCGCACGATTGGCTTGCTGAATCAGGACACCCTCAGGCTTATCTTGCACTTTTAGACCAAATGGCAATGCTTTATCGTGTTTGAATTGGTAACTTAATCCAAAAGTTGGCAGTAACTCATTGATTGGTAGTTCTTCTGTCGTGTTGATCAAAAAACTTAAACGCTCTGTCCAATCTTGTCCTGTTAGCTCTTTACATAGATCAAAAATGGTTCGCTCATTGACCTGAATGCCTTTTTGCGTATTTTCATATAAACGACGTAATAAAGCATCCAGACTCGATTCATAAGTGCGTAAACCGAGATCCAGACACAAAGCGACTAAAGCACCTTTATTGTAATAACTGGTTCCAGCGTTATTTGAATTTTCATCCTGACGATAAAACTTAATCCATGCATCAAAACTCGACTCAGAAACAGACTGAATAAAACGTCCTGGATTTTGCAAATAACGATCAATCTGTGCTTTAAGTAATTTCAAATAAGATGTTTGAGAAATTACACCACTGCGCAGCAAAATCAGATCATCGTAATACGAGGTAAAACCTTCAAAAATCCACAGTAAAGAGGTATAAGATTCTTGATGTAAATTGTATTGGGCAAAATTTTCAGGACGTATAAATTTCACCAACCATGAATGGAAATATTCATGACTACATAAACCCAAGAAACGTTGATAATCTTCAGACGGCTCTTCAGGTTCATTGTTTTTTGGCAAATCATAACGCGGTGTAATTAAACTGGTGCTATTACAGTGTTCTAACCCACCATAACTATTACCCGTTGCCATCGTCATAAAGGTATAGTTTTTAAAAGGTGCAGAACCAAAAATTGCAATTTCAGTTTCACAAATTTTAGTTAAATCAGACTTTAAGCGATCAACATTGGTCTGATGCTGTCCAGACACCACAAATTCATGTGCAATTGCGTTTGCCTCAAAACTAAATCGGGTTTGCTCTGCCAGCTCAAATGGACTATCAATCAGTTGATCATAACTTTCTGCTTTTAAGGTAAAGCGCCCTTTCACCAGACTTTTTGATGTTAAACCTGTTGCAAGCTGAAAATGTTTGAGTTCATCTGGCAAAAACAATTCGACTTCACACGCTGATTGTTCCTGATCTTTTAATCCCAGACAGACACATGCAGGATTGACATATAAACGGGTCTGGTCGACATAAGCCCCTCGTACAGATAGATCATAAGCATAAACATCATACTCAACTGTAATCAGTTCATGATCTGTATTGAATAATTGCCATCTATTTTTCTGATCTTTTCGGATAGACAATAATCGACCCGCTTCATCATAAGCTTTGACAGATTCAATATGCTTTGCAAATTCACGAATCAAATAGCTTCCAGGAATCCACGTCGGTAGCCAAAGTTCCTGATTTGGATTAGCTAAAAAACGCATGGTGACATGGATCAGGTGTTGGCGATAATCATCAAATTCAATTTGGTAATGCAACATATTTTCAGGATATCAAATCAATCAATTTCCTCTAGCTTAACATTTTTTTTACAGCGCATGAGTAGTTGTCGCATTTGTCTACAAAAGTCACTAGCCACCAATAAAAAAAAGGCATAGCATGCAACTATTTTTAGCATTTCACACCACAGGATAGTCATGCAGGTGAACACGTGAGATTTTTCCTTTCACTTTTTACGCTTTTTAGTTTGTTTTGTACCACGCTTGCCAACGCACAACTCCTGAATATTGCACCTGAAACTGTCGAAGCTCAGGCTTGGAGTATCGTTGATGCACAATCAGGGCAAACCATTGCTGAATATAATAGCAATGCACAACGCGCTCCTGCTTCTTTAACCAAGATGATGGTCGCTTATATTGCCCTTAAAGAAATTAAGGCAGGCAAGCTACGCAAAGATGAAATTTTGACTGCAACTCCTGTGGTTAAAATGGTTCAATGGGATGAATCCCAAATGTATTTAAAAGAAGGTGAACAAATTTCTGTTGACCAACTTTTGGCAGGTCTGATTGTAATGTCTGCCAACGATGCTGCTGTTACCTTAGCCGAACGAATTTCTGGAAATGTTCCTGCTTTTTTAAAGCGTATGAATCAGGAAGCTCAAGCATTGGGAATGAAAGATACGCATTTCTCCAATCCTGCTGGTGTAACCATGCCAGATCATTATTCGACTTCCAGTGATCTGAGCTTACTCGCCCGAGCATTAGTCAATGAAGTTCCCGATTATTTAAACTATTCAAAATTACCTAGTTTCAGTTATAACCAGCGCTTTCACCGCGCAACCAATTTGGTACTGAAAAATGATCCAAGTGTGGATGGTTTAAAAACAGGATTTACCAAAGCAGCGGGCTATAATCTTGCGCTGACAGCCAAACGTCCAACTCTGAATCCAGATTTACCAGAGCGTCGATTAATTGTGGTCGTGTTAGGGGCTAAAAGTGCAGCAAAACGAGCTGAAGTTGCGCATAAACTCATGAATCTGGCTTATGCCTATACACGCGATGAAGAAGTCATTAAAGATAAACAGCTCATTGCCGAATTGCCCGTTGTCAAATCTACATTGAAAATGTTTAAGGTTGAGACCCAGCAACCGACAATTGTCACTACATCATTATATGATTTATCACAACCCATCGATCTCAATCAGTTTGATATGCAGACTCAACGTTTACTTGTCACCTACGGCAACGGCATAACGACTACAATTGAGCCTTTGCAAACCACAAAAACCCATGTCAATGTCGAACTCAACGAAAAACAATTGACTGCTCCGCTGATAAAAGCAGTTCATCTTGCAACAGTTCAGGTTTACCAAAATAATCAATTGATTCAAAGCATCCAAATTAATGACAATGTTCATATTCAGGAAGCCAATATTTTTGAACGATTCTTTATGTGGTTTAAAGGTTTGTTTTCGCTATTTGGTCATGATGATCGAAGTGTCAAACTCTATCCACTGAACTAAAATTATTTTGCTGATGATAAGGTAGCTTTTAAGCTACCTTTTTTATAGCGTTAAGCGACGAGATTGACTGCATAAAAAATTCAATTTTGCATTGAAATTGAGAAAATTGCCCTTATTAATGAAAAAATGAGTGTTTAAATGTGAAAACTTGTGGTTTTTTTCGATTTTTCATCTACAAAACCAGTTTTTCACTTTATCATGTGTACTTAAATTGATTGAATGGATCAAATAACATGACTGCTATTGCAAATAACCACGTGGTTTCATTCCACTACACGCTGACTAATGCAGAGGGTGAAACTCTTGACCAATCACAAGGTGAACCACTTGCCTATTTGCACGGCGCAGGTAATATTATTCCGGGTTTAGAAAATGCCTTGGTTGGTAAAACTGTAGGTGAAAAATTTACAGTAAATGTACCTGCTGCAGAAGGTTATGGTGAATATAACCCTGATCTTGTACAAGAAGTACCAGCTCAAATGTTCCAAGGTGTTGAAAACATTCAACCAGGTATGCAATTCCAAGCTCAAACTGATGATGGTGTTCAAATCGTCACTGTTAAAGCAGTTGAAGGCGATAATGTTGTCGTTGATGCAAACTTCCCACTTGCTGGTCAAGATTTAACTTTTGAAGTTGAAATCGTTGAAATTCGTGATGCAACCCAAGAAGAACTTGATCACGGTCATGTTCATGGCGCGGGCGGTCATCACCACTAATCGGTTAATTTTCCGATTCAAATAAAGCAAAGTTTCGACTTTGCTTTATTTTTAAATCATCATGCCAAATCAATATTAAAAATCATAAATCTAAATTTAATCATCAATTTTATTTGCTCTTATTCATTAAACTTACAAAAGATAACTTCTGATTTGTAATTCGCCTTGTAGTTGTTTTCATTTATTTTTATGATGAAGACTAAAGGTGCATGCATAGTTTTCATTTCAACTGAGATTGCACTTTAAATTTATAAAAATGATTGACTTACATAGGAATAATACATCATGAAATATGAACACATTTTAGTTCCAGTTGACGGCTCTGATATCTCTCTCGCTGCGCTTAAACAAGCCGCTTCTATTGCGAAAGCATTTGACAGTAAAATTACAGCAATCAGCTTATTGGCCGTTGATCCATTTAGTGGTGTTGATTTTTATTATGTTTCTCCTGTAATGAAAGATTATTTTGTAGAAGCTCATGCACAAGCAGAGGAAACTCTGGCAAAAGCCCAAACTATTGGCACTGAATTAGGCATTAACATTGAGACTCAAATTATCAAAGGTGAAGTCTCATCAGAGGGTATTTTACAAGCAGCGCAAGACTTAAAAATTGACTTGATTGTAATGGGTTCACATGGTCGTAAAGGATTCCAAAAATTCTTCTTAGGTAGCTTTGCTCAAGATGTACTTGGAAACACAGAATTGCCTGTTTTGATCGTAAAAAAATAATCTTACAGCCACTAAAAAGCCCGTTTTTACGGGCTTTTCTAGAACCAAAACAACTTGAGTGAAGATCCTCAAATATTGTTTGTTGTTAGCTCATTAGACATCGAGGTTACCATATCTGGTTCATCTTGGCCGAGAATGAACTCTTATAGACCAAGCAGCATATGAATACCTTATATTTAAGATAGCACCTAATACTAAATCGATCAAGTTTTACTCAATCATTTTATTAGTCTTTTAGCCAAAAATCAGATCTCACATCAAACTTTTTAGAAGTTAACTCGGTTGGACTGATACACAGTAACGCCATTAACACAGGAAAAAGACCAAGCAAAGCACAAAGTAAAAATCCGAAATACATTTACGCATACTTACAATGTAAAACAGTTATCTTGATCAATAAAAATCTGATCGTAATATACCGCTTCCCTCTATTTCCTTTTTCCTTTAAAGACACAACTTATGTAAGCAAAAGAAATAAACTGTGAGCTTTTGCAGCAATTCTTATTAAATATTCTAAAATTGTACTTAAACAGTAAAATAATGAATTAAAAGCATATTTTTATTTTAGAATGCCTAAGTTGGTTTGTTCCACGTTCATTATCAAAAATAAATCACTCATCTTTACGAACTGAATAAAATTGAATTGGAGAAAGATATGTTAAAAAAACTCATGATGACGACTGGGATCGTATCTGCATTAGCCATGACTGGTTGTGCCACAATGTACAATCCATCTACTGACCGCAATCTAGACAAACTACAAAATAAAACGTGGTTAGTCACTGAAATCGATGGAGTAGAATATAAAGCTAATCCAGCTCAAACGACGAATGTTCCTGCTTTGATGTTTAACAATAGTGCACTGAGCGGTTCTGATGGATGTAATCGTCTAATGGGGGGATATACAGTCAAAGGTACTCATATTGCTTTCACTCAGCTAGCTAAAACTCAAATGGCTTGTTTATCTGCAACAGATGTTCCAGATAGATTCTCTAATGCTTTAGAGCAAACTACAAGCTATAAAGTTTCTGATAAAAAACTAGAACTATTAAATAAAGATGGAAAAGTTCTAGTTGAGTTAAAAAGTAAATAAATAAGTAAAGCTCCCAACGATGAGTTGGGAGCTTCTAATTTAGTTGTAAATATTGGACTTCTTCCATCATTGTTTAAACCCTCTTAATTATTCTCCCGCGAAGAGACAATTAAAGTAAATTATAAAAAAAGCCACATGATTTAGAATATTTATCGCAACATACTTCTAGCGAAATCCTTCAGTTATTTGATTTTCAAGTTAAGCAGTTTGTTTCATCTTGAGCACTAAAATGTTTCTGCTGCGCATATAAAAATTTACAATAACCAAGGCTAAAATCACCGCTCCAATAATATCCAAAGGAAAATGTACACCCAAATAAATACGCGACCACCCAACCAAAGCTGCAATCACAAAGGCAATCGCTCCAAGTTTTTGGCAGCCTTGATATACAAAAGAAAATGCCAATATGCTAATCGTTAGCATATGGTGACTTGGAAAAGAATTTGTTGCTTTATGGGCAATCAGCAAATGCCCCAATCCCAATGCAAATGGCCGTGCATGATAATAAAAGTGATCAATCGTGCTTGCAATACAAACACCGATCAGAACGACCAACATACTATGTAAATAGGCTTTTTTATAATTTGAATTGTTTTTAATCAATAAAATAGTACATAAAAGTAGATAAATACCAATCAGATCATGCGAGATAAAAATAGCCATTTTTAATAAAAATGATGCTGGTGTAGTCGATGCATTGATCCATAAAAACACATGATGATTAAACGTGGAAAGAAACATAAATCAGTCATAAAGCCAAATCACTGGGTTTATTAGACTAATGTTAGATTAAGGATTTCTTGGATTTAGATCACAATAAACCTTTGAAAAATATATTAAAAAAACAAATAAACTTCTCAGAAACACTTAATCTTGATGATTTATTATTCAGGTAAGTATACTTTGGGATCTAGTAAAAGTGGCTTTGTATTTAAAAAAATTTGACTGCTTCAATCTTATTTTATTGTTCTCTACTGCCCTATTGATGCTGACTTTCATACCTGTTGCTGGGTCAATAGATCAAATACTCAGTCTTCCATGGGTAAATCATTCTGGATATTATTTAAGGGAAAACTGGTTTTTAGTTAAGGTTGGACATGAATTTTTAAAGAATCTCGTAATTGTGATTGCAATCATACATTGTGTTGTTTGGCTTAAACTATCACTTGAAAAATCCCGTTCACCGTGGCGTTCGATTAGTGGCTTTGTAGTCGTGGGAATGATGACTTCTGTTGCAGTGATTGGTTTACTTAAATCACAATCGATGCATGCGTGTCCTTGGGCACTTTTACAAGTCGATAAAGAGCATATCGACTGGCTCAAACCGTTTAGCTCTCGAGGTAAGTGTTTCCCTGGAGGACATGCATCTGCTGGATTTTCTTTAGTCATTTTATATTTTGCTTATCGTCCATTTTATCCCAAACTAGCACGATACGGACTTGTGTTCGCTTTGATCATGGGTATAGTTATGAGTGCAGTTCAAATGATACGTGGTGCTCATTTTTTAAGTCATAACTTATGGGCACTTTGGTGGTCATGGCTTATAGATTTTATCTTGTATAAAGTATGGCAAAGGGGTTGGCCTTTTTATTTCAAGTCACTCTCAATTGATAGCAAGAATCAGGGTAACCAATATTAGTTATTGATTTTTAATTAAATTTTATCTAATTATTTCTTAATCTTATCAGTTTTAAATAGAGCATCTGCATCAATTACACGAAATTATGCGTATGGTTACTCTATTTAAGTTTAAACGAACCTCCGTATCTCTAAGAATGTTTAATATTTTGGTCGCCAGCTGGTTGGCCAGTTTTACCAATATTGGTTTCTATGAACATCTTTGCTCATTTAGTTCTTTTTCAGGATTTATTCAATACTCTTTTATTTTTGTGACTTTTTTAATCTTAAGCGGATTTTATTTTTTTATTTTACAGATTTTTAGCTGGCAGCATTCAGCTAAAGCGCTTGCCATTATCTTAATTGTGTTGACAGGACTTTCATCTTATTTTGTCAACCAACTGGGGGTAAATATTAATCCTGATCAAATTCAGAATGTGATGCAAACAGATGTCGATGAAGCATTTGACTTATTATCTGTTCCTTTTTTATTGTGGATCATTCAGACCGTTGTTTTACCACTGATCGTTGTATTCTATATAAAAATCAAGCCTATTCAGAGTGTTAGAAGCCTTGTTGTCGATAAATCAATCAGCTTGATGATTGCTTTGCTTATTATGGGTCTCGGTTTATTTTCATTCTATAGTCAATATGCGCCTATTTTTCGAGAAAATCGTGAATTAAAAGCCCAAATTTCTCCTTTAAATATCTTATCGAGTAGTTGGAGCTATGCACATAGAAGTACAAAAGACCAAAATCTACCCTTAATACCTTATGGTGAAGATGCACATCAAGTGAATTCTGCAATCCAGCAACCTGCTAAAATTATGGTTTTGGTCGTGGGTGAAACTGCACGTGCGCAAAATTTTAGTTTAAATGGCTATGGCAAAATGACAAATCCTGAACTAAGTCAATTGGATATTGTCAATTTTAGTCAGGCATCTTCGTGTGGAACACAAACCTCTGTGTCTGTACCCTGCATGTTCTCTGGAATGCCTCGCAAGAACTATGATGCTGCTCTGGCTTCACACCGTGAAGGTTTGCTGGATATCGCTCAACGAGCAGGTTATCAAGTCACATGGATTGATAATAATTCAGGATGCAAAGGGACTTGTGATCGCATAAAAAATTATATAGTGCCCAAAGATCAGCCTGTTTACAAAAAATGGTGTAAAAATGGTGAATGTCATGATGCAGCCTTATTGGTAGCACTTTCTGATTATTTAAAACAGCTTGATATTCAGCATTTAAAGCAAAATCAGTTAATTGTATTACATCAAATAGGCAGTCATGGACCAGCCTATTATAAGCGTTACCCTGATGAATTTAAAAAATTTCTACCTGTGTGTGAAACCAATAATATTCAAAATTGTGATCATCAGTCATTAATTAATACTTATGATAATACGATTTTATATACAGACCATCTTGTGGCGAGTACTATTCGTTTATTACAAGAAACAAGTGTCCCAACTGGATTAATTTATCTATCTGATCATGGTGAGTCAACTGGAGAAAGAGGTCTATATTTGCATGGAACGCCTTATTTTATGGCACCTAAAGAGCAGACTCATATTCCAATGCTATTTTGGACCTCACAACTATGGCCAGAACATCAAAAAATTCAGCATTGTTTAAGTAAACAAAAGGATCATGCTGTGAGTCAGGATAATTTATTTCC
Source organism: Acinetobacter sp. WU_MDCI_Axc73 (assembly GCF_025562455.1). Classification (GTDB taxonomy): domain Bacteria; phylum Pseudomonadota; class Gammaproteobacteria; order Pseudomonadales; family Moraxellaceae; genus Acinetobacter. The sequence continues at coordinate 76,619 of NZ_JAHPRO010000005.1, forward strand.
AACGTTATTGAGTTTATTAAATATTCAAACCCATATACTCAATCGCCCACTCGATTTGCTCTCACAATGTGGAGGCAGTATTTAAAGTGATTCGTATTTTATATATCGAAGATGACTTAATGGTAGGAAAATCAACCTACCAACTGTTTCAGCACGAAAAATTTGAAATCGATTGGGCGAAAACAGGATTAGAAGCCTTGGACTATTTGTTCCGTCAAACTTATCACATTGTACTATTAGATCTTGGATTACCGGAACTAGAAGGGTTAGAAGTCCTTAAACATATTCGTAAACAAGTCGATATGAATAAGATGGGTGTGATTATTATCAGTGCGCGTGACCAAAGTCGTGACAAGATTCAGGGGCTTAGACTCGGGGCGGATGATTATATTGTAAAACCCTATGATTTTGATGAGTTGATTGCCAGAATTGAATCTGTTTTACGACGCGGAAACTATAACTCTCTCGAAGAAATTCATTTTAAAGTTGGCAATGTTCAACTTTTTCCAAATACGCATCGGGTGCTAAAAGGAAAAAAGAACATCGAACTTTCAGCCAAAGAATGGGCAATTTTAGAACCCATGATGATGTATCCCAATCAGATTTTTTCCCGACAAATGCTAGAACAAAAACTTTATAGCTGGGATACTGACATCAGTAGCAATACCATTGAGGTACACATTCATAACCTCCGATATAAATTAGGCAAAGATTTTATTCGTACTGTTCGTGGTCTGGGGTATTGTATAGAGACTCCAAAAGCTTCAGGTTAGCTGCCGAGATGCTCACTTTTTACAATAATTACAACAGAATTAGGCAATTTTATCGTGGTCTGCCACTGAGTTCGAGGATGTCATGGAGCATCTCGATTTTTAGTATTATTTTGCTGATTGTCATCGGTATTGCTGCCTATCGGATCGCTCTTGAAGAATCACAGGAAGTGATTGATCGCCAAATGCAGGAAATGGCAGAATTTCTGAATAAAAACAATCTTTCAAATCGCCTTTCAAGTTTTGACCCTCATGTCAGATATGATGAAACCGATGTTTTTATCGACATTATTCCTAAGAATGAACTTGAGTACATCAGTCAGCATCATAACTATATTTTGCCGTATTCGAATTCAGCACATTTTTCCAAGCATAAAACTTCTCGAGGTGAATTAAAGATTTATGTATTACCGCTTGCAGATAAGCAAATTCAAATTAGTCAACTCATCAAAGTGCGCCGTCATCTGGCAGAGGAACTAGCATTTAATATGCTCATTCCTTATCTCTTGTTCATGCCATTTGCTATTTATGCAGTTTATCGGCTTATACGTCATCACTTAAGATCGATTGGTGAACTCAGTGTAACCTTTGCACAACGAGATTATGATGATTTATCAGAGATTCACGTTAAGGATTTACCTGTTGAACTTACTCCTGCGATCAATGAGCTAAATTATTTATTTAAAAGGATTGAAGCCGCACAAAAGCAACAACAACTTTTTGTTGCTAACGCTGCACACGAATTAAGAACGCCTCTTACAGCCCTCAATCTGCAAAGCTCGCTGTTAATGAAAACTCAACGTAATAGCTCAACTTTTAATGAAAATTTGCAAGACCTAAGGCTTAGCCTAGATCGAATGACACATTTGGTCGAACAGTTAATGGCATTAGCACATCAAGAGGTTCAACAACATGAAGCTCTTGAAAAATTAAACCTGATAGATGCAACACGTCGTAATGTAGGTCAATTGCTTGCCAATGCCCATTATAAAAACATAGACATACAAGTCGACATTCAGAATCTTCCTGAGGAATTAAATATTTGGGCAACTCGTAATACCCTAGATAGTATTTTTATTAACTTGATTGACAATGCAATCAAATATAGTCCCGTGAAGAGTCTGATTCTGATTCAAATATACTGTGCAGAAAACGAACATTGTTATGTGGAAATTCATGATAGTGGTAATGGGATTGCACCAGAGCAATATGAATATGTCATGCAACGCTTTGTTCGACTGGTTGAAACGCAGCATCAAGCTATAGGAAGTGGGCTTGGTCTATCCATTGTACAATCAGCCCTACAAACTATTGATGCCAAAATGCAACTCAGTAGTTCAGAGCGATTAAAGGGTTTGAAAGTCGTTCTAACTTTTAAACAAAATAAATACGCCGAAACATAGTTTTATAAACGGCAACTTTATTGCGCAAACATTAAAAAACTAAATACCCGCTGAGCCAAGCAAGTTTAAGTCACAACTTGGGTGTAAGGTCAATCTAACTTCATGAGTATATGGAGTTGATCAGATTTCGAGAAAAGTTATGCTGCATCAGAATAATACAAATTAGATTTTAAATGAGCCCAACAATTTATTGGGCTCATTATTGTGTCATCACTCCTCTTCAATCTCGATAGGATCGCCATCTTCTGGTCGAATATGACGTTCACCATCCTCAGCGGGATCAACACTTGAACCATCTTTGGTAATTGAGTTATACAATTCATCTTCTTTTTTATCATCAATGAATTCTTCATCTTCAAAATCTAGAGGTTCATTATCATCATTGAAATTTAAAGGTTGTTCTTCGTCTATCATGAGTCTTTATCCTTAATAGTCTTCTTTCATAAATCCTTTTTTATTTCTCCATATTGGGAAAAAGTAAAAAGAATTTAAATCATTATGAAAGAGTTCTAATACATTAATTTTACAGGTAGTCATTTCAAAATAAGTTTTCATTCAGAAAATGAAGTATCACTATAAATAACATCGTGACTCATTGTCCTTAAACTTTAAATTAAAATGGATTCGTTAAATGCGCTTTAATCATCTGCCAGAAATTGCAGTAAATCCTGTGCAACCCGCTCTTGTTGGGTGGCCAGGACGCCATGTGGTTCTCCCTCATATTCAATCAGGGTTGCATTCGGTATCTCTTTTTTCACCGCATACGCACTGACTTCTATCGGTACGGTTTTGTCTGCGGTACCATGAATCACCAATAAAGGTACGGTGAAGGCTGCCAGATCAGGTCTAAAATCAGTATAGGCAAATGCTCGAACACAATCTACTGTGGCTTTAAGGCTTGCCTGCATGGCAACTTGTGTATTCCATCTGAGAAACTCATCACTCACAGCATGTTTAAGTAAGCCAACACCATAAAAGTCTTTAAAGAAATCACTATAAAATTTTGGGCGTTCAGCCAATAACCCTTCGATCATTTCCTGAAAAACTGACCCGTCCACACCATCAGGATGATCTTCAGTCTTTAATAAGAAAGGAACAACGGATGAAATCAGGGCCACTTTTTTAATATCTTGAGCCTGATAGCGGCTTAAATAACGTGCGATTTCTCCACCACCCATTGAAAAACCTACTAACGTAACATTTGATAATTGCTTATCTTCAATAATGCCACGCAAATCATCTGCTAATGTGTCGTATTGATATCCAGACCATGTTTGTTCAGAGCGGCCAAAACCACGACGATCATAATGAATGACACGATAGCCTGCTTCGACAATTTTCATCGCAATCCAGTCCCAGCTATCAGATGATAAAGGCCAGCCATGAATTAAGATGACAGGATCACCCTCTCCCCAGTCTTTGATATAAAGTTGTGCTTTTACATCAAGTGTTTCATATTCATTTTCAGTGACTGACATGGGTATTATTCCTTTAAGATGGCATACCCTTTGAATTTACGTGTGATCAGTTTAAATTGATAAAGCTAAAATGTTGATATTTTATACAGTACGTGAAGCTGTGTAGACTTTACGTTTTTATGCCATGAGCATTTACTGTTATGAAAAGCGAGAGATCATCAATAAATTAGGCTGATGCAGCAAATAAATAGGAGAAACAATAAAATGCTATGATCATGATTAACCCACATAATTCATGCAAACTCTACATTTCGTTGCGAACTGTATTAGTTCAACAACAGTTGACCAATATTTCATTTTTCTAATCATTGTTATATTGCCCTCATTCATCAATACAACAATGAAATCATCATGAAAACAGAACTTAGTACAGAGCTTCCTTCAATTATGGCAATGTGGGAATTCTTCAATGAAAACTTACATTTTAAATTGTCTAAATATGAATTTACTCAAGATGGGATTAAAGTTATCTATGTTGTTATGGGTGCTGATGAATCAGTTGAATCACAGCCTAGACGGCTTTCCTAAATGGCTGAGTATGCTTAACTCAGCCTAATACTCATTATCTTTAGAGAATTTAAATTTGCAAAATTCCTGCAATTTTCTGAATATTTAAAAAGCGTTAACTACAAACTACAAGATTTTCAAGAAATCTGAAAAATTAAATATATAGATCATTAGACCTCTTGCATAATTGTATAAAATACAACCAATGTGATAGTTCAGTTCTTTATTTACCAAACCTAGCTTTGATCGCTTTTTGATTTATGCAAAAGATCAATGGTATGGAACATTAAATTTAAGTCTCAAATTATGAGGCGTAATAGAATAATATTTAAAAAAATTACGTTTTAACGCGATTTCGTTATGAAAACCACAACTTTGAGCAATTTTTTTTAAAGATAGGTTTGTTCTGATAATCAAATCTTTAGCGTATTCCACACGCAATTGCTCTACTGCTCTAGCAGGGCTTGTACCAATTTCATTTTTATAGTGACGAATAAAACTACGTTCACTCATATTCATATGTGCAGCGAGCTCTTTAACAGATAAATTTGCATCTAAATGTTCCAATATCCAAGCATGTAGCTCTGAAAATTTTCCCGATTTTTTCTGTAAAAGCAATATTGGGCTAAACTGTTTCTGACCACCTTCTCTCTTTATCGAAATAACTAAATCTTGAGCAATTTTTAAAGCAAGATAATGTCCTAAGTCGTCCAATACTAAAGCAAGGGCTAAATCTATACCTGATGTAACCCCCGCACTTGTCCAAACCTTATCTTGATGAATAAAAATTTCATCATGATTAACCTGAATATTGGGATAACACTCCGCTAATTTATCGGAGACCGACCAATGTGTTGTCGCTTTTTTCCCATCTAAAAAGCCACATTCTGCCAATATAAATGCACCACTACAAATAGATACCATACGATGTATTTCTTGATACTGCATCTTTAGCCAGTCCATTAATATCGTATCGTGCATTGCTTCAAACACACCATTTCCGCCCACAACAATAATCGTATCAGGTGCTTTTGATACTTGTTGTATAGAGTCGACATAGATCGACAGCCCGCTTGAGGTTTCTAGGCTGCCCGCATGTGTCGCCAGAACCGAGATATTATAGGGTGATGGATGCTTATCTTTTTCCATCAACTCATTGGCTGAGCTAAAAACCTGAAGTGTTCCTGTTAAATCCAGAATATTAATTTGTGGAAATACGATGAAATAAATATTTTTTTGTTGCATAGTAAAATCAATATTTGGCGTAATGTGTATAGATTATGGCATTTACGCCACAAAAAGCTATTTTAAGATGAATACACATCTTTTATTCAGGTAGCAAAATGAGTAACGTGAAAAAGTTAAAAGTTGGTATTTTGATTAGTCCAGACGTTGCATTAATGGATTTATTTGGTGTGCATGCAGTTTTTGGAATGGCTGAAAATTTTGATATTCATATTATCTGGAAAAATCAGTCATTGATAAATGGCACTCCACATTTTCCTATTGCAGCAGATACCACTTTTGACAAATGTCCCCCGCTCGATATTTTAGTAGTAGGTGCAGTACCTCCACACGTACTTGGCGATGATGAAGTAATTCAATTTATTGCTCAACAAGCCAAACATGACCCCTTTATCATTAGCGTTTGTGCAGGCATTCTATTACTCGGCGCCGCAGGTTTATTAGGTGGAAAAAAAGTCACTACAAATTTTCATATCATTGATCAACTCGAAAGCTTTGGTGCAATTCCGATACATGGTGGTCATGTTGAAATAGATGATAAACTTTATTCTGTCGGCCCCGCCACTGGTGGTTTTGAAGCAGCAATCATGTTACTTGCAAAGTTACGTGGTGATGAGGCTGCTAAATTAATTGAACTCACAATTGAGTATCATCCTAAACCACCATTCCATGTTGGGACACCAGAATTAGCAGGAACAGCACTGACATCGCAGGCCAAAAATATCTATAAAGATTTTTTTTCAGCATGTACACAAGCTGCTTTTGAACAATATCAAAAACATCAATGATCATCTTTTTAAATATAGCTTTATAAGGCTATATTTTTAAACTAATCATAAAAATTGGGAAATTGAATGAAAGCTGTAAAATTGTTTAAATCAGGATCTGAACAGACCACATCGTTAGAATTTGTGAATCTAGAAGCACCTAAAAATGTTGGAAAAGGTGAGATAAAAGTTAAAGTTTATGCATCATCTTTAAATTATCACGATTTAGGTGTAATGACAGGAAACATGCCATCCGAAAATGGAAGAATTCCACTTGCAGACTGTTCGGGAATCGTAGAGAAAATTGGTACTGAGGTTACTGAGTTTAAAATCGGAGATCATGTTATTTCGACCTTTTTTCCGAACTGGTTAGATGGCACTCCAAATTTTTCTGATTTTAGTTGTGTTCCAGGTGACGGAATTGACGGCTTTGCTCAGGAAGTAGTAATTAAACCTGCAACAGCATTTACGTTAGCACCAAAAAAATATTCTCATTTGCAAGCCTCAACTCTAACTACAGCAGGATTAACTGCTTGGCGAGCCTTGATTGCTGAGGGTCATTTAAAAGCTAACGAGACCGTATTAATTCAAGGGACAGGAGGTGTTTCAATCTTTGCACTCCAAATTGCAAAAGCTTTAGGTTGTAAAGTTATCGCGACCTCTTCATCACATGAAAAACTAGAGCGATTAAAACAATTAGGTGCGGATCAAGTGATTCACTATAAAGAAGTAACCGATTGGAGTAGTAAAGTACTTGAGTTAACTGATGGAAAAGGCGTCGATCATGTTGTTGAAGTTGGCGGAGCAAATACATTTGAACAATCTTGCAAGGCATGTAAAGTCGGCGGACATATTGCGCTTATTGGTGTATTGACGGGTATTCATGCTTCTATCCAGACGCTTTATATTTTGATGAAACAATTACGGATTAATGGCATATTAGTCGGAAGTCGCAAGCAACAACAAGACTTTGTTGCAGCGATACAAGAATATGATTTTTATCCTGTAATTGATAAAGTTTTTGCTTTTAATGACTTAAGGAATGCCGTTCAATATCAAATTACGGGACAACATTTTGGCAAAATTTGCATAGAATATTAAAAATTATTGGTAGATGTGGTAGTAATTCTTCGAGGTTTTGTTGCACAAAGCTATCTCTCAGGGCTTATTCAGCAATATAATTCTTAGCTGAATAAGCCTGCTTCCAAAATATATCGTATAACAAATTGGTCTTCTTACACGCGAGCTTTGATCAATCGTGGAAACCTCACCATTTGGTTTGATTCCAAGACACACTGGTATTCACAAGGGAAAGTAAACAAGGAAGAAATCAAATCTATTCAAATACAGCTATTCAGTGCTTTTGAATGATTAAAGTCTTGTTCTGTTTAACTGTACGAATGACTACAGGATTTACTCAAAGTCTCCCACTTACCTCATTTCTTACCGTAAAAAATTGCGGTATGCGGCGGAAAATGTCGGACTTTATAAGATTCTATTATGGACTAAAATTGTTATTTTACAAGGCTTACAGGACAGGATTGGACAACACAAAACAAGGGGTTGGTGCGCTCAGCGGGACTCGAACCCACGCCACAGGCTTCGGAAACCTGTACTCTATCCAGTTGAGCTATGAGCGCGTGCGTGGCACATCATAGGCAAAAAAAGGCATGGGGTAAAGTAAATAAGCAAGACAAATCGTATTTATGTTTAATTAATCATCAATTTAAAATAAATTTAAGTGTCCGACATCCTTTTTTCATCTTATAAAGTTAATGTCTATCGTTGCAAATTTAGTTTGATTAAATTCTATTAATATACTTGGCTTCTGTTTTCAGATCGATCAAAATACCGCTATTCTTTCGTATTGTGAGATTTTCATGACTGATGCATTGAAGTTACACGATTTGTCTAAGACATATCGCAATGGATTTCAGGCACTTAAAGGAGTTGATTTAACTGTTCCTGAAGGCGAATTTTATGCACTCTTAGGGCCAAATGGTGCAGGCAAATCGACCACAATCAGTATTATTAGTTCATTGACCAAAAAAACCTCTGGTACGGTCGAGATTTTTGGACATAATCTGGATACACATCCTTCTCATGCCAAACAATGTCTTGGTGTCGTTCCCCAAGAATTTAACTTTGGTCAATTTGAGAAAACCTTTGATATTCTGGTTACCCAAGCGGGATATTATGGCATTCCTCAAAAGCTGGCAGAACAACGTGCAGAACTTTATCTAGAAAAACTCGGACTTTGGGAAAAGCGTAATATTCAGTCGCGTATGCTTTCAGGCGGAATGAAACGCCGTTTGATGATTGCGCGTGCGATGATGCATGAACCCAAATTATTGATTCTGGATGAGCCGACTGCGGGGGTTGATATTGAACTTCGACGATCTATGTGGGATTTTCTGGTCGAAATGAATAACAATGGAACGTCTATTATTTTGACCACCCATTATCTCGAAGAAGCGGAAATGCTCTGCCGTCGAATTGCTATTATTGATCGAGGGACCATCAAAGAAGATACTTCTATGAAAAAGTTTCTCAATCAACTCAGTGAAGAATCCTTTATTTTTGATCTTGCTTATCCGATTGAACCCTTAGATAACATCAATATTATTGGCGTTCGATTTAACCAAATTGATCCCATGACTTTGGAAGTCACTATGGATAAAGCTCATTCGCTCAATGATCTTTTCCAACTTTTAGAAGCTCAAGGAATCACTGTTCGTAGCATGCGTAACAAATCTAATCGCCTTGAAGAACTCTTTGTCAAAATGGTCGAAAAGAATCTTCAGGGAGCAGCATCATGAATTTTACCCAATTACAAACCGCACTCTGGACACTGGTTCGTAAAGAAATTCGTCGTTTCATGCGAATTTGGCCTCAGACCCTGTTACCACCTGCGATTACCATGAGTTTGTACTTCATTATTTTTGGTAACCTCGTTGGTTCGCGGGTGGGACAAATGGCTGGCTTCAGCTATATGCAATTTATCGTTCCTGGTTTGATTATGATGGCCATCATTACCAATAGTTATGCCAACGTCTCTTCCAGTTTTTTTAGTGCTAAATTTCAAAAAAGTATTGAAGAACTGATCATGAGTCCTGTTCCATTACATCTTATTTTATGGGGCTATGTGATTGGTGGGGTGTGCCGTGGCGTCTTAGTTGGCATTATCGTGACCATCATGAGTTTGTTTTTTACTGACCTTTATATCCATAATTGGTTTGTGACGATATATACCGTTTTAGTGACCGCATTTTTATTCTCGCTTGGTGGCTTTATTAATGCCGTTTATGCCAAGTCCTTTGATGATATTTCCATTATCCCTACTTTCGTACTTACTCCGCTCACTTATTTAGGCGGTGTCTTTTATGCGATTAGTGCTTTGGCTCCATTTTGGCAAAATTTATCATTAATTAATCCAATCGTTTATATGGTCAATGCCTTTCGTTACGGAATTTTAGGGCAAAGTGATGTCAATGTGACGCTTTCCCTAATCATCGTTACTATTTGCTGTGCCGTTTTATACGCGGTTGCTTACTATTTATTAGCTCGTGGTTCAGGAATGCGTGAATGAGTGTTGAACAATCTTTATTGGGTAAAGAAACTGAATATCCTACTGAATACCAGCCCAGTGTTTTATTTCCAATTGCCCGTGCCCTTTCACGTGAAAATTATGCGGATTTAAAAGGCATTACTCAGGGTTTAGACTGGTGGCATGTGTTTGAATTGTCATGGTTGAATGCTGTAGGTATCCCACAGGTTGCGATTGGACGTATTACACTCCCCGCGACTTCAACCAATTTAATCGAGTCTAAATCGCTCAAACTTTATTTTAATAGTTTAAACTTTCATCGGCTCGATTCAAAACAAGATTTAATTGACCTTGTAGAACAAGATTTAAGCCAAGCTGCCAATGCAAAAGTAACGCTTGAATTGTTTGATGTAGATGCGCTAGAAATTACCAAACCTCAAGGTATCTGTATCGATGAGTTAATTCCTCATCATTTGGAAAATCATCCAAATGCAGGACTTTTGCAACAGGATACAATGCAGCAAGAGCATGTGGATGTCACACTATTTTCACATTTGTTGCGTAGTAATTGTCCTGTGACAGGACAACCCGATTGGGGCACGGTATTTATACGTTTTCAAGGACTTAAGCCTTGTTATCGTAGTATTTTGGCGTATATTATCTCCTACCGTCAGCACAATGGCTTTCACGAGCAATGTGTAGAACAGATGTTTGCCGATATCTGGACTCACCTGCAACCCGAAAAGCTGATGGTATATGCAACATATACACGTCGTGGAGGACTGGACATTAATCCATGTCGTGTATCGGATTTGTCATGGATGCCAAACCCTATCCGATTGGCTCGACAATAAAACGAATAATTGAGGAACTTATATGCCATTTTTTGGTTTTATCCCGTCTGAATCATTGCTCAACAATATTCAAACTGGCATTCAGAAAAAAAATTCAAGTGAACCGCTTTATCCTCTACGTGATGAAGTTGCTTTACAAATCAATGATGAAATTCTGGATGCAATTTTGCTTGAGCTAGTCCGTCGTTTTCCTGAAAGTGATAAGCGTGAAACAGCCGAAAAACTGGCAGGCTATGTCAAATCAACAGTTGCTGTTTTACTGAAACAACTATTAAGTAAAGCACCAAATGATGTGGTCAAACAATCGATTGAGTTCTCCGAACGCAGCCTGCATAAAGATCCAGAAGGTCGTTACCGTGTCGGTGAAGATCTCGATCCGACATTGGTGACCAATCTTAAAAATAGTTTCGCTGAAATCAAAGCAGGAAACGAGGTCGATCGTCGCGTATTGTCTGAGCAATACAAACAATTTGCTGATGCCACTATTCGTCACTTCATGATTGATTTCAATAAAACCCTAGACTTGGGTATGATCAAGCGTAAAGGTGCCGATATTGGCGCAGCAGCAGTGTCAAAGGCCGTGCATATTGCTATCGATAAGCTTATTCCTCATCTACATAAAGAAGAAGTGACAGCTTTGGCAGAATATCACGACACATTATTTTTCAATTGATCGATCAATAAATATAAGCTTCATCGAAAACTCGACAAAAGTCGGGTTTTTTTATTGCAAAATATGGATATACATTGCCTAAAACAGCAGTTATGTTAGCATGCGCCAAGCATTGATTGACCCTGTATAAAATCGCATGTCTCCAAGTTCTCAATACAAATTTTTACGTCAAGCACCACGTGATGGCCTAAGCACAGCCATGCAACCTTCACGCTTTCAAAAATTACATATTGACCCTTGGCTATGTACTTTTTTAATTCTCAACGCCTGTCTGGGGTTGACCGTTTTATATAGCGCATCTGCACAGGATGTTGGGCTGGTCACCAAGCAAGCCATGAGTTTTGGCATTGGATTTGCCGTGATGATCACTTTGGCTCAGATCCCACCCAAAGTTTATCAAGCCTTTTCACCGTATTTTTATGCGTTTGGGGTTTTGTCACTGATCTGCGTCATGGTATTTGGCGAAATTCGCATGGGTGCAAAACGCTGGATTGATATTCCAGGATTTGGAAGCGTACAGCCCAGTGAATTTATGAAAATTGGCATGCCCATGATGATTGCATGGTTTTTATCACGCAAACCGCTGCCCCCAAGTTTTATGAATGTTGTCATCTCTTTGGTCTTGATTGGTATCCCTTTCCTGCTAATCGCTGAACAGCCTGATTTGGGAACTTCTGTGCTCATTTTAGCCAGTGGTATGTTTGTACTCTTTCTGAGTGGATTATCTTGGAAAATGATTGGGGCTGCGCTGATTGGTGCAGGCATTGTGATTCCAATTGCATGGGAATTTTTACTGCATGACTACCAAAGACAGCGCGTACTCACTTTACTTAACCCTGAAGCGGATGCTCTAGGTACAGGCTGGAATATTATCCAGTCTAAAACAGCCATCGGTTCTGGTGGTTTTTCAGGAAAAGGTTTTCTTGAAGGTACTCAATCACATTTACACTTCTTACCCGAAGGTCATACTGACTTTATTATCGCGGCATTTTCAGAAGAATTTGGTCTCATTGGTGTGACCATTTTAATCCTGCTTTATTTTGCGATTATTTTTAGAACTTTTCAGATCGGCATGAACTGCTTTCATAACTATGGACGTTTGGTTGCTGGTGCATTAGGTTTGTCCTTTTTTGTTTATGTATTTGTAAATGCAGGCATGGTCAGTGGTATTTTACCTGTAGTCGGTGTGCCTTTACCTTTTATGAGCTATGGCGGAACGGCAATTATTACCTTAATGGCAACTTTTGGACTGGTTATGTCCATTCATACTCATCGTTGATGGGTCACTCTATCATTAGGAAAACTTTAAATCATGTTGAAACTGGTATTGAAAAAACCATTAAAACAATTTTGTCTTTTTAGCGGTTTTGTTGCCGCAGCAGTTTGTGCTGAAGCCAATGAATTTATAAATGATCCCAATTATGCCGCATTTAAACAAAAAACTATGTCCAAATATGGTTTAAGTGCCGAGCAAATTGATAGTGCGATGAATGGTGCGCGAAACTTACCCAACATTCTAACCATTATGACCCGCCCTGGTGAAAGTAAACCGTGGTATGACTATAAAGCAATGTTTCTCAGTGAAGGAACGATTCAGCGCGGTGTACGCTTTAAAAATCAGTATGCAGATGTCCTCAATCGAGCTGAACAGCAATTTGGCGTCCCTCAGTCTGTTATTTTAGGCATTTTAGGGGTTGAAACGGGTTACGGCGCTAATAAAGGCTCCTTCATCACCCGAGATGCGCTGGCGACACTGGCATTTGGATATCCACGTCGTGCTGAGTATTTTGGTGATGAACTAAGCTCGTTGCTTGCATGGACTTATAAAGAAGGCTATCCAACCAATAGTATTGTGGGTTCCTATGCTGGTGCGATTGGCTATCCACAATTTATGCCAAGCAATATTACCAAGTATGGTGTGGATTACGATGGTAGCGGACATATTGATTTAAGAAATTCCGCAGAAGATGCAATTGCCTCTATTGCAAATTATCTGGCTCAAAATGGCTGGCAACGTAACCGACCGATCGGATTTGCAGCACGTTATACGGGTTCAAATCCCGACAGTGTGATTGCAAAAGATCTTACCCAACCTGTTCCCTATGGCACATTGAAAGATCAGGGAGTAACCCCACTTAATCCGATTATCAAAATCGATAATCTAGATCTTGTAAATGTTATTCAACTTCAAGAAAATTATGGGCCTATGTACTATATTACTTACCCAAATTTCCAAGTGATCACAACCTATAATCGAAGCAGAATGTATGCGACTGCCGTGTGGTTATTGGGTACTGAAGTTGCAAGCCGTTAACACTAATTTTTAAATAAAATACAAAAGTCAATAAAAAAATTTGAACAAATGCTCACAAAAAACGCATTTTAAATAATTTGTTACAATATTGATTATTTATTAACCATTTTTTGTGAGTTTTTGTCCTTTTTGTAACTTTTTTCTAGCAAAGACTAGACACTTTGATTGCGCGCTGAATATCATCCCCCACCATAAAGCAATTGCAAAAGTGAATAATTTAGACACTTTTCGCTTTAAATTTTAGGAATCCGCCTGAATTAAAAAGCGTTCTTAGTGTCTGTAGGAGTTTAAGTAATGCAGTTTTCGCTAAAATATGTCTTAGCGCTTACAGTCGGACTGACAGTTACACAGTCACAGGCTGAAATGATGCCAGCAAGCACTCTTTCAAATGATACTGAAAGTTCAAGCCTTGCAGCACGTGTGCTAAACAAACAGTCTCAAAGTTTTAATTCGCATTTTTCAAACTTGAATAGTCTTTCAATCACCGAAAGTTCTGGTGACAAAATTCGTCGTCAAACCATTGCAGCAAAAATTGAAGTTCCTGAAGATGAGCCTTCAGTGATTGAAAAATTAAATACGGTGGCATCAAACACTGTTCGTAAATTTACGCAAACAGGTGTGGCATCTTGGTATGGTCGTCAGTTTCACGGCCGTAAAACAGCTAGTGGAGACACATTCGATATGAATGAGTTAACTGCTGCTCATCGTAGCTTGCCGTTAAACTGTTACATTCGAGTCACCAATAAAGACAATGGTAAAAGCGTTGTTGTAAAAGTCAACGATCGTGGTCCTTTCCATGGTAATCGTGTCCTTGATTTATCTTATGGCGCAGCAAAACGTATCGGCATTACCAGTGCAGGTACTGCTAAAGTCAGCATTGAACGTGTTGATGGTCCAAACTCTTAATCCCTAGCACTCCTATTCACTGCTTTTATAGAGCCGCTTCATGCGGCTCTTTTTTTCATTTTCTTAAATGAAAATTATCTCGACAAGCATTGCTTTTGTTTTCTCTCAACGTTTAATTTTGGCGTTTTTTGTACAGATTATTTTTATATTTAATTTTGCTTTGCTACTTGCTCACCATTTGCGATTAGAGCCACTTTATTTTAAATAAGCTACCTAAGCATTGTTTTTGTCAAAAATTACGTTTATACGCGTTTTAAAGACACTAATACGTCAAATATTTTGAGCAATTTTACGGTGTGTCGTATTTTTCTTTAAAATTGCATGATTTTGCGCGTTCAATTCAACAAGATGACTGGCATATTCAATATGATCTTTGACGCATTCAAAATTCTGGTTTATATTCAAAATGAAGTCCGTTTTTACCATGCATGGAGTGCATCATGAAAACAATCACCGAATGGTTTGATGAATACAGCGATAGCCATCAAAATAAAACCAACAAAGCCATTCACTGGGCCTGTGTTCCCGCTATCCTTTTTTCGATTATTGGTATCGTTGCCCATTTTAGTGCTTTACTCACTGCACTCTTGTTAGTACTTACCTTAGTTTTTTATGCACGACTTGATCTGGTACTCGCTATTGCAATGACGGTATTGATTACAATCATGGCATGGTTAATTTACATTCTTCCAGTAGGGGTCGGATTCTATATTGGTGTATTTATCGTTGCTTGGATTGGTCAGTTTTATGGCCATAAAGTTGAAGGAAAAAAACCATCTTTTTTCAAGGATTTACAATTTTTACTTATTGGACCAGTCTGGTGTATGGACGCTTATCTCGCAAAAGTGTTTCCAAACTGGAAAAGTCGTCAGCTACGTTTATCCAGTTCATAAATTGACTTATAAGCTTTAGACTGATTTCGTCTAAAGCTTATGAAACATGAAATTTAATATATAAAAGAACAGTAAACTAATGATGACATTATAGATAATTTTCACGCGCAAATAGGCTAATACCACACACAAAATAGCTGCGTATAGATAAGCATTTGTCGGAAGCGCTCTAATTTGATTACCCTCAAAAAATACAATTGGCAAACAAATCGCAGTCAACAAACATGGTGCTGAATATTTCAACATTCGTTCAATAAAGGTTGGTAATCGAATATGAATATTTGGCGATAAAAAGATATAACGATTAAAAAATACGATAGCAGCTAATGCACAGATCATGAGCCATGTCATTCTTTGCTCTCCTCTGCGAAGCGCTCCAGATAAACAGCAGTCACCATTCCCATTAAACCTGAAATCAAAATTGCACCTTCTACCTGATACATTCGCAAAATAAAACCACTCAAACAGGTCACCAATACCGCCGATACAACTTGGAAGTTTTTAATTAATGGAATAACCATTGCCACAAAAATTGCCACAATTGAAAAATCCAGATGATAATTCACCAAGTTTGGAACCATATGTGCAAGCAAAATTCCAACAAAGCTAAATACCACCCAAAACAGGTAAAAACAGAGCCCCGCACCCAACATATAATCTGGATGACGTTTTTCTGGCGACAAACTTACCGCAAATAGTTCATCGGTTAGTAAAAACCCAAGAGGAAGTCGCTGTTTGACGGGCAACACTGAAATATTATTTCTAAAGGTCAACGCATAAATAAAATGCTGAGAGGTTAGAAAAAATATAGTAATGAGAATAGTCAGTGTAGAGGCCCCCTCCATCACAAGACTCAAACTCACTAACTGGGCCGCCCCTGCAAATACGATCGATGACATGGCGAACGCTTGAGCAAAAGATAAACCGGCATTCACCGCCATAGAACCCGCAAGAATTCCCCACGGAATAACAGCTATGGAAAGCGGCATAATTGCCATAACGCCTTGAAAAAAAGGACGCATCCTAAAAGATGAAGAATCAGCTACAGACATTATTGAATACTCATCCAAATTTTAATTTGAAAGTGAATAAATATAAATTATGGATGATTTTAAAGTTGTTGCCTTGAATAAAATTGCTATTCAGAGAGATTAACTGAATTTGAGTATCCTAGATTGGCAATATACTGAGCTGGCGTTACACCCATCGCCTTTTTAAAATGTCGATTTAAGTGACTTTGATCAGAAAAACCACAAATTGTTGCAACAGTAGCAATCGAATGTTCATTTTTAAGCATCTGTTTGACTTTATGTAAGCGTACTTGAACCAACCAACCATGAGGTGGCAATCCTACGTATCTTTTAAATTGGCGCAAGAAATGCCATGCACTCAGACCTGCTAAATTCGCTAATTCAGTTAAACTATAATTATTTTCAGGAGTACTTGCTAATAACTCCTTAATCATCAATATTTTTCGTTGCGCTTCCGGTACATTAACCAAATTACGCTGAGATTGTCCGTAACGCGACATAAGGAATCTCAAAGTAGACAAATACATACTTTCTTTCAGCAAAATATTATCTTTTTGCTCAAGCAAATCAAAAAGTAAACACAATTGCTGAGCCAATCCTTCATCGCGTACAACAGCTTGCGGAAACCACGGCGCTCCATGTCGATCCAGAAAAACATCTCTACCAATTTCACTCAACATTTCAGGGGTTGGATAAATCGCGCGATAACGCCAACCCGACTCCACAGCAGATGAACCTGTATGAATTTCATCGGCATTCACCAAAATAATATCACCTTTAGGCGCGATGTGCAGTTCACCTGTCCTAAAAAAAGACTGTGCACCATCTTCAATCACACCAATACAATAGCCTTCATGTACATGTTTGGAAAATTGTGTCTGATGATAATGTGCCTTTAGTAATTCTAAGCCTCCCAATTCACGAACATGTAAATAGTTGGCTTGTTCTTGCTGCATATTTCGCCTCATTCTGATCTACACGCAACCTTAGCATGCAAATACAGGTTGTCTAGAATAAAATTGCTATGAATCACAAATCACCGTTATTTGATTTCCTTGGGATTTTACTCTATACCTAAACAGTAAACACTTATTGATAAGTTTGTCCATTATGCTTTAACCAGCCATTTTCATGAGTGCCATGGGGATCACGATGCGTCCAATGAATGACTCCACCCTTTGGGTTGTATTCATATTCACCATTAAACTCAACTGTATCGCCTTTTTTCAAATGTTCAATACGTGGTGCAAGGTCAATATTATGTGCAACTAAAACAGTTAAACCATTGGCTAAACTCAGAATAAATTTTTGATGACGAGATCCCTCATGATCATCAGCTAAAACTACTTTAACTTTACCGCTCGTCTGCACCTGAACATGACTTCTATGCTGTGCAAAAGCATCTGAAATAGCTTGCAAACCTTGTTGTGCTTGAGTTTGGTTATCTTTATTCTGACCGAGCACCACTTGATTTTGCATTTCATGGTGGACAACGTCATTATTTAATCTTGAATTCGGTTCTACAAAGGAATAAGCATAATAACCCGCGATAAATGCAATGATAGCGATCAGTAAATAGTTTTGTTTTTTCCTCATTGTTGTTTTCATCCTCTTGCTTACACATCATCTAGTAGATATAAAAAAAGCCCCGAACGGGGCTTTTTTTGGCAAAATAAAATTATTTTGCAGCGGCTTGAGCAGCAGCAACTTCTTCAGCGAAGCTCATTTCTGCTTTTTTCTCAATACCTTCACCCACTTCGAAACGTACAAATTCAACAACATTAGTACCAGTTGCTTTTAATACATCAGCAACTTTCTTATCATTGTCAATTACATACATTTGACGGTCAAGTGCAACTTCATTAAGGAATTTTTCAACTGAACCAGATACCATTTTTTCAACGATATTTGCAGGCTTACCAGATTCAATTGCTTTTGCTTCAGCAATTTCTTTCTCTTTCGCGATAAGATCAGCATTAACAGCTTCAGCATTAACAGCAACTGGATTGAAAGCAGCAACGTGCATTGCAATACCTTTACCAGTTTCAGCATCACCAGCATAAGATACAACAACACCGATACGAAGACCATGTTTGTAAACAGCCAATGCTTCACCAGTAACAATTTTAGCACGGCGAACTTGAATGTTTTCACCAATTTTTTGAACAAGCGCGATACGAGCTTCTTCAACAGTTTGTCCATCAGCTAGTTTTAATTCTGCAATTTTAGCTGGATCAGTTTCACCTGAAGCCAAAACTGCTTGAGCAACTGCATTAGAGAAGTTAGCAAAGTTTTCGTCTTTTGCAACGAAGTCAGTTTGACAGTTTACTTCAAGCAATACTGCTTTGTTACCATTTTGAACGATTGTGATCGCACCGTCAGCTGCAATGTTACCTGCTTTTTTAGCAGCTTTTGCTTGACCAGATTTACGAAGGTTGTCGATCGCAAGCTCAATGTCACCGTTCGCTTCTGTTAAAGCTTTTTTGCATTCCATCATTGCAAGACCAGTACGGTCACGTAATTCTTTTACCATGCTTGCAGTAATTGCAGTCATGTTGTTCTCCTAAATCGGTAGAAAATAAATCTGTTCAACAAAAACGGCCCAAAGTAAAACCCGGGCCGTTTGCTTTTCGACGCTTTAATTTGCCACCATTACATGTCGCAAAAATGACAAGCCTGCGTCAAAACGCATTAAGCCTCAGGAGCTACTTCTTTCGCAGCTTCTTCGCCTTTTGCTTGTGCATTCGCTTGAGTTTGAGCGTATTCTTTACCAGCAAGAATTGCATTTGCCATAGCAGAAGCATACAAAGTTACTGCACGGATCGCATCGTCGTTACCAGGAATGATGTAATCAACATTGTCTGGATTTGAGTTTGTATCAACGATACCAATAACTGGAATACCTAAGTTTTTAGCTTCTTTAATTGCAATTGCTTCGTGGTCAACGTCAATGACAAATAATGCGTCAGGTAAACCACCCATGTTTTTAACGCCGCCTAAAGAACGCTCAAGTTTTTCCATCTCACGAGTACGTTCTAACGCTTCACGCTTAGTCAGCTTAGCGAAAGTACCATCTTGAGATTGAGTTTGAAGGTCTTTTAAACGGTTGATAGATTGGCGAAGTGTTTTCCAGTTCGTCAACATACCACCTAACCAACGGTGATCTACATATGGTTGACCAGCGCGTTGAGCTTGTTCACGGATGATGTTTGAAGCAGCACGTTTTGTACCAACGAACAAAACTTTGTTCTTTTTGCTTGCTAACTGGTTAGCAAAGTTCAAAGCATCATTTAACGCAGGAACAGTATGCTCAAGGTTGATGATGTGAATTTTGTTACGCGCGCCAAAAATGTATTGACGCATTTTTGGGTTCCAGAAACGAGTTTGGTGACCAAAGTGCGCGCCAGCTTGAAGAAGGTCGCGCATACTTACGTTGTAATCTGCCATTTTTCTTTACCTTAAAATTGGGTTAGGCCTCCATATGTCCAGCATTCTCCACCTTATAAAAGGCACCCAGAGTAACGTGACGACATATGTGCGGATTTTTCCATGACATCAAAATTATTCGTAAACAATATTCACGAAAAGCATTTGATAAAATGGGCGGCTATTTATACCATAGACACCTACAAATTACCAAAAGTTTTTAGAGATCATGAATAGTACTTATACAGCCCCTCGCCGATTAATTAAAACTCCTGATGAAATTGAAAAAATGCGTATTGCAGGCAAACTGGCGGCTGAAGTGTTGGACATGATTAAACCGCATATTGTGCCGGGTGTCACAACGCTTGAACTAGATACGATTTGTCATGATTATATCGTCAATGTGCAAAACGCGATTCCTGCATGTTTAGGGTATGGTGCAGCGCCAGGTCGTCCTGCGTTTCAGCATGTGATTTGTACCTCTGTCAATCACGTGGTTTGTCACGGTATTCCCTCGGAAAACAAAGTATTAAAACATGGTGATATTTTAAATATTGATGTGACCGTGATTAAAGATGGTTATCACGGCGATACCAATATGATGTATATTGTCGGTGGTGAAACTTCTATTTTAGCCAACCGTTTATGCAAGGTTGCACAAGAAGCCATGTATCGTGGGATGGAAACGGTTCGTGCAGGCTCTTATATCGGTGATATTGGTTATGCCATTCAAAAATATGTGGAATCTGAGCGCTTTAGTGTTGTTCGTGAATATTGTGGACATGGTATCGGAACCGTCTTTCATGATGAACCACAAGTATTGCACTATGGTCAAAAGAATACTGGGATGCAACTTGAAGCAGGCATGACCTTTACCATTGAACCCATGGTCAATGCGGGTGTTTGGCAAACCAAACTGCTCGGTGATAAATGGACGGTGGTCACCAAAGACCATAAATTATCAGCACAATATGAGCATACCATTTTGGTGACAGAAACTGGTCTTGAAGTTTTAACGGCACGTCCAGAAGAAGACTTATCACGTTTTCAAAAATAGTTAAATCTCCATCCTTTCTACATAAAGGCTACATTTTTGTGGCCTTTTTTGTATGCTTTTACATTATTTATTATGCATATTTTCAAAAAACATACCTAGTATTTCATTTTCATTACATTTAATAATTTTTTTTGAACATTGTAAAAAATAAAAAAACGTTATGGTGGGCGCATAAAAATTATCTACAAACGTTCATTGGACATGGAGTCCCCTCATGAAAAAGTCTTTGCTAGGAATAGCGACGAGTCTTATTGTACTACCTACTTTATCTTATGCCGACTCACCTTATTTTAGTTTTAAGGATGGCGATGGCTTTAAGCGTTTTTCCGCCTCGATTGGTTGGTTACATGCCATGCCACAAGGCAAAGCAAACCCTGTTAATATCAATACAAGCGTTGCTGAAGGAACAACTGCTAAAGTCGGTGACGTCTCAAAAGATGCGGTGCTTGATGCAGCAGTAAAAGATTCAAATCCCCTACTTTATGGAGCACTTCAGCTCCTACCGTTGGAGACTTTACCGGGAGGGTTATCAGGAACAGCCACTGTAAATGGTTTATCAAACTGGCAAGCAGCTGGCACTGGTCTTGAAGCTGATGATGTTGATACAGTTGGGATGATGTTTAACTATAATTTCACTGACAATGTTTCACTAGAAATTAAAGCAGGAATCCCACCTAAAGTTGATATTAAAGGTAAAGGCGATATTTATGCTCCTTTATCAGGATCAGCAGATACTCCTTTAGGATCACTTGATCTCAAAAAAGATATTCACATTACCGATTTAACTCAGGGCGATAAAGCAGCATCAGTACGAGCATGGCTCCCTGCTGCCGAATTACATTATCAATTTGGTAAAACGGGTGTAAATAAGTTTCGCCCTTATGTCGGTGTCGGTGTGATGTATGCTTATTTTGACAATGTCAAACTCAATTCTGGTATTGAATCAGACTTAGTTAAAGCGGGTCACATGATTCAGAATATTCATGATGGACAGGCAGGTGCTGCTTTAGATGGAAAAACTTCTTCTGCTGATCCACGCGTGAAAGTCAAAGCAACCGATACTTTTGCTCCGATTGCTACAGTAGGCGCAACCTATGACTTCAATGAAAACTGGTTTGCTGTCGGATCAGTGTCTTATTCCAAAATGAACAATGACGCGAAAATCACAGTGACCGATAACAATACTGGAAAAGAATTAATTAATGCCAAAACCAAAATTGATATTGACCCTGTGATTACTTATCTCGGTGTAGGTTATCGTTTTTAATCATCTCTCTTATTCAAAGCAGCTTCGGCTGCTTTTTTAACGGCAGCCAGAAAGTAATTGCATCTGGCGGGTTTTTTTATACGCTTGGCTGAGTATTGATGACTTTAAGTTCGACGGGATTATCACTTAATCTCAGCTTAGAACTAATTTGGGGAATGGCGCTATGTGCAACTTCTTTTTTAGTCTTACTTTCTGCTGTTGGACGTGCACCTGCTCCCAAGCATTTTGCCCTCATTAAAATTAAAGCTTTATTTATCAAAAACACCTAAAAATATATAAATCAAAGAGATAGTTTGAAAAAACAGATTATCATAAGCTTTGCTTTTTTTCTCATTTCAATATTCACTCATACTTTCTTTATGCTCAGATGATTCAAAATCACAAGAGCTATTTTTGATGAGCAGCCTCAGTCAACTTTCACAAGCGATTCATGATGCACCACGTTGGCATCAACCTGATTATTTTCAACAAACACATGACATTCAAATTAATATTTTAGACAACCACGTACTTGGTGCAGTGGTTATAGGGCTAGATGCTAGAAAGGCTCAGTCTGGTGAAACTATTTTTAGATTAAAAAAAGCCCTTGCCGATCATCTGGTCTTAATTTTTAAAGATCAAAACATAGACGATTTACAGTTTTTAGCATTTGCGAGTTATTTCGGCTCAATTTTCCGTCCAAATAAAGACAATCCAGTGCTGGGCTATGATCTGGAAACAGGTGTACCCCCTGATGTCGTTCCTGTCTCCAATGCGGTTGGTCAGGGGGATTATACGGGTCACGGCGAACTTGCCCCACATGCCGATCATCAGTGGACCCCACTTCCATCCTTTGGCTCTTTACTCTATGCAATTGAGTTGCCTAAAGATGGCGGAAAAACCTCATGGGTGAATACTATTGCGGCTTACGATGCTTTGGATGAAGTAACTAAAACCCATATCGACCCATTACAGTTGATTACTTACAATCCTTTTGTTCGTGCACAAAGCAATAAAGGTTCGGGCAACTATAGTAATAGCCCATTGTACCGCTTTAAGGATCAACCCATTTTAGGACATGCTTATCCGCATCCACTGGTTCGTATACACCCTGAAACTGGGCAAAAAGCATTATGGTTAAACACAAAGAGTGAAGTTGAGCTAGTCAATTATGATGATTTGGCTGGAGCAAGACTCATCGCTAAATTGCGCCAACATTTAGAAAAACCAGAATTTCGTTATCAGCATCAATGGGAAACAGGAGATATTGTCTTTTGGGATAACCAAGTGACTTTACATGCCAGAGAACCCTTCCCAGCCGATCAAAGACGTTTATTAAAAAGAATTAGTCTTGCAGGTAGTCGTCCTTTTTAAACTGTCATAAAACTATCAAATATCTCTGTTTTAATAAAAAGAAAAACACAAAACAAAAATAATCAAAGGTCATCGCAAAAAGCCCGTCAAGTGACGGGCTTAATTTTTTATTCGCATCTCAATAATTTATAAAATCTTGAACTTAGAAAAGTCGATTTAAACCATTCAAAGCTGCAACACGATAAGCTTCCGCCATCGTTGGATAGTTAAATGTCGTTTCCATAAAATACTTCATCGAATTATTTGGACTTTGCATCACCGCCTGTCCAATGTGGATAATTTCAGATGCATTATTTCCAAAACAGTGAATCCCTAAAATTTCCAACGTATCTCGATGGAATAAAATTTTAAGTTCACCCACAGTATCGCCAGTAATTTGTGCGCGTGCCAAATGACGGAAGGAAGACTGTCCCACTTCATAAGGAATTTTTTCTTCTGTCAATTGCTGCTCTGTTTTTCCAAAACATGAGATTTCTGGAATCGTATAAATTCCTGTTGGAATATCGGTTACAGGTTTAACATTTTCCTCACCGCTCATATTTGCACCAGCACATCGCCCCTGGTCATACGCTGCTGAAGCCAGCGAAGGCCAACCCACGACATCACCAGCAGCATAAATATTTTCAGCTTCAGTTTGGTACTTTTCGTTCACTGCAAGTTGACCACGACTATTTGGTGTTACACCTACATTTTCAAGCCCTAAGCCATCGGTATTTCCTGAACGTCCATTACACCAAAGAATCGCATCGGCTTTAATTTTCTTACCACTTTGCAAATGTAAGACAACATAATCATCATGTGTTTCCAAATGATCAATTTGCTCATTGTGACGAATTAATACGCCCTGTTCACGCAAGTGATAAGACAAAGCATCTGCAATTTCATCATCCAGATAACTCAGTAATTTGTGCTGTGTATTAATCAGATCAACTTTATGATTTAAACCAATAAAAATAGAAGCGTATTCACAGCCAATCACCCCAGCGCCATAAATGATGATTTTTTGAATAGTGAAATCCAGATCCAGAATTTTATCTGAATCAAACACACGTGGATGTTTAAAATCTAAACCTTGTGGCTGGTACGGACGACTTCCCGTCGCGATGACTAATTGATCAAATACAATCGTTTCCTTCACACCTTCTGGATTAAAAACGATGACTGTATTTTTATCCTGAATATACGCGCGCCCATGAAATACATCGATATTATTACGATCATAGAACCGTGTATGCGTCGCAACTTGTTGTTGGATCACGCGATGCGCGTGACTTAACACTTGTTTCATGGTGAATTTTTTCCATTCACCGACTTTTTGAAACATTGGATCACGTTGATAACGGATAATACTAGAAACAGTTTGACGAAGTGCCTTACTTGGAATCGTACCAACATGGGTACAGTTACCTCCAAGTTGCTCTCGAATATCCACTATTGCAACTCGCTTACCCGCTTTTGCAAGCTTCATTGCCGCGCCTTCGCCCGCAGGTCCTGAACCGAGAACTACCGCATCATATCTAACGAAATTCCCACTAATGACCTCTTTCTTACGTGGCATTTAAAGCTCCTGTGCAATCTAATTATGCTGCTATTTTATAACAAACTATAGCTAATATGCTGTGCAATAATGTATTTCTCAAGTCAATATCTTTGCATAACGACATTTTTTAAATGAATAGTGAATTTGCCCAATTTACGGCTAAGTCCGTTATAATAGTCAAATGAAATCCTCTCGAATCACAGTGGAACAGTTGACTATGTCTGAAAACCGTAAACCAGAACAGGGCGTAAAGTTACGTGGCGCAGAAAAAGTTGCTCGAATTCCTGTAAAAGTTGTCCCAACGGTTGAAGTCCCGCGCAAGCCTGACTGGATCCGCGTAAAAATGACCGCGCCTGAAGAGGTGCAACGTATCAAAACCACGCTTCGTTCGCAAAAATTGCATACCGTTTGTGAAGAAGCTGCTTGTCCGAATCTACCAGAATGCTTTGGTGGTGGTACTGCCACTTTTATGATTATGGGCGATATTTGTACTCGTCGCTGTCCATTTTGTGATGTAGCACATGGTCGTCCAAATGCATTGGATGCAGATGAACCGCGTCACATGGCGGAAACGATTGCAAATTTAAAACTAAAATATGCAGTGATTACTTCGGTAGATCGTGATGATCTACGTGATGGAGGTGCACAGCATTTCGTCGATTGTATCAAAGAAGCACGGGCTTTGAGTCCAAACACCTTATTAGAAATTTTAGTCCCTGATTTTCGTGGACGTATGGATATTGCGCTACGCATCATGACCGAGTGTCCACCGGATGTGTTTAACCACAATATTGAAACGGTACCACGTCTTTATAAGGCCATGCGCCCAGGTTCAGATTATCAACACTCTTTAAACCTGCTCAAAATGTTTAAGGAATACTGTCCTGACATTCCAACCAAATGTGGTTTGATGGTGGGTATTGGTGAAACTGAAGAAGAAGTCATTTCTTTATTGAATGATCTACGCGCACATGATGTTGACTATGTCACTATTGGTCAATATTTACAGCCTTCTAAACAACACGCACCCATTGACCGTTTTGTGACGCCAGAGGAATTTGAGCGTTATGCAGAGCATGGGCGAAAACTTGGCTTTAGAAATATCTGGTCTGCACCCATGGTACGTTCAAGCTATTTTGCAGATCGTCAGTATTATGGTGAACCTGTACCAGCAGTTCGTCGTAAAGTGGATCCTGCCAAAAAAATTGCTGTTCAAGCTATAGAAGCTTAATCATTCAATATGAAAAAAAAGACCTTTCATATATGAAAGGTCTTTTTTTATCTCTAAAATTTTAAAAGCATTATGGATTGATAACGACTTAGGACATCAGGCTATTCTATTGCAAGATGAGGGATTAAAAGAGCATGCCAACATCTTTGACCTTATTGTTTAAATATACATTTGAAATGGTATAGTAAAAACACAGTATAAGAGATCACTAAAAATGTTGTTTCATCCTATAATTCAAAACCTAACATCATGACCTCTGTTGTTTATTTTTGTCTGATCCCATTATTGGTACTGATTTTTATCGCGCAATTGGTTTACATGCCCTTCACTTTGCTCAGTGTATGGGGTGTCATGCTTGTCACCATGATTTGGCGGTATTCACAAAGTAACATTACACCAATTTCTAAAAGCTTATTAGGGATATTCGTCTTAAGCTGTCTTGCCGCGATTTATATAAAATTTAAAAGTTTTTGGGGTGTAGAAGCTGGCGTCGCATTACTTAGTACATGTTTATTTGCAAAGTGTTTGGAAAGTAAAAATATTAGAGATTTATTAATTTCTTTTAACTTTGGATTGTTTGTTAGTGCGAGTTTATTTTTACTTAGTCAGTCTTTTGTAATGACATGTGCAGTACTTTTTTGCTTAATTTTTTGTTTTATCGGCTTATATCGGATTCAGATCACAAAATTTTTATCGCAACACAATAAAAAAATATCAATAAAAAGCGATTTAAAACATGTGACAAAATTCTTAATAACCGCAATTCCTTTTTTTATTGTGCTTTTTATTTTCTTCCCACGCCTCCCCCCACTTTGGCGAGTTCCTATTGCATCTGGTCAAGCTGTAACAGGAATGAGTGATCGTATGTCTCCGGGAGATATTGCACAATTATCACAATCCTCAGCATTGGCTTTTCGGATTCTTGGTCATCTCAATCAACTCCCACAACGACAAGATATGTATTGGAGAGCGATGGTACTGGATGACTACGATGGTGCAACTTGGACAAATAACACGATCAATCAAAAACCTATTCATCATGATATCGAACATTCAAAAGCCATTGATTATCAATATTTATCGGCTGAACCTCAACAAACATGGATCATGTCACTGGAGCACTCTATCCCTGCTGAGCCAACTTATCAAATGTATGCGGATGGCAGTATAAAAGCACGTCGAATGGCTCAAAGCAATCAACCTATTCATCTGGTTTGGATAGGCCCAAAAGATTTTAAATATCAATATACTAAAACTGATCTTCAACATTCACAGCAACTTAATTTTCCACTCCAACCCAAAACTCAAATTTTAGCAGAACAGCTATGGCAACAGAGTCATGCGCAACCTGAAATTTATATCAAGAATGTTTTACAGTGGTACCGACAACAAAACTTCGTTTATACCCTATCACCAGGCATTTTAAATGGAAATCGAACAGATCAATTCTTATTTAAAACAAGAAAAGGATTTTGTGAACATTATGCTTCAAGCTTTGTACTGTTGATGCGTTATGTTGGTCTTCCCGCTCGGGTTGTAATTGGCTATCAAGGAGGACAAATGGCACCTGATGGTCAAAGCTGGGAGGTGAGACAACTTGATGCTCATGCGTGGAGTGAAGTCTATATCAATGGAGACTGGCAACGTATCGATCCAACAGCAGCAATTGCACCTCAGCGTGTGGATGAGGGCATGCAGCAATATCTACAGCAAAATGATCATATTTGGGGTGAGCAAACAGGTCATTTTTGGAAGAAACAAAATTTTAACTTTGTTAGAAACTTGAGAGTATGGAGTGATTATTTAGGTTATCAATGGCAAAGTAAAGTTGTAGGTTATGATGTAGATCGTCAGAAAAGTTTTCTATCGCGATTAGGCTTTTTTTCTATTTATACTTATGCACTGATCATGATGATCACTATTATCGTTTTGGTAGTGCTGTTTGCTGGGTGGCTTTGGTTTACAAATATAAGGCAGATGTCTCAAAGTGAGCGTCACATTTTAAAATTTCAGAAAAAGTTACCACAATCTCTCAAAAGACGAACAAGTGAAACATTCAAAAGCTGGATGTTTAGATTAGCGCAAGATGTGGAACGACAGGAATCTTTTGATGAAATTATCAAAACCTATGAAAAACTAACCTTTTCTGGACAATCTACACCTGAAGACTTTATAAAATTCAAGCAATTGCTTAAAGACTGTTCATCTGAATTAAAGCGTGTAGAAAAAACTTGTCATCCAGCTGAAAACTGAATATCATTGCTCACACTTAGGCGTATAGCTCAGTTGGTTAGAGCGCTACGTTGACATCGTAGAGGTCTCCAGTTCGAGTCTGGATATGCCTACCAATATAAAACAAGGGTTTACAAGTATTTTCAACAACTTGTAAGCCCTTTTTTAATGTCATGTTTGCAGCACTTGATTTATATGCTGTATAAAATAAAAAAAATAAAGCATAATTTTCGCCAAGATTACGCCAGAATTTACGCCACAAATGAAAATACCAAAACCCAGAAAGCGCGGAGACTCTTATCGCATTGAATTTATGTTTAATGGCTCTAGGTATTCATGCACTAGAGATACTGCGAAAGAATGTGAGCATTGGGCTACTATAAAGCTGCTTGAACTAAAGACTGGCAGGTCCGAAGAAAACCAACCAGCAAAACCCTCAATAACATGGTTGGACTTATTCAATCAATATTATGAAAATGTTGGCCGACATACAGATAGTAAAAATTGGAATCTAACACAGTTAAAATCTTTTGAAAAAAAAGTGGGCAATTTGTCTGGGGTTCTTATTTATGAAATCACCCCGCAGCAACTTACAAACTGGCGAAATAAGAGATTAAAACAAGTTTCTGAAAATACTGTACTCAAAGAAATATCACTTTATTCGGCGATGTTCACCTACGCTCAAAAGGAACTTTTCATTATTAATGAAAATCCATGGATGAAGATAAGCAAGCCGTCTAAACCGCAATCAAGATATAGGCGCATATCCCGATCAGAGATAGATCGCATATTAAATATACTTAATTATGAAATTGGTAAAGTTCCAGTAAATTCTGAACACTATGTAGCCTGGGCGTTCTTATTCGCCATTGAAACAGCGATGCGGCGTGGTGAAATATTAAACATGAAAAAATCAGATATTTATGATGGCTATGTACATTTACCAAAAACTAAAAATGGCACAAAGCGCAATGTTCCGCTATCTAATTTTGCTAAAGAGTTAATATCGATAATTCAGCATAAAAATGAAAAAATAATTCCCCAGTCTGAAAATGCATTTCGACAAATGTGGGAGAAAAGAAAATCTATGACTGACATTACAGATTTACACTTTCATGATACTCGGCATGAAGCAATATCTAGAATGGTAAAAATTAGGAAATTGCCAGTTGAAGTTTTGGCCAAAATAACAGGTCATAAAAAAATTGAAGTTCTGGTTAATGTCTACTACAACCCGGATGCAAGTGAACTTGTAGAAATGTTTAATGCAGGTGATTAATGCCCTACTACATCAAAAAGAATAATAGATATCTCACCCTTGAAAACATCACAAACGAGCATTACGATGATGAATACAATATCGTGAATGAAAGTTACACAACAGGCTTCAACTGGACTTTAGACACTGAGTACGCAAAGAAGTTTTACACTCACAATGAAGCATCAGACTATGTTTATCGCTTTAGACATGTATTGAAAGATGTTCAGATTGTCCAAGAAAAGTTTTGAAAATAATTGATGGAAAAATAGCACTCATTAGAGTGCTTTTACGGCCATGCATCGCTCAATCTTTCTTCATTAGCTCTGTGTTCATCAGCATATCTTGCCATTTTTGTATATTCTTCGATGCTTCGCTCGAATACGTTTCCGAGCGTTGCGCAATATTCATCACTGGTTTCGCGGGAAGCTGCGGACAGACGTTGCTTTGCGCTGGCAAGTTGCTTTGACAAGCTGTTAGCACTGGACTGAGCATCGCTAGCATCAGACTCAATTTGTTTAATTTTGGCATTGTAGTTTTGCTCCGCTTTTGTGATTTGTTCTGCCCAAACTTTTTCTTGTTGAGCAGCTTGAACTTTGGATTTTTCAGCTGCTAATTGTTGCTGAGTGATGTAGTTGGCGTGTAATCGCTTCTGATCTTTGATTTCAGCAGCTTGATGATTTTGAATAAACAAACAGATCAATAATAAAAAAGCGAGAACTGCAATGATGCATTCTCGCCAGAATTTTGCTGCTAGATATAGATACGTCATTTATTAAACAACTCCATTTCAGCTTTACGTCTACGAACAAGACCTGTCATGACTTTTCCACCCGCTTTGTTCCATACAAGGAACTGATCAGCAGCGCCTTGATAGTCACCTTTATTCAGTTTTTTTAATAAGGTTGAATTATTAAAAGCACCTGAGCCAATGTTGTAAGTCAGTGAAACCAAAGCATCAAACTGGTTTTGACTTAAAGGCACTATCACAGATTCATTTACAGTCTTTTCAAATTTGGCCAAGTCGTGTTTGAAGTAGGCTTTAGCTTGCTCAGGTGTACAAGTATCCCCTTTTTTTACCTTCACGCCATTAGGATAAACTGTTGTGCCAGTGCCAATGGTCCAAACCCCTACACCATCATCGTAAGCATTGAATCGCGTGCCTTCAAAACCTGAGATTAAATCAATACCAACATCACTTGTAGTTTTTTCACTTGGTGCAAGTTTATCGACCACCTTATTTAGATCATCTACTTGTGCTTGTGTAAGCTTGCCGCCTGCGATAACTCGAGCAGCATCAAAGAATGGTTTAGTTGTCATTGGATTCACCTTTCTTTTTCTCTAATTCAGAACTACCAAAATAAAAGCCGCATGCTGTTGTCATAGCCCCCGCAATGAAACCCAATGCCGTATTGATCAGATTGCTGTTTTCTCGCGGCATATCTACAAAAAATAAAGCAATCACTAAAACAAACATTAGTCCCACTAATGCAAAAGCTAGATATGCGCGAGTATTTTCACTGTTCATCTTTTTGCTTCCTCCAACCGTGATACTTTCTCTTTAATTAAAGACTGGTCTTGGCTTAATTGAATAATTGAAGATCCAACCCACGCACACAATGAAAATACGATGCCTGCAAATATTCCCAGCAATACACGCAGCACAGAAATTCCACCATCTTGCGCTGCTGTGCGGTTTTCTAAATTGGCGACTTTGATATCCAATGTATCGATATCTTTTTTGTTCTGCTCGCTTGTCTCTTTGTGTGCTTCATTAATAAAAGTCAGTCGAGTAACATGATCTGACAACATGCGAATATCACTCTGAATGGAGTCGATTTTCTTTTCAAATCTCAACCCGTATGATTCATTTTCAGTCATGCCTTCCCCCTTTCGTTTAGGCAATAAAAAAGCACCCAATTGGGTGCTGTTATTTCTTCATTTCAATTACACTTAATGTTCTTGAAGTAATCATAAAGTTGCTTCTTGATTCCACATTTAATGGGATATTAACGCCCTCCTGTCGAGCAAATCCTGCTTTAAGTGTGTAGGTAACATTGCCAATAGTACTGTTATCATCAATAGCTGAAACGATAACCGCTGTACCATTAAAATTAACGTTAATATTACCAGTCTCAATATTCGCGCCCAGAGAGCCTCTGCCAATTAAAGACCCATTTTTATATATTGAAATATAAAAGGAAGCCATTGCCCTATCGTTAGCTGCAATTGGATTACCTCGTCCGTCACTTACACTAAAAGCGCCAAAAGTAGGTGTGCAAATATTTACTGAAGCATCAATTCTAACTTTTCCACCACTTCTATTTAACGTTACTTGTAAAAGTGTACCTATATGATTTTCCCACGCTGATAGGTGGTTATTAAAATCATTATTAGGCAACCCACCAGTTGATCCTCCTGAAAAACTATTGATAGTTTTGATATCAATTGCTTTAACTCCTATCGGTACAGTTACAGCCTCATCCTTGATATTTAGAGTATCAATTGCGCCATCTTCAATATTCGCAGTTTTGACTTTAATTGTTCCCAAGTCCGCACTAATAACACTTAAGTTTTCTGCCCAGATCCGATTGGCATTGATATATCCAAAACTACCATTATCGACATACAAACCACGCGGAATAACAGTGCCATTTGGCAAAGTCACTGGCTTATTTTGCAGTGTCATTAATGGCTTTGGCTCTATACCGTCAATACCCACAGGTGTGCCAAATTGGATGCAATCATAGTTAAAAATGAAAGTAGAAGTCGTACCATCATTCATTGATCCATGACCAGAAACATGGCCATTTACATCGAACTTAGTAAACTGCTGAGCATAGATGCCATCAACACTTTCACTGACATTTTGAATAGACGCACTATTCTCACCGACTTTTGTATTTAACGTTTCCGTTACTTTAATCGTTGAAGAAATAGCACTAGCATTCGCATTGATTTGTTGCTGAAACAAAGCATTGCTGTCATTCAATTGTGCAGACACTTGATCTGTACGTTTAGATTGAGCCAAATCCCCTTCGATGCGTGCTGACTGTTCAGACCAAACGCCAGCATAACCTCCCTCATTACCAATTAACTCGGATTCCGAGCCGATTAAAGGCGGGTTAAGCTGTGCATATACGCCGTCAATTCTCGTAGTCTGAGCAATAATCTTATTATCAACATCTTTGATATCTGATTTAACTTGATCAAGTGCACCAGTTGATGCTTTATCATCAAGCTCAAGATTAATGGAATCAATCGCTTCGGCATTTGCCGATGATTGCTCAACTGCTACCTGTGCAGATTGGCGTACAGTTGCAAGAGCACTATCATTACTTGCGATATACGTATCAATCTTTTGAACTGTTACTTTATCGCCTTCAATTCGCGCTTCAACTTCTTGCCGTGCGTAAGCACGTAAATCATTAACTTCAACAACTGTCGTATCAATACGCTTACTAAGTGCTAAATCCCCTTCGATCATTGCCGATTGAACAGACCATGTGCCAGCGAAGCCCTGATCATTACCGATCAAATCAGACTCAGATCCAATCAAAGGTGGATTTAACTGTGCATATACACCGTCCGTTTTTTCTGCTACAAGTGAAAGATCATTCGCAACAACTTGAATGTCTTGCTGAACTGCTGCAATACCATCTTCACTTGACTGTTTAACAGTATTTACAACTTCAAGAACACCTTCATCACCTGCAATGATTTGCTGTGATAAACCATCTTTGGCTTGCTGAATAGCGTTTTGACGACCAATGACTTCTTGTGCAATCCGATCTTTCGTATTCTGAATATCTTGCTTAATTGGACCAATTTCAGCGTCAATAGTCTCAATATGATCAATCTTGGTTTTAAGATCCTGATTGAGTTGAGATTCACTGATTTGATCATTCAAGAGCTCAAGAACATCTGTAGCATCGGCAGAAGTTGTTGCATGAGTCCAGTCCGACCAAGGTCCAACGTTTCCAATCCGGTCAATCAAACGAGCTTGATAAAATTGAGTTAGGTTTGGCTGCAAACCTTGAACTGTATGTGTAGTCGTTGGATAAGCGAATAAGCCCAATTGAGCAATATTGCTGGTACCATCTGGCGATACACGAATTTCAGTATAAGCAGTATCAAGCGCACCGGTTGCAGGAAAGCCCCAATCAAGTTTTATACCGAACAAAATTCCTGTTGCTTGGATAAATGCCAGTTTTGGCGGTAACCCTAGCTTTCCAGTGAGCTCAGTCAAGACTGAGTAAACAGGTAAAGAAGCTATTTCAAATGCTGAAATCGCTGTTACTCGTGCTTGATATTGACCCGCATAAATACCTGGTACTTCGACTGAGTTATTGCCGGTTACTGGAAGCTTAATCCAGCTGCCGTCATCTTTCCTCCACTCAACCTGATACTTTACGGCACCTTTAGCCTGTGACCAGGACACAATCATTGTCGCCACATTGATACCCTGATCAATACGGCTTTCACTAGTAATTACGACATCAGTTACAGGATCCTGAATTGTTGGGTTCACAATCGAAATCGGAACCTCATCAAAATAAGCACCCTTGTCAATGGCATCAAACTTGGCTGGGTTATATTGAAGTGCAGTCACTGAAAATTGATGACTTTCGTCTTGAGTAATCGAGATCACTCGAAACTTCATTGTTGCTAAGTCTTGAGCATCCATCACCCACACATTTTGAACTGCAATAGCATCAAACTCATGAGTTACAGTAACAATACGACCTGAGATAGATTGAACAATACGAGTTTGAGCCTTTCCATCCTCGCCATTAATAATCAGTCTGTCGCCAGCAACTGCAACAACATCGTCACGGTCAAGAGTAATGCTTTTACGATCAGCAGAGATTTTAGAAACACGTCCACCATTTGCACGACCAGCGAACAGAGGATCTGCAATTTCAATCACTTTGCCAGGTAAAGGAATATGTCCATCAAGACCAACTTTAAAACTTACGGTTCGCGTTTCTAACTGCTCAGACTTTAATGCCCACCAGCCTGCTCGCTGCGCTTGTCCTCGCGAAGTGCATCCCCATGCGTCAAGCTCAAGAATACGAACTTGGCCCGCTTCAGTAATCGCCTTTTCATCACGAACAAATTCATATTCTGTTTTATAGTGATTCGCAGGATTATCCCAAGCAACTTTCACGACATTATGTCTATCTCGAGCACGGGTTCCCGCGTACTCAAAATTACCTTCAATAACATTGGCACGTGTATAAGTGAAATACGTATCTTGGGGAATATCCGCATCACAAATAATGCTATTGCCATCCCAAAACGTTATCGCACGGAATACACCAGCTAACTTAGTTAAAATCTCAAATGCACCTTCGGCACTCTGAAGATAAACATTACATGTAAAGCGTGGTTCTTGACCGCCTAATCCGTTCGGTACCATTTGGTCACAGTATTGTGCCAAGCGATATAAAGACCACTTATCAACCATGAGTGGGGTTAAACGATCACCCAGCGCATAGCGATCAACTGTACAGATGTCATAATAGATCCATGCTGGGTTATTGGAATAAGCCTCTTTGAAAGTACCGTCCCACATCCCAACATATTGTCGTGTAGCTGGATTGTAGTTAGTAGGAACCTTTAGAATTTTTCCCTTTGTATCTGCGGCAACTTTAGCAACGTTTCCAAAAGTCTCTGCATCATATTGAAGGCCAAGCAAAGCAGTATTTGGGTAACATAATTTTGCATCAATGACTTCAGTCACTGCTTCAATATACATCTTGTCACTGACATACTCTGACATTGAATTAGGTGTAAGTCTGCGAACACGTATGAGCCAACCTGAGTCAGCTTGAGGCAAATCAATACGGTGAGCACGTTCATAATTAGCAGAAGTTTTATCTGAAATCTTCGTTTTTAAAACTTCAGTCCAGATCCCACCGTCAGTCTGCAAGTCAATTGCATATTCAATTGTTACACCTGATACATCACCATTTGTAGCATTCTGAGTACGCAAAGGACCCCATTTCAAGCGTAAGCGAACCGCATCAAGATCAAGATTACTAAAAGCTCGAACCCATGGCGTTTCAGACTTTAACTCCACATCGATGGCAGTTTCACTTTCTACTGCTGGAAAACCCTCAATGTATTCCTGATCATTGGTACCACTTCTAAAGTCAACTTTTACATTTTCAAAGTTAAGACTTCCATCTGCATTCTGAAGTTGAGTTTCTTCTAAATAAATTGACTGAAGCCCATTAGCTAAACCTTCAATCTCGCCTTCAGCTAAACCATATAGAACCTTGATAAAGGTTTTCGATTGAGCAGAATCTGGTGAAATGACAGATTGCCGTTGTTTATTGCTGCCTTTTTTTGCGCCTACTACTGCATTCATAAGAAATCTCACGCAATAAAAAAGGCGCTAGAAAGCGCCTGTTAAATAATTAAAATTTACATCTGATCTTCAGGATATTGACCAGCACTGACAATAAATCCGCCAATTTCACGCTGACCATAAAGGACAGGTACAGGGTTCCCCTGCGCTACTGTGGTTACTGCACTACCAAAGCCTTTGTTGGCACGGTTGCCGTCTTGGTTTTGGTCTTGAGTATTATCAATTTTTGGCATGAGCATCTGCGCGACACCACCAACCATCATGCCTATACCAGCTCCAACCAGATTTGCTCCCCATGCTTGCCCGTATGCCATTGCAACCGCACCGACGACGACCATGACCGCCCCAAGAATAGTCTGTAATATTCCATTACCGCCTGCACCAACTACACGTGGAACAATATGAATAACCTCAGCTTCAGTATTCATATCGAGCTGTTCTTCACCGATGTTATCGCCGGTAATGAGCCGCTTAGTTTCGTGGTCATAAATCGCTGGGCGTTTCTTGCCTCGCTTATTACTTGAGTTCTTTGATTTTAAAAATACGGCAAAGCGTAGGCCCTGCTCATGTGCATGCAACATAAAATGTTCAAAGCCAGCAATCTGAACGGATAAAGCACGCATGGCTTCACGTGTATTTGCGACATCGAGCTTAAATTCACGACCGAACTTTTGTCCCAATACTCCATACAGCTTAATGGTTTTTAACATCTCGATGCCTCAATATCTTTACTGTTCGCTCTTGCCATTGTTGTCCATAAATTTCACGAACAGATTTACGATTATATGGATGATGAAGAATTAAGCTTGAACCTATGCATTGCTCAGTTTGCTCCGATTTAAGCTGTCCATTATTAGCCAGCCAAACAACCGCATGATTGGGATGTTCAGTACGCCCAACACGACAAACAAGCATATCGCCATATTGTGGTGTATCTACTTCATAGAAGCCTGCTTTTTCATAATTTTCAAGGTAAAGAGAAGGATGATCTTTATCCTCCCACCAAGCATCTTTTCGCTGAAAATCCAACAGCTCCACACCTAACTCACGGCTATAAAAATCACGAATCAGCGCGTAACAATCTTGCCAGCCATGAAAATAATTACGCCCCACTAAAGGGGCGCGATAACCGCGAGGTTCGTAGACTTGAAAATCCAGATCTGGATATGAGCAAATCACCCATGGTTTTTTATGCAGTTCAATTTGAATTAAATCTAATTCCGATGCTCTTGTTGTTCCATCTGGATGGGAATGCACATAAGCTAAGATTTCACCTTGATCTTCAGCATTTGCCAAATCCTCGGGATGAATTTCAAATTGATCAGATTGTTCGGCAATATTGCGACAAGCGATATATTGCTTATCAACAATCACACCACAGCATTCAAGCGGATAGCATTCATCAGCA
This sequence comes from Acinetobacter sp. WU_MDCI_Axc73, assembly GCF_025562455.1. GTDB lineage: Bacteria > Pseudomonadota > Gammaproteobacteria > Pseudomonadales > Moraxellaceae > Acinetobacter. The sequence goes on from NZ_JAHPRO010000005.1 coordinate 114,155, forward strand.
TGCGCCATGATTGCTTTTTTGGTTTTTGCTGTAAGTTTCATAAAACCTCACAATAAGCTTGAAGCCGGGAACCCACCAAACGGCAATGGCTTATTTTCACCAAATCGCAAGCGGCAAGAACGCAAACGTCCACCGCATCGATCAAGTGCCGGATTATCAGTTGGCTCATCTTTATCAGTGAACATTGCTACACCTGTGTAACCGCATTCCTCACCCCGGTACTTCCCGACCATGCACCAATGACAAAGTGAAGTTATTTGGCGAACTGGGATTTTTAAACCCTCAAAATCGATTGGATTGGACAGCTCAAAAGTTACTTGCTGGGCGTTTTCAGATGTCTTTTGCTCGATGTACCAGATTTGCTCTTTTGATTCATTCGATGCAGTTGGATTACCTGCTGTGAAGTTTTCAGCATCTAAGTATTTAGCAAGTGTGGTAATCACTTTAAGTTTTGCACCAGCAAAGTCTTTAAACTGCAAACAGTAAGCAGACACAGCATTTTGAATGCCGTTGATATTGTTTGCCATGCTTAAAGTTGGTGCTGAAGCTTTACCGTCTGAACGCATTTCAAGCCCAGACACTTCCATGGCCATCGGCTCAAAAACTTGACCTTGCCAGATAATATTTCGGTTCCATACTTTCTGATCACCAGTGTCAAAAATCTTTCCAATGCTTCCAGAGTCTGCCCCGATCAATCCTTCAGATCCGATCGATGAGTAAATTTTTTCCCAATCTTGAAAAGCTATATGCCCGTGGAAACGTAAAATGCCAGCTCCAAGTGAGCTGGCATCTAGTTCATACAAATGGATTAATCCATCTACATACAGCTTCTGAAAATCACTATTCAGGGTCATAAGTCACCTCGTCATAGATTGGATTTCCATCTTTGTCTAAGACTGGCACATCATCAAAAACAGGATTTCCTTCACTATCTACTGCTTGCACCCATTCGAATACTGGTTCACCATTTTCATTAATGACTGGTTGATTTGATAGGATGGGTGTGCCGTTTTGATCAGTTTGAATGTGGGTTACTGGCTTTTTATAGTTCTTGCCATCCACAATTACAGCTTTTCCTTCATCATCAAATAAATCTTCATATTTAGTGATGTAAGTCAATTGCGGTGCATATTTTACTTGCTGGACCATACGCGGTTGTTTTTCAGTACGTGGAATTTTTCTGACGATTGTCTTTTTAATACTGTTTAAACGAATGTCGATCCATCGCGGCTCACCATTTGCATTGTTCGGAATATCGATTGGTGCATCGAGATTCGCAACAATATCGCCTTCATCATTTAGCTTTTTCTTGAAGGTCTTAATTTCAAGATCACCGTTTTCTAAAGTTTGATATTCAACTGCACAAATTTTATTGCCGTGAGTGTCGGTCGGAATTTCAATCCACCAGCCTTCTTTAGCGAATCCAGAAGAACCTTTAACTAAATAATGACCAATACCCAACTTCTCAAAAGCAAGAGGTTGTTCAGCGGCTTCATCGTTAGGTTCAATTTTATCTGCAAACAATTTAACAACGGGTGATGCTGACTTAATGAAACCATTTGCATCCACAGTTGTATTTTTTGATGACAAGATTTTACACCACGGCTGAAACGTATTTACATTCCAGTTTACAGACCTGACATAAAAATCGGAGTTATGCGTTATGCTTAATTGCGCACAAGCATCAGTTGAGTCGTTAAGATCTAAATTAATAATTGCCTGAGAACTGTCGTCAGGATAGTCTCCAGCACTTGAAATATTATTAATATTATTTTGCCAATAAAAGGCATTACCATTTCCCCTCAATGTTGATAGTTTTTGACTACCTAATCGAATTGACTTTCCAACTCCAAAAGCACCAACTTCCATCACATTCCCAGCAGCAGTACCTACATAACGACTAGCTGCATGTGTCCAGTTCGTAAAGTTTTCATTCATTTTTGCGCCAGTTGAGCGAAATGTGTCGCCGCCTGCGCCAGTCGGAGCTGAACCAAGATTAACAGTTTGAATCGTCATTTTCTTACTCGCATAAAAAAAGCCCCTAAATAGGGGCTTTAAAGGGGTTTAAATTAAGGGTAAAAAACTTGGGTGAAGGTGGTGGAGATTTGCCAGATCTGACCACCTAGACTTACTGGTATATAGGTCAAATCAGTCTTAACTCTGACTTCACCATCAAGCGGTGAATTCCACAAAAAAGAGTCTGCGCCCTTGTGTTCATCAAAGAATGCCTTAATCGCTTGAATTTCAGCTTTGTGAGCTGTTCTTTGATAAGCCCACTGACCTTTTCGATTGTTGATTCCAATCGAGATATTTTGCTCATAGCCATCGCCAAACTTTGAAGTCAATACATTGAAGTTCTGACTGTTGGAGTTACCGTCCAGATCACTTGGCCAGTCAAATTTTTGGTTGCTCATGAAATTTTTCCATAAAAAAACCACCCGAAGGTGGTTGTTTGGCTATTTGCTGATGTATTTTAGCTAATCAAGCTTTTTAAAATCATTAATATGCCACTCAAAGGCGCGTGTAATTACATCAACCTGAGTATCACCATCTAGTTTTATGGCAACATCGCTTTTAAATGCTTCCACCTCTCCGATATATTCATCAAGATCAAGAACACCTTTATCTACCAAGATTCGCACGAGATTTCCAAGCAATAAGCGATTTGCTCTATCCCCATCAAAAATCAATTCAATGAGAGGATCCCTGGGATTACCTGTTTTTACATCATCATTACTTGAGTCCATACAACTCTCCACCTTGTCGTTTTGCTTTTAAGAATCTTTGATCAATTTTCTGATCAACCATTGTGCCTACCATCTTACCTATAGTGACCATTAAATTACCATCGGCATCCTGCGAAGTTTCCACCACGTCATTGCCATAATTGTTAATAGTCACCTTGATTCCAGAGTCAGACTTATACCGATCCACAACATAACTCGACGTATCCCCCACAGATCCACCCGAAGCCCGTTTCACTGGCAGCTCACCCATCCGATTTATGTAGTCCAGAGTATCAACACCTAAGCTACGAACAGACTTGGCTTTAATGACATACTCATTGTCGGAAAGCATTGCAGGAATTGAATCGCTGGTTTCGGTACCAGAGCCTCGAACATGGCCGCCTGTTGAGAAGCCTGCGATTGTTTGAGCGGCAATTAGACCTGCTTGAGCGTAACCAAAGCCTAAAATCAGACTTGAATATGTGGTTTTTTGCGCCAAAGTTAACGCAGTTGGATCTGCTAAAACTTGAGCAGCAGCTAAATGGGTTGAAACTAATGTTGATGCAACTGAGAAAGCCTGCTGAGCAGCAAGAGCCACTTTATATGCAGTAGATTGCTCGCCACTTGCATCCTTCACAGATTGAGTCAACTGCGACCACGTAGTTTGACCTTGTGACAGTAAATTACCCCAAATCTGTAGCTGAGATTGATACTGTGAGTTTTGCAAACTTGTAAACTTTTCAGAATATTCGGCTTGAATTGCGGCCTTATTCTCCTCATGGACTTTAACAGCTTGCTCGATTAAATCTTGATACTTTTTCCGATTCTGATAATCATCTTCTCTAAAAGCTCTCATTGCCTCATTGTACTGTTGGGCTTTATCTAAGAGATTCTGATCATTAGCATTATATGCTGCAGATTCTTCTGAAGATAATGAATAGCCCTGTCTTTGAGATTGATCCATTGAGTAGTACATGAGTTTCTGCTTTGCTTGCGCCAGTTCGGTTGTATTTGCAAGGTTGAAAGCATCAAGTTTGGCCTGCTGAGTGCGATTGTAAACATCTATCTCATACTTTGCCTGTTCATCAATGCCAGCCTTGGCAATCAACTTTTGCTGGTCAGTTAAGTCGTTTGTCGCATCAATTGCAGCCTTTTTTACTTCTGCCTCTTTGCGAATCCTCTCATCCCCCACCCAGTTCCAGCCATTCACTTGAGATTCAAATTGAAGTTTTGCCAGATTATTTTCAGCTTGATAACGATCATTTTCTTTTGACACCAAATCACTTAAACCGTGTTGTTGGAGGTCAGCAACACGCTTCTCATGTTCCTTTTGTCGAAGATAGTCAGCATTACCATAGTCTGCTTTGAGCTTGTCGATTTCCTGCAAAGTTTTTTGTGTGTACTTAAACTGATCATCAATAAACGATTCAAAATCTTTTGATGATCCTGAATATCCATTAATTCCGGCTAAATACCCTGAGACGTTCTTTACATAGCCATCATTCACTTTACCCATGCCAGTACCACGCTGCACATTACCTTCACCAGCATGATAGGCACGAATTGCCTTCTCTAAGTTTCCTCCAAACAACTTAAGCAAATACTGGAAGTATTTAGCGGCACCTTCGGCTGCTTGACTGATACTGGTTCTATCATTTACGCCATATTGTTTGGCTGTTCCTGATAAAAACTGAAATGCACCTGTCGCTCCAGTGGTTTTGTTATAAGCATTAGCATTACCTTTGCTTTCCTGCATCATTACTGATGCCAACAAACCATTTGGCAGGCCATATTTAGATTCAAGCCCTGAAAAATTGTACTTTTGAGATGTCTCCAAAACCTTTGCATTCACTTGAAGTATTTGCTGTTGTTTCTCAAGCTGCTTGGTTGATTCTTTGCGTGATTCGGTTAATTTGTCTTCAGCATCCTTGATTTTGGCTTGCTGCAATGCCAAGCTAAAAAGCTGTTTCGCTTCATCAGTTCCAGTGAGTTTCGGATCATAATTAAGCGCTTTCAAAGCCTTCATTAAATAGTCAATTTGATTATTGGAGAGCGAACTATTCATAAGCAAAGTTGTTTTGGCCGACATCTCTTTAATATCAGCTAAAGCACTGCTTCGATACGAATCCAATGCCCTTTGCGCAGCTCTGGTTGCCTCAGCTTCTTTGTTTCTTGCTTCGGTAATATCATTGATACCCTTAATAGCATTTGGACTGTTTTTAATAAACTCAGCCTGTTGTTTATTAACTCCTTCCAATTCTTTTTTGTTTCGTGCGTAAGCCTCTTTTTGTGCTTCTACCCGAATTGCAAGCCTAGAATATGTCTCAATATCATTATTACTAATCGGGATATATCGTTGAAAAAGTTTTAGGAGTTCAGTTGCTTTTAACGAATCTTCGGCATACTGATTAATCGCCACTTTTAATTCATTCATTCCATCTTTAGAAACACCAGAGTTTTGGGCTGTTTGGAGTAAGGCTTTTGAAATAAAATCAAAATTTGTTTTTGATGTTTCAAGTTCTTTACTTAACTGAGCCTGCTCTTCAGATAACCCTCTAGCCTTTCCTTCAAGATTCTCATAAAGACCTGATGCTTTGTTAAGCGCACTATTTGCTAACTGTTGTTTTGCAGTCAGTGCAGCCACAACAGCCTCACCTTCTTCTAAATTTGCGAAGTAATTTCGTGCTTGCTGAATCTCATTTTTATCAAAAGCTTTGGATGCTTGAAGTGTTTGTAGTGCTTTTGCAGCATCAATACTTCCTGTCTTGATCTGTTCCAATACATCAAGCATTATTTTTTGCTGCTGAATCGTACGATCATCAATATAGTCTTGAGATCCTTGAACCATCCCGAGCAGTTTGCTTCGCGCATCATCAATCTGGTCTTTCGCTTTTACTAACTTTTTGGCTGTTTCATCCATTTCTGAAACGAGTTTAGCTGATGTAAGTTTTGAATATGTATCTGCTAAATCGGCTACAGATTGTTTTTGCAAATCAAATGCATCGGTCGCAGAGCTAGTATTATCTCGCATTAGTAGCATTGATGTTCCCACAGCAACAGCAATTCCAGCCAATCCAGCAGGACCTCCCAATAACCCTAAAAGACCTCTACCCACACCTAAACTCGCACCTTGAACTACATTCAAGCGTTCTTGTGCTGCTGTTTGTGCTGCTGTTAATGCAATGAGTTCTTTCTTAACTTGTGCCTCAACCTGACTAATGCCCGCAAGTCGAGATTGTGATGCCGCCAAACCTTGCGCTGATATTTGAGCTTTTAGTCGTTGGATCTCCAGTGCACGCTCCGCTTGAAGTGCAGCCAATGTTCCTTCAGTGCTTGCTAGTTTGGCAGATACATTTGCTAACTCTTGTGCAGCAGCGGCTTTTTCTGCCTGAATCAAGCCGTACTGTACGACGGTTTGATCAGCCATTTGCTTAGCTTTTGCTATACCTGCTGCAACCGAGGCATAAATGGCAGGAATAAATTTTCCAATATAATATGCTCCAGCAATTTGCAAGCCAGCAACCAATCCTTCCAGATTTTGTGCCAAGAATTGAATAGAATCAGCAGTTAGTTTTGCTGCTCCCGATGATTTACCCGCCTCACCTATAAACTTGGTCACTTCATTATTAAGCATTTGGAAAGATTGCCCGATTGTAAAATCGGTCTTACCAAACAAGGTATCTACAGATACTTTAGCCTTCTCTAAGGACTTGATTACAACATCAGCCGTCAATTGGCCTTGTGCCGCCATAGCTCGTAATTGGCCAATGTTTGTATCCAATCCCGTTGCAATCGCTTTTAAAAGTGCAGGAGCTTGTTCAGAGATCGAGTTAAATTCCTCGCCACGTAGCACACCGGAAGCCAATGCTTGCCCAAATTGAACCAAAGCTGCCTCAGCACTAGCAGCACTGCCACCAGAAATAGAAATCGACTTTGCAACAGTGTCTGTAAGTGATGCAGTTTGCTTCAGAGTAATGCCGAGTCGCTTAGCATTGTCAGCAAAGCGCTGATACACCTGTGCCGTACTATCCCATGCTTGGCCAGTAGCTTGAGCAATACTAAATGTATCTTTCATTGCTTGGTTAAGTTCATTTTGTGATGCTGTCACAAGCTTTAGACGGTTTTGTAAGCCTGTATACGTATCCATTTTGGAAATAAGAACACCAACAGATACAAGCGCTGTCATTTGTGCAGCTAGAGAGCGTGTTGCTACAGACATTGCATCCATTGAACGAGTTGCAAAAGTTCCGTTACGCTCAATGCTTTGTAATTCTCGATTGAGTTGTTCTGCGTTACGCTTGGCCTGTTCGGCGCTGATTTCAATGACTAATCTGCTTGTAGATGCTGCCATTACTTTTCTCCGGGCAATAAAAAACCGATCTCGTATTGGATCGGTTTAGGATTTATTGGTTCGCATGATTTAATTCAGGTTTTCAAATAGGCACGGCTGAATCTGACGATCCACATTGGCAATAGCGGTTTCAAGTACATCTCGTTGCTTTTTCCATTGAGATAAGCCTCGACCACATGCGCTGGCGATATCTTTCTCACATTCCAATTTTGCATTTAATGCTTCACGCTTCTGGATTAAAGAAAAATAATCAGTCTGCAATAGAGTGCGTGCCTCAAAGAATGCTCGAACCAATGCTTTCTTGAAAGATATTACTCGCGGACTATTTCTTAATAACGTCATAAGAAATGTTGCTTGTTGTTCGTCCAATATGGCGTATTCAGTGGCTTTGGCATAACCACCGTGTTGCAGTGGCTCACCCTTTCGGATTTCAAATCTGATAGGGCCAAGATCTGCAAAGTCAGGACGATACGTTCTAACCAACTTGATGACGCTGGCATGCTGTAATCCAAGTCCAATAGCAATTTGTAATGTTGTTGTATAAGGTTGTGAGTCCTTAACATCAACAAGTTTTACAGCGTTAAATTTCGCATTCATTTAAATCGCTCCTTATTTTAAAACAAATGCCTGAATGCAAATTCGATGACATTTGTCATGGTTTGCCATATTTCAGGCATTAAAAAAGCCGACTGGTTAGATCGGCTTCGCTAGGTTAAATCTTAAATCTTGTCAATAGGTTTTGAAATCCGGTTAAGTTGTAAAAGTCAATTTAACAACTGAGAAACCACCCAGAGGTGGTTTGTGATGTTTTATTAGATTACTTACCTAAGCGACTAGCGGCGGCTTGAATAATTTCAGGTAATAGTTCTTTCTTTGGCCCACTAGGGTCACCAATGATTCCCGCGATATTTTCACTGTTTAAAATCCATGAATTATTTGGAATTAATGAGATAACTGGCTTGCTGTCATAACCAACATGCAAAACCATACGACTACCTTGCACTATTCGTGTAATGCACGCACGGACTATAGTTTCCTCATCAAAGGGTGGACGTTCTGGAGCCTTTCCACCAAGTCTTTTTATTTCGCGGTGCAATGCCCCGTAGTGATCCATTACTTTATTTGTTGTTTCACCTGCCAATAATTCAAGCGCCCTCAGATCTGGATCAATTCGCTCCACTTTAGGAATATATTCACCAATCAAGTGATGCACATACTCAACCGCCTCTGGAATGGTGTCGTAAGGTATATCTTCAATGTGATTTACATTAAAGCGTTGGTGAATCAATCCATAGGCATCTGGATAATTTAAGAATTTGGATTTTGCTACCAAAAGATTAACGGCATCTTTTAATGGTACACGCTCTTGCTTGGTGGTTCTTGGATTTACTGCCTTACCTTTTGTCCAGTAATCCCAAAGTACATCGTCACATTCGTTTTGATACATGATGACAGTGTCGCGAAGTTCGGGTTTTACTTTGCCTGATTGAATTGAGTAAAGCCAAGCGGGCAATTTTCTTAACATTAAACAGATCATAGTTTGCAAACCACCTTTTGAAGGTATTGTGATTTCCACAATCCCTTTGGCAAACCGCTGTTTTAATTTTACAAATTGTGAAGCCCAATCTAAACCCATACCCTCTACAATAGGTTTCATCGGTGTGTAAGGTTGCCCTTCGTGCTCAACTAAATATAGTTCTGCACTATGGAAAGGCACTGTGATTTGTTGTAAACTCATTGAAGTCATAACAATTTCCTTTGGTTTGACAATCAATTAAGCTCCGCATCCGCCAAGATTTAGGGGCTTTTTTGTTGCCTGTTGATTTCATGCTTTCGCACTCTGTTTTTCTAAAAATTGCTCAATTGCCTTATTAATCAAATAATTCATTGAGCGCTCTTCTTTTACTGCATTCTCTTTCAATTGCTTATGCACTTCAGGTCGAATACGAATTGCTACCTGTGTATCTGTGCGTGCCATTTTAACCTCCAATATAAAGCACCATGATCACATTAAAGCACAGTGATTCATTGAAGTAAAGCATCGTGATGCAATATTATGAATTCAATATTTCCCATGGCATTTTTGTATGGCTCGTAATGATCCTCAAATGAATCTTAGAGTTCCTGTTGAGTTAAAAGAAAAGGTTGAGAAGGCAGCATTTGAGAACGGCAGAACTATTACTGCCGAAGCTATATACCGTCTAGAGAAAAGTTTTTATGTGAGTTTCTTTCGCATCACTAAGTTTGATGACATGAAAGAACCTGCCGCATCAATAGAAATAGGGCCCATCACAATCGGGCTATTCCAGTCAAAATACAAAGAAATTGAATTGTATGAGATGTCATTAAATTCGTGGATTCTTAGCTACCAAGCAGTGCGATGCTATTTAAGAGATGCAGATGCCAAGCAATTACTAAAACTCGGTTGTACCTATAAAGGCTCAAATATTCGAGATCATGAATAAAAAGCACCCTAGGGTGCTTTATCTTAGTAAGCTATTAATCGCAAAGACTCATAAACTAAATCTTGTGTTTTTTTAGCTATATCTAATGCGTCATTGCAGTCTTTTTGCGCTATATGTCCGTACTTTTCTACAGATTTTTTATCATTAATGCTCTCAAAATGTTGGATTTTCCTTACACCTTCATCACACTTCTTGGCTAATATATCTCTTTGTTTTTTTGAGTTTTCAAGTGCTTTCTCAGTATCCTTCTTTTTTTGTTCGATTCTTTCAGTGTAAGTCCCCGTCAAACCATTAGTGCAAACTATGTCCCATCGCTCTTTAAATAAAGCCTTATCATCAGCACTGTCTTCAAGGCTAGGCGAAAAGATCACTCCATCGCCAGTATCTATGAATTTTTTAAATCCACCATAGGCACCAAAACTGTTTTTAGCATTAACTTCCCCACAAATTCCATCTAAGTTCTGGAACTTGGCAGAATCCGGGTCTTTTAATTGACTTTCAACAGCTTTTTTAGCTTGACTTTCTAATTTATTACACCCAACCAAGCCAACTAATAACCATAAAATTAATATTTTTTTCATCCCAAACCTCAATCGAAAGCCACAGGGCTATTTTTACAAATCTGCTTTACCTTATCATCCGCATTGATATTTTCAGATTTTAGCTTTGGATATGAATCAATATCTTTGTAGTATTGAATGCCTTTCTCAACACATGAATTATACTTTTTATCGCTACATCCAATTAAACCTACTACTACAACCAATCCCAACAATAATTTTTTCATAATTTAGCTCTCAACTTACAATCCAAATAAATATCATCAAAACTATCAAACCTGCGATTCCAGCAGCTACCCACTCTGATTTAGGGTATCCCCATAGATAATCAGGATTGTTAAAATCTGGCTGACGTTTATTATTTTGAACTGTTTTTTTGTGTGGCTTATAGCTTGAATATGACAATCCAGTACCGGGAAGACCAACTGTGGTACGCGTTCCTTTTTTACCCACATTTACTCTGGCACCTTTACCTCCAACTGAAACACTAGAGATGCCTTTCTTACCTACATTTAAGCGAACACCCGGTGCTATTTTGAAACTCTTTCTGAAATTAAATCCCATTTCATCACCTTATCTTGAGCAAATTTTTTTTGATGCACTTATCGATCCATCATTGCATACAAATTTACTTCCTTGGCAATGACTGATGCCGCCTTTTTTCCCAGAGCATGGTTGTCTTCCTTTACCAGCCTCTGCTGTTGAAATTGTAAGTAAGCCAACCGTTAAAGCTAAAATAATATTTTTCATATAAAACCCCCACTAAATTATTATCTAGTGAGATTAGCTGAATTAAAAACTTAAATCTAGCTTAACAAACAGTCGACTCAGAATCCTATTTCTTACAAACAAAATGAGCTAAATCACTTTTACTTGAGCCTTCTACTAAATCAAACCATTTTGTTGGACTCACTCTAATTGCTTTAATAGACCCTTCACCAGTTCCAATTTCACGCATTTTCATTGTTTTGCAGTTGGTTTCTAAACGAGTGTAATCAACAGTTTCAACACCAACACGTTTATGAAGTGTTGCAATGACATCGCCTTGTTTTTTCTTTTCGATTAAATAGTATTTTCCTTTATCACCTGGAACACTTCTTGGAATAAGTGTGTCAGCAGTAGAATAAGTAGAAACTATTAGTCCTAATAGTGCAGTAAATATTATTTTTTTCACAAATCAATCCCATATTTTTTGTAATTTGAATATAACTAAAGACTCAATATTAAAGCAAGATCAATCAATGAGTCTGAAATGGCCAAGATCAACCGCAATTAACAACAAGCGCTTTCTCATAAGCTTCAGAGACATTTTCAAAATCTTTTAAAGCGCTTTTTCACTATATTCATTAGGTGAAAGCTTAAGCAAAGCAGGCATGTACTGCTTTTTGTACACTTCAGGGTATTTAGTGCATAAAATCTCACGCTTCTGATTCATAGGCACATCAGAACGATCTAATGTCTCTAGCATCTTCCCTATTCGTTGATCAGCAAGTTCAAATTGTTCTTTATAAGTATTGTCAGGTACTTTAGTTTCTACTGACTCAGCACATCCACTTAAAGCTATGGCAATTATTGTTAGGATTAAATTTTTCACGAAATATCCGTTTTTATTAACGAATAAAATTTATCAGTTTTGAAGGTTTAAAACCAGCATTTGAGTATTTAGCCCTATTTAAGTTGAGCATTTTATTTACTATTGCAAATATACCCCCATGTCTGTATACTGATACTACACACTACACGGATAGAGATGAGCAATTGATTAAGAGTTTTAAGCACAAGGGGTTGCAAGCCTTTTTTGAAGATGGCTCAACCGCTGGTATCCAGTCTGCTCACTCTAAAAAATTACGCTTACTTTTAGCTTCACTAAATTCTGCCACCTCAGTTTATGATTTAAAAACACCACCAAATTGGCGCTTACATGAACTAAAAGGCAACCTTGAAGGCCACTGGTCTTTAACAGTAAACGGTAATTGGCGTGTAACGTTTAAATTTGAAGATGGTCATGCATACATCGTGGATTATCAAGACTATCACTAACTTATCTTTAAGCGCAGGAGTGCTTTAGTATGAAAGTTATGTTTAATGCGCCACACCCTGGTGAAATTCTTCAAGAATATCTTGAAGGGATTTCGGTTACTGACGCAGCACGAGCATTGGACGTTACTCGTACAAACTTGTCTCGCATCCTCAATGGTCATACTGGTATATCAGCCGATATGGCGCTTCGTCTCTCAGAAGCCTTAAGTACTTCACCAGAACTCTGGTTAAACTTACAAGTACAGTATGATCTTTGGATTGCTAGCCAAACTAAACGACCTACAATTCAACATTTAACGCCCGCAACGGCATAACGAATAAAGGAGCAAATAAAGTGCTCCTTTTTTTCGCCCATAATTTTTGTATTACATTTTCTTAAGCGCCCCCCCTAAAAAGACATTATCTATAGCAAAAATGCACTCAACAAAAAGTCCCTTATCCAGATCACAGCCATAAACATCAAAGTAAACATTGATATCATGCAAGCTCAAACTTTTAGGCGTGATCGAATGTGCTGTGCAAATATAGTCACGCCCCCGACTGATCAAAGAAAAAGCCTCATTGATGTATTGACCAATGAAGCTTTTTTCAGGAAGTTTAGGGGCTGAAAGACCTAGGCGTTTGTAGATTTGGCTCGTTTTTTCTTGATCCCACTTGTGGTTTCGGTATTCGTAGTGCTCAAGGGCTTTCCCACTGCATCTTCAACCTCACTCGCCCGCTCTTTCTCAAGCTGGAATGCTTTGGCTACAATGAATGACACTATTGGGTTACTTTCAGTCGAGCTTGTACAGATCAGCTCAGCATTCTTTTGAGTGTATTCAAGCGGCTTATCCTTCTCCACTTCAATTCCAGTCCATCCAAGTAACAAATGCGACACTGCCCGGTTAAAGCCAAGACCTGATTGTTGTGCTGTCTCATCCGTTACTTCACGATAACCACGAAGCTCTTGCTCAGCCTGCAAGTTATTCAGCTCAAGCGTACGATTAAACGATGGTTTACCAGAGCTTGCAATAAGAAGCTTTACATCATCTTTATAGTCAAACCACTTCTGGCTATATTCCGCTTTTGGTTGCTCTTTGATTTCGATTAGCATTATGAACCTCCGCCAACTGCAACAGGCATACGTGTAAGGGTTGGTGCCACGTCTGCCACGGTATAAGCAAACTGTGAACTGGTAATCTCAGAGTTTCCTGAGCTCGGCAATGGCGCTGTGACTTGAACCTTAGGTAAGGCCAACACATATTTATTACCATCACTGTCCGCCATTGGGATTGAGAGTGCAATTGGTATATTGAGGAACTGCTTTTCATAGAGCAACGATGTGTTTTGCGACCACGCCACGGTAAAGTTACCAGTGCCTCCAGCAACCATCTCAAGAATCGCGCCAATGTTCAGACCCTTACCCAAACATCGTTGAACCTGCATTGAGTTATCCCAGGTAAAGTGGAACTGTGTAATACACGCTCCGGCGATCACGGCGCCATCAATCAAAATGTCACCAATCGATACACTGGACATCAAAGGACTCGACATTGCAGAGGTAATGGTACCAGCTGGTGCAGCGGTCGCTTTAGCGCGGCCCATTCCCATGAAACTAAATGTTGCCGTGATCAAACCATTCTCAGGAACAGTCAGCTTGAACTGATTCGCATGCAGTCCAGAGAAGGTGTGATAGTCGTTGTTATCTGTAAAGCCACGTAATACAGATAAAGTTTTGCGCGTCGTACCACCAAATGTCAGTACATTGGCGGTCCATGGATTGAAAGCAACACACTCGAGTAAAGTGTCATAAGCACCGTATTGGAATTCGGTTTCAATGTCCCCTGCATAATCCACCCCAGTGATGTATTGGCCAGATGCGATTCGGCTGTCTTTGATCGTATTCGATGCTGTTTTGTTGGCATTCGCATTGATTGAACAACTTGTGAACGGCAAAGTTGTTCGTGCAAATGGACTTGGTGTTGTTCCTACAGTTGCCTCAGGTGCGAACTGTACGAGCTGTTTAGTACCTGAACCCATTGGTTTCTCCTTGATTTAGGCATAAAAAAACCACCAATGAGGTGGTATGGGGTTTTAGATTTTTATGGTTTGTAGTCAATATCTACTGATGTGCCAGCAACTATATCAACCCTCCTTATTAAAGTGAGTGACTAAGTGCGGCTTGAATGTTTTTAGACAATTGATTGGCAGTAACAGTTAACTGAGAAAAAGCCTGATCCATATTTTTGGATATCTGCCCAATTGAAAATCCTAGCTTTGGTTGAGCTTTTTTAATATTGTCGCTGATTTTTTCAATTTCACTCTTATTCATATCAGTTCACCCTAAAACTAATAATCACATTATATTGAACAAAGTCAGCATCTCGACCTGAGTAGACACTTTGACCTTCTAAGCACTCCAGATGCTGAAATGAGAAATACTCAAAATGGGCAAGTAACTTATCACTCAAATCTGTAATAGCCTTTTCACCAGTATTAGGCCGAGCAAAGCACTGAATCATGATGTTACCAGTACGGCGCGTATTCGGTTGATCTGCCAAACCAGCGATAAAGCTCTGTCCACCAATAATACTCAACCGGCACCACAATCCAGTATCAGGTACCTTAAAATCGGGTGCATTAGGATAATGGATCCGCTCTTGTGCAATACCATCAAAACTCTGCATTCGCCCCACAATGGTCTGCCGAGCTTGTTCAAGTGTCATGGCCATATTAACCACCGTATTTCTGCGTAATGTATGTAAATGTCGTTCGGTAGATGCCCTGCGGTGCTTGATCAGACCAGCCATTTTCCAAGCGATAGGCATAAGGTAAAGAGTTTGAGATAAAGACTGTCTGAAATGGCTTTAATGCGATTAGGTTTTGCAGTCCTTTTGAGATTGTGCCAGCACCACTTGAATCTTTTTCACTTGAACTCGCTGTAGCGTCCACAGATCCAATTGATACTCGATGATTACCACGGAATGTGCCAGTATCCACCGGACTGGACAACACCACACCTTGAAGCGTTTCAGCAACGATCTTTTTATGAGTTTGAGTCAGGTCTTGTTCAATGACTCGAATAAATTCAGTCGGTTTGTTTTTCCATGCCATTATTTATCTCGCTTTCTTCAAAGGCATAAAATAGGTCTTGAGCAATGCGCTGAACAGAATATGCTTCAAACTCCTTACTCGGTTCGTCTTCACCCATTACTGTGCGCAATCTTTGCCAAATGTGAACAGCTTCATGCAGCAATAATCCATGTATTTGATGAATTGATCTGTTGTCACACTCACCAAGTTGAACAATTGCAAATTGATAATTGTTGTAAAAACCAACACAGCAATCACCATGTGTATCCATGAATTTTTCGGTATTTTTTACATCGTCGAATAGCAAATCGAATTGATCTTGGTTGCGAACAAGTGTGTATTGCATATGCTGAAAAGGTGTTGATTCCCACTCAGGTATATAGTCATTGCTAATCATCAAACCTTCCTCAACTGACATTTCCAAATAGTAGCTGCTGGATCCTGCTTAATGTGCATCACTCGGTATATACCTTGTGCCGTAGACCATTCATCATCAATCTTAGGCAGCATACTCACCTCATTTTGCAGCACAGTGGCCTTTTTATCCGTAGCCAACACACCAAGCGTCAAAATCTCATACTGGCTATATGAGCCAAACAGGACGCCTCGGCCTGTATAAGACTCTTTAATTTCCAAGTAAGTTTCTGTTTTCGGATCCCAGTTTGATTTGGTGATACGTTCACAAGTGAATGAGTGGGCGGCGTCAGCAAGTTTTTTATCGAAAGCCTTGCCAACTTTGGCTTGGATTTTATTTCTGATCATCCTCGGTATACTCCGAATGAGAAGCCCTTGCCTTTTAAATCCAAAGAGTTGATGAATGCCTTAGCAATTTGCTCAAACTTTGAGATTTCTCGACTACCTTCAGCAAAGGTTTCTTCAACTTCTACAGAGTCAGCTTTCACTTTTTCTCTGATCGTTGCCTTCTCACTACCTGCATAAATCGCACCAGCAATGATACCTTTGATAATTTCACAAGCAGCATCCTTTAGCAGAGGATCAATAACCTCAGGCTCATGATCAATCTCATTTCTCATCCAAGTATTGGCCAGTAGAACAAGTCGAGCTTTGTCATTGTCTTCGGCAAAATCATGGCCAAGAATTGATTCGGCCTCAGCTACATTGATAAAGCTCATAGATTTATTCCTTTTGTGTTCCTGCATCCACAGCTTTAGCAGCTTTGGCTTCCGCGGCAGTCAGCTTCTTAACTTTGGATTCAAGTTCACCAACTGTTTTTTCAAGTGATTGAACTTTAGTTACTGCATCATCACGTTCAGTAGTGGTCTGATTGAGAGCATCGTTTGCAAGTAATAGTTGCTCTTTTAAACGAGAATTTTCAGATACTAATTCTGAGTTTTCACGATGCACAACATGCAGCGCTTCAACCTGACGTTTAAGGTTGTCATTATCCGTAACCAACTTTTCACACTCAGCCTTTGCATCATCAATAGCTTGTTGTAGCTCTGGCGCAACTTCAGTGTTGATATTCACAGTAATGGTGTCGACTTGGGCCTTATAGTGCTCTGGTACTTTGCCACCGTATTCATCAGCCGTTTCAATGAAATCACTTTCTTTTACTGCAGATGCATTACGTAAGATCCATCCTTCAGTTTGCAGCTTTTCAACATTCTCTACTGAAAAGTCATCAGTGAAGTAAATCTTCTTAGTTTTGATTTTCATGCTTTGCTCCAAATGAAAAGCCCCTTGCGGGGCTTCCAATTATTTTGTTTTGATCAAGACACCAGCAGTATCTTTAAGACTTGATGCGATCAAATCCCAGTTGCTTGGCGTTGCAATTGCTGCGTCATTTGGAGATTTACCACCGTTGGCAGTATCCCAAGCATAACCTTTCACACCTGCACCATATGACCATTCAGCTTGATAGGTGTATTTCAGATTTTCGCTACCCGTGGTTGGAACCAGTTCGGCGTTGAAATCCTGATTGTCATTAATAGCAATTGCACCTTCAACCAATCCAAGTGAGTTATAGACTGTTGTAGCAGGATCACCAGAAGTTGCGGAAAGTGCTGGAGAATCAGTCACCACAAATACTCGTCCAAATGGATCACGCACAACGTTCACACCGTCATACATGAATAAGCGTTCACTGTTGGCGAGAGCGTTATCAAAGAGATTATGCATCGTAGTCGAGTGAACTACCCAGGCACGTAATGCACCTGAACGGTCTCCCATACGTGCAGCACCTTTGTTCAGCAAACGAAAAGATGCGTCTGCCGTGGCGCTGCCTTCAATCAAAGAACTCTGACCACTAATCGCAGCAACACCGGCAGTAATGCCAGCATTCAACATATCTGCAATCTTGGCCTTGCCCAGCTGCTCGCCAATTGTTAATGCAGCCAATTCAGGATTCTGTAGAACCCATGTGTACTGTTGCTTTTCGTATTCGATAGGTGGTGTGCCAGCTGCAACCTTTACTGCAACATCGAGCAATTGCTCAAGTCGTTTAGCTGCAACGGTTCCTGTTCCATAAGCATTACGACGGCGTACGATACCGTTAATCGCCTTGAATGATGCTTTCATATTGAAGTCACCACTAAACGGCTGATTGATCAGAACAATTGAACCTTGTGAGGCCTCATTAAACTTTGCAATGTCCTGAGCAACCGTTTCGGTCATTGCAATGTATGTTTGCTTGTTAAATACCTGTAAATCAAAAGGCATGAGTTTGAACTCCTAAATTATTGAGTACCTGCTTGTTTCAAGTAGGCAATTTTTTCTTCCTCGGTCTTACATTCCGCGAGTGACTTTTTGGCACCACCGCCTTGTCCGCCACCTTGGAATCCCCCACCACCAGCTTGAGAACCTTTTAAAATTGAATCTTTGTATTGATATCCACCAATCAAAGTTTCCAAAGCTTCGTCAAAGTCAGCAACTTCACCAGGACGTGCACGAGAAAAGATTTTTTGACCATCTGCACCCACTGCCACGACCTTGCCATCTTCGATTTTGAAGTTTTTACCGAACTGGGCTTGAATCATGTCTGCTGGGACAGAAACGTTTTCTTGAATAAACTTAGAACGAGCAAATCCACCGCCGATAAGTTCGTTGTGCAATTGGGTTTGATATGCATCACGTTCCTGAACGATAGGCGCATACTTTTCTTCAACTGCCTTGATCGCCTCAGCCTTCACTTTTTCAACTTCACCGGCATCCACCAGTTTTTTGTCATCAAAGTTTTTTAAAGTTTCAATTGCTTTTTTGGCTGCCGCTGGATCTTCAATACCTTCAAACGCTTTGAGGGATGATTCCGCTTTTTCGTAGCGCTCGCGGTTTGTTTTTGCTTCCCCATTTAAACGGGCAATTGTTGCCACGGTTTGAGGTGCATCGTGTCCAACTTCTTTGCCGTCATCGTGAACATAGATCGGTTGACCTTGATCATTCACTTCGGCATAAGTCTTACCTTCAACGGTTACTGTTTTAAGTTTCATAAGTCATCCGACCCTATTACTGAGATGAGCATCCGCTCGTTGCGCCTTATTCATCCGAATTACAGGCAATAAAAAAGCACCTTGAGAGGTGCTAAATAAATTTTTGGTTTTAATTGCTGGTTTTTAAATATTCGCCAGTACACGTTTGGAACGCTATAAACCATATCTTCAACCAATGGTTTGCTGTATCACGCATTAAAATTGCATCAGCTCTACCAGTATCAAATTGAGGCTTTAACTCATATTGCATGATAAAAATATTAAACTTAAGAACTTGGTGATGGTCTTCCAGATTCGTACTTTCAAGCTTTTCTAATATTTCCTGCTCAAATAACCATACAGTGCGTTTTAATCCTTTTTCTTTTGGCTCAGACTTATTCACAATCCCAACTCCTTAAAAGCCTGCTGATCCATTTGCCTCAACTCAGCAATGGTAAACTTGGTACCACTAAGTGGATCCACAAACTTATCAATTGTAAATTCACCGGATTTATAGAGTTCATACCGTGTTTTGCCCAGCATATTGAGCTGAAAAGTTTTATCTTGGCGAGCGAACCACTTTGCATAGGTTTCATTGGCATTTACCTGACCAATTTTCCCAGATCGCTCATCTTTCGGTATGTTTCGCACTGGCCTGTCGTCCGCTACAAACGGGCGTAAACCAGATAATGATCCAGTCTCATCACAACCCACTTGCACAGTACGACAGCGACGATGATACGGCGGTTTCTTCTGGGTACCATCAGCTTTTTGGATCCGTCCATCTATTGATGCACAATAAAGGCTCGTACGACCGTCCAGTGTCGCAACATCGCGTACGTAATAAAATCCTAGTGCTTTCCATGTATCAGAATAAACTACTGAACTGACATGAGCTCTGGCCGTTCTGACTTCTGCATCTATGTGGCTCCTAGACTCATTCAGCAATCCATCGGCGTACTTCAAACGCTTGGTGCCTTTAATACGCTGGATAATCTGCTGATTGGTCTGTCCATTGGAAATGCCATCCCGAACTACATACTCGATCTTCTTACGCAAGTTTTGTGCAATGTTTGGAAAGATTTGATCTACAAGCTGCCCACCAGCATAAGGTTTTCTTTTGACTTGCTTATATAAACTCTCTCCATCAATCGCGGGCGCTTTCTTATCAGCAATACGATAGATATAAGCTGCTTCATATGCAGTCAATGCGATACTGGAAGCTGTCATAATTTCAGGCAACTGAACTGAAATGCTTTGCTGCAAATCATTGATCGATACCTGAATCTGCTTCAAAGTTGGCGTGGTATATCGACCACTCATAAGAATAGCCAACTCAGCATCATCCAGATCATTCATCTGCTGTAAAAGTTGGCCTAAGGCCTCGCTAGTGACTGAATCAAATCGAATCAGGATCTCATTTACTGCTGATGATGATAATCGCTGAAGATATGCATTATGTTGCGTTAGTAAATCAATAAGTACTTGTTGGATTTCATCTTCATTCATTACCACCACCAGAATTTGGATTGTAGTTACCTAACGGATTACTCATACGCTGCTGATCAATCTGTTTCTGAATCTCATCCCACTTTTCCTCAGTAAACATGCCAGTCTGTTCGTACTTGTACCAAACTGCCCATGGTAAATAGTCACCTACACAGGCTTCATAAAGACGTTTAGCACGCTCTTCACTGAATTTTGGTTTGTTGAAATCCTGCGAGATGACATAGCTCAACTCTTCTGAACCCAATTCATGATCAGGCAAAGCAAACTTGGCACACCAACGTAATGCCATGGTCAGGACTTCACTGATATTCGATACAGCAAGCGATACAACAGAGTGCTGAATCGAATCCTCATTGTCCGACTGGGTTGCAGTCTTGTTTGCAGATCCAACCTCAATGAGTCGAGCGCCCATTTCCTTCATCTGCTCCCACTTATCCGTCATCAACTGTTTAGCCAAGTTGTTATCCTCTGCCTGTACAATTTCAACTTTGGTCGGAAAGCCGTTACGAGATCCAATCGAGAGTTTGTCTTTTTTGATGATTTCATACTGCTCATGACTGACATCAGGTAGACAAACTGTAGGCTGGCCAACAATAAATCCAGACTCTTCTACATCCGCAGAGTTCCGATAATG
Organism: Acinetobacter sp. WU_MDCI_Axc73; assembly: GCF_025562455.1. GTDB lineage: Bacteria > Pseudomonadota > Gammaproteobacteria > Pseudomonadales > Moraxellaceae > Acinetobacter. The sequence goes on from NZ_JAHPRO010000005.1 coordinate 134,937, forward strand.
TGCCAGGTTCAAATCAGCAAGCTCTAACAATGGCGCATTATCAATATCATCTGAGTTATCGACGGCACCACAAAATGAAAAAGGGATATAGGACCATGTAGCTCCATGGTAATCAGTAGGCGTGTATTTAATGCCCTCAGCCCAATTGCCATCATCATCACTGGTATAGATTTGTACGGTGTAAAAGAGATTACCTGTCTCTGCACCTTCTAAGCGTAATACGCGATACTGCTCCTTGCTTTGACGCGTAAAACCGTCAGGTCCACGTGTAGATACCATTTCAAGAATTTTGACAAAACTGAGCTTCTTCTGGTTCCCAACGATGATGTAATCCCAATCGATAACACTTTTTGCATTCAGTGTGTGGATCATTGGAAATGCATTTTTTCGCTTATCTTCTTCCCGGTTACGACTTGGAGCCACATTCGGGTAATCGACATACACGGCGCAGCGGTAATGCTTCATGACCAGTCGTAGCATTCTTTGCGAACATTGAAAGATTGAACGTCCCGCTCCATCGGCATTGCGCTCCATGTATTCAAGTGCTTCTGGTCGCTTGAACTCAGGTAGTTTATTGAATGCTGAACCAATATAACTATTCAGTGTTCGACCTGTTACACCATAGAACACCGCTCGACCAAGATAATCTTTATATCGATCTGTATCACCATCACCAAAAGTTTCTGGTACTGGCAGATAAGTTTTAGCTTTCGCTTTAATTGCTTTTTGGCCTTTACAGACATCATCCAACTTAATCCAAAGTTCGATGTTTTCATCATAATCAGGATGCCGTGTTGTTACTGTCATGTTCTTCTTCCAAAAATTGGGATATCAATGTGCGTCACTGGCTTGATAATTGGAAATCTTTTTGCCAAAGGATAACCGCCAGCATCCCCGACGTGGTCAAGTCCGGATTTCTTATCCGGCATACCAAAATCATCGTAAATTTGCTGCTCGAGTGTTTCCGTGAAGCGCGGGCATTTATTCGTATTTACCTTGAGTGTTCTCTCACCGTCGCCATTCAATATCAAAGCATTAACGGCGTTGATACGATCTTTAATGGCAGGATTGGTACCATCTACTTCAACACGAAAACCCTTAGATCTTAAAATAGCGTGATCTGACTCACTGGCTGCTTTTGATGAGGTCGCTTGTCCTGCTGCATCAGGTATCACCGTCATATTGTGCAGAGGAAATCTTTCAATTAGCAGTGTTGCCATGGTTGGTGTATCTCGTACCCCGACCATCTCATCAAGTGCCAATGGCTTACCCTCACGAATCACATAGACCACTGCAGCCATTTTCAAAACGTTAAAATCCATCCCAATGATCAAAGGTTCATTAGGTTGAATTTCTTCATCGGTGTGATTTAGCTTTCGATCAAAGTCTGGATAAACAGCACCACTGGTTAAATTGACAAACTGACCTTTCAAGTAAGCTGAGATCAATTGCGGCGGATAAGACTCAAACAACGATGAAATATAGTCATCTGGCAGATTGGCTTCATTGTCGTATGTGGAAGCCTGAATCATTCCATACAGTGCGCGCTTAACAGGTGTTAAGTTTGCTTCTTTAACAAACTGCTGATGCGTAAATTTAAACCCCTCAGGGGTTGTAGCAACGTCAATACCATTCAGTAATCCAGCTTGCTTGTAGCGCATACGTGCAATGATCTTACGCCATGCTTGTTGCGCCTTAAGTGTCGGCATGACATCCAGTTCATCAATCAATGCATGGCCAATTTTAAAACCTACAATCGTTTGAGGCTTTTCCATTGATCGACAAATGATTGTGCTTCGATATTGCCGGCCATAATAAATATCAACTTCCTTATTAGACTCATAGATTTTGGTCTTAAGCCCCCAGTCGAAAGCCACCTCGTCAATCGTTGGAAAAAAGATATCTCGAATCTGCGGGTAAGTCGGTGCGAAGTAGCCCAAAGGTACTTTTGGAAACTCCCATGACTTATCACACAGGCTTGAACAACCTACCCATGTTTTGCCACTGTTGTGATGGATTGCGCCATCAATTGTTACATAGTTATTATTGTCCAAAACCTGCATATCGTAATAAGTCTCAACTTGTTCAAGTTGTGTTATACTTAATATGATGCTGGCTTTGATTAAGGAACAATTATATGACTGATCTTGAGAAGCAGATTTGCAATCTTGCATCACCAGATTTAACGGTTGCTCAGATTGTGAAACTTGTTGGTTGTGAGCGAACCGTGGTGTATCGCTGCATACAAAAGTACAACTTGACTGTGAAGCAGCGGAAGAAGCCAACTGCCCGCACTGATACACAAACCCATCAAATTCTTTCAATGAATCATCTTGGAAAAACCTCAAAAGAGATTGCGAATGAGATTGGTTGTTCGGCAAAGCATGTACAGAACATTCTTCGCATAAACAATTTAGACCGCCTAAATCGTGGAGCCATGCACGGTGACTTAAATAGCTCATGGCGTGGTGGTCGAATTGTTGACAATGATGGCTATGTAAGTATTCCTGCTCCACCAAATCACCCAAATCCACGCTCGGATGGTCGCATCGCTGAGCATCGCCATGTAATGGAGAGGCATCTTGGTCGCTACCTAGATCCACTAGAAGTTGTTGACCATATTGACGGGCTTCATCTGCATAACGCCCCATCAAACTTGCGTATCTTTGAAAAGAATGCTGATCATCTACGTGAGACGATAACGGGAATTCGCCCAAATTGGTCTGTTGAAGGTTTTGCGAAGATGCAAATACCTTCTCACCAACGGAAAGGCTTTCCACTGATCGATACGTACCGTCAGCGCAAAGCAAACGGTGATGTCCGCTTGCAACAAATTCTCCTTGCTCTGTTGAAACTCGGTAAAGATTCGCCTCACCTTTTGGGAACGCTCCACCACTTAGAGCAAGCTCAAATCGATTACTCTTGTGAGACCAAGATAAAACAAGCGTTGGAGATGCTATCTCTTTAATTTTCTTAAAACCAAAGGCTGTAGCAATTAAGGTATCTCCGTGCATACAGCCAAACCCAGCAACGAAAGCACGAAACTTATTTTTTAGTTGTAAAAATTCAGCCTGAGGTACATTCAGCGTCGGATTGATGTTGGGCATCTTTTTTACTCGCATCTACGACTTGAATAGTGACTTTCACTGGTGTTGGATCGTCTGCGCCCTCACCGTCTCCATTCTTGATCTTGTCAATTTCGAGCTGTTTAAGTTGCTCATCTAATAACTGGATTTCATAACCATGCATTTCATCTTTGATCTGCTTGATAATCCCTTGCTTTTTAACTTTGTTGTTCTTCCAGTCAACATACATCTTTTGCAGTTCATTCAGTCGGACTGCTTTGTTTGCTAAGGGGATGTCATAAATGTTGGATTTGAAGTTCTTTCGTGTTGTATGAAATAGGTCTTTCAGTTTCTTGCTCATTCCCCTACATGTAGCTTTAGTTGGATCATAAGAGGCGACCTGTTGACGCTCAATTTCAATACCAAATTCTTCTCTTACAGCATCTACAACTTGTTGAGGGGTATCAAAGCAAGCAAGAGACTGAACTATAAAAATTTTTACAGGCTCTTTAAGTGTTGCCATAATTGCCCCTTTGTAAGACTACGTAAGGGTAAGTAGTCAAAAAAAAGAGCCCGAAGGCTCTACTTAATCAAACACGTCCCACAGCACGCAGCTATATTTTTTTCAGATACAAACGGCGCCTGCTTAGCAACTTCCACCAGACGTTTAATGTCATCACTCGGGCCCCAGCGCTTCACGACGCCCACAAATTCCTCAACATCGTGCCCAGCCAAGTAATGCTTAGGTAGGCCTGTATGATCACTATAAACAATCTCTCCGTCTCCATCACGCTCAACACCGATGTGATAAAGCTCATGTTCAATCAGAGCACAAAACTCTCGATCACTCGCTTGCTCGCAAAAGCCAGCATCAATGGTAATGAGATAAACAGGTACAAAGCCAAACCAGTCACGCATCTGCTGTTCTTGGCGTGCTTTCTTCCAACCGCCTTGATTAAACATCACCTTTTCACATTGCCCCAACACCATGCGCTTTGCACGAGTAAATGCAGATGATGCCCATGCAAAGGCTAGAAACGTTTCGTCATCATGAAGTAGCTCGGCTATATGATCATGATCCGGGTTGTGCAGCTCTCCGCCCAATGTCAAAAAGTTTGCAATCACCCATTCTTTTAATTCTGGCGCAGCAATGATGCGAATTGCTTCCTCTTCTTCAGCTTGGTCGATAAAGTCAGTCTGGGGAAATGGTCTGTATTGGTCCATTGAATGTTTGCCCCTTTAACCTTTTAAGCCATGAAACGGCGAAGTTTGATTCGATCTGTAATGGCCCCGAATCATCAATCTTATATCTGCTGGCTGATTCTATACGAACAACTGTATAACCCAATTCATAAGCGCAATCGTAACGCTCCATGCTCCAAGCTTTTGTTGCAAGCTTGCCACCGCGTCCACCTGACCATGGACCGCCAGATATTTCCACTAAAATCCTGTGTTCAATAAGATGAAAATCAAACCGCCAATGCTTTGTAGACAAGAACTGAAATTTCTTCTCGTACTTGATGCCGAGTATGTTCAAGGCTTTTTCAAAGTCTTCTTCAGCCTCTAAATAATTTTGTTTTGCTTTTGGAAGTGGTCTAGCTCTTGGTTTTATCTTTAGCGGTGATTTTTTGGTTTTGGATTTATAGGTTTCTATTTCCATAAAATGCACCCATTAAAAAACCGCCTTTCGGCGGCTCATGTTATTCATCAATTTGCTCATGCAGCTTTTTAATGAGTTCAACAAGTTTTTCTTTGTTCTGATCATTAATCCCAATTAATCCACTACTTGCAGCATTGTTTAAAACCGCAACTGTAATATCACCTTTAGCTTTAATTTTTGCACACTCGATTACCGCTTCAACTTCAATTGAATTCATTGTCATTTGATTGTTTCTCTTTTTTTAAAGTGAGAAACATTAATAATATGAAATTGACAACTATTCAAGCGTGTACATCAAATCCTCTGGTGTTTCTAACCAACACCCATGCTTATTACAAAACGCATGAATGTCATTTAGATACTCAGTAAATTGCTGAACACTTGCATCAGTCGTGCTTATCAGTTCATTTAGTCCTGCTGCCACTTGGTTATATAACGGATGCTTCTGATCTTTTAATGCTTTCACTGCATTGAATGTATTTCGATACTGACCCACATCATCACGAAAGTAGATCACTGATAAAATTTGACGCTTAAAGAATAAATGCTCTGTGTCTTTATTACTGCCTTGATGCTTGGCCCATTGTGTGAGCCATTTCCAATAAAGCTTGTTTTGTGCCTTTGATCTGTCTTTACTGTCTTCTTGAATATGTACGATAAGTGGCTTACCTTCGCCTGCCGCTCTGCCATGATTTAAATTAAGATAATTGGCGACTCTAGCAACATCATAGTGATTCTGGATTTTGTAGACGACTGGTTCCATCAAAATACCTCATTGTTGTACCCAATGTTTAACATCCGATTCGTCTTTCCCAACCACCCATCAAACAAAGCCTCTGACTCTTCTCTATTGCCTAATTTGAACTGGTCAAATGCTTCATGACAACTGGCGCATAAGCTAACAGTTTTGGAATCACAAGCCTTAATCCCCCTACCCTTACCATGCTTTGAACTATTTGAATGAGCGGCTTGACTAGGACTCTGACCACATCTAACACAAGGTAGCTTTCTAATCGCTGCTAGTCGCTTACTGTCGCGCATCAAGCATTATCCGCAGATTCTTAATGAACTCTTTAAACTGCACAATCTTCCGATCAACTAAAATCATTTCATCACGTGTTAACAATTGACGAGATAGGCTTTGATACTTGTTTAATTCTACTGAGTACATGTCGATATTTTTTCTTATTTCAACTGTGTCCATACCAAACACCCTTTTAACTTAGATGAAGTGATCAGCCAGGAATGCCCAACCCTAAATCACTTCTCTAAATTAAATGGCACGCCATGCAGGACTCGAACCTACATCAATCACACTAGAATTATGATGTCTTATCCAATTAGACGAATGGCGTAAAAAAGCCCCACCAGTGGCAAGGCATAAAGAAGAAACTGGATTAAAACAGCCCAGCTATTTAAATAAACAACTGGGCTGAGCAGTATCGTAGTTTGAGGCTGACTGATGTGTTAAGGGGTCGCCAATCCGCAAGTAAATACTCACCTCTTTAGGTGGTCAATCCAAGGGTAGTGTCTTGTTCAAAACCCGCTCCCTTCATATATCTTATTGACCAGATAAGATCCTACTAAATTTATAGAGCCTAGTAGGTAACTCCAGAAACGCAAAAAGCCCATCGAATGATGAGCTTTTGAATAATGCTAGTGAACCTGACTACTCAAGCGCACTATAACATAAAATACCATAATACCGTTTAAACGCAAGTCTTTTACGAAATTTTTAGTCGATTATTTCGTGAATGTATAAAATACCTTGCACAATTCACTACGATATTGACTTGAGCTTTTGATTGATTCGTTATATCTGCCACCGCACTCAAACTCCGATTCTCCACTTTATGCTTCACCAAACACATCACTGCATACTTAGCTTGAAAATCAACCGACTGAGATTTGAAGATGCTTTTCAATAATGACTGTATTTGATCCGCTTCATAATCATTAATCTCACATCGGATATAAGACTTGCCGCTTGGCATTGGCTTACCTGCTTCACGCATCAGCCAAAAGATTTGATTGATATGCAAGCCATCTGGCAAATCACCCCCTTTCATGCGCACAGTTTCACACCAAGCGCCGAATTGCTCCAACCATCCGTCAATTGTATATTTTGTCCAATCCATCACTGGTGTTACTACTGCATTCATGCTCATTCCCCTTAATATTTATATTCCAGAGTCTTCATAACCAATTGGTGTTTTAACTCTTTGTTTTCTTCTTCAAGCGCCTTGATCTTTTCAAGTAAAACCTTTTTATCCTGTGGTACTCGCTCAAGATTTGTGATGCTGGTATCCATTGAGGTTCCAAACTTAATGTTGTTCTGGTCAAACTTACTTCCGAGCAGCCGATTAAGTTCTTCTCGTTTCTTATTAATCCATTCGATATCCATCACGCAGCCTCCAAACTCTTCATCGCATCTTCAATCCATTTCAGCACTAAGCCAGATTGGACCTGTTTTGTTGTTCCGCGAATTACAAACCAACCCATAGCTGCCGCTACTGAATACTTTTCACAATCTGCCGTGTACCCTTCGCCCCGCGTATGACGACCTTTGCAATGCACACCACCTTCAACTTCAACCAGAATCGGAAAACCATCGATTCTAAAATCAGCTTTCCATCGTCGGTCTGGATTGAATCGAAATTCATGCGTGAATTCGATGTTCATCAAATTGAGCTGCTGGCAAAGCATTGCTTCGCCTTCACTCACTGTCTTATTGAATTTCTGGCGAACTTGAGAACGCGCAATCTTTTTTGATTGAATGCGTTGAGCGTCTTTGAATGTTGTGTTCATACTTCACCCACTACCCTTTTAATTTCGTGTATGCAAAATTGAAGCGCGAACACTTTTTGGGAATTCCCATGCTTCTTGTTTTGCTCTCTTAAGAGTTCGAGTTGATCAATGAGTGCCTGTGAAGAGTTTCTTAGCTTATTGTTTTCAAGTTTTGCGCTATATAACTCTTGAGCTAAACGATCTACTTCTAAAATCGCCTGTTCTCGTGTCAATTTTTGATCTACAAAACAAGCACCATCTGCATGACAGTAACCATCGCTACCACAGTGACCAAAGCCATGCTTGCAACGCATCACAGCGTTAGCCCATGTGTCATGATCTTTGCTCAACAAATCGTGCTCACAGGGAATTTTGATTGCTTTCAATCTTCACCCCCTTTGAGTGCTTCTTCCAATTCAATTGCAATACGCCCATAAATCGTGGATTGTTCCCACTCTTTAAGCTCAAGCTCTTTTTCTTCACTTTTGTATTCTTCGATGAGTTTTCTGATTCCTACACACAACTCATCAATCCGCTTTTGTGGGCTAGCATCAACTATGTCTAAAACTTCGCAGTTCACTTGTTTGTAAGACTCAACCGCTTCGTAGTCTGCGATTGCTTGCTTTATCTGCTCATAATCACTTGAGTAGCCAATTTCCTTGGCAATTTTCATCGTGTGCTTTGCTTGATCAGGGCCGAAAAGGCGATCAATTGTGTCCAGCGACTCAACCACCTGTTTGAGTTTTTCAACATCAACACAACAGTCATGGTTATTTTTGATGCACCCACACCAAAACCTTGTGCAAAAAGACTTTTCCAACCAGCAGCAAAGACTTAGGGCTTCTTTAGCCTTCTCAATCCCAAAATCTGCTACAAATTTATGTGCGTTCATGGCTTAATCTTCCCTTCAACATTCAGTAAATCTTTAGTGAACTGCGTCGCAACATAAGTGCAATTTGAGTCTTTCTTGATATATCCGCGCTCTCTCAAATCTGCTAAATAATTCTGAATTGTGTTGATTGGTGCTTCCATCACACACTCTTGAATATCACGGCTTGTGAATGGTTTTGTCGCATGACTTGCGAACAACAAAATGTCAAACACGTTCTGAAATACTTCGCATCGTTGAGAAACTGGTCTTGGATTGTTGTTTTTCATGCTGCACCTCCGAACAAATCCTGTTGAGTTTCCATGCCACCCCATTGCTCTGCCATTGCATCAGCAATGCCTCGATAAGTTCTGCTTCTTTCCTTCCATCTCTCTGGACTAGGTGGCAAATAGTGAAGTCGCTCACGTTGGCTCTTCGGCAAAAGCATCATTTCTGCTTTCACATCATTTGTCGGTACAAGTGGATCTAAACCACACAGCCAAAGGCATGTAGCTTTTTGTTCTGAGTGTCCAAACATCCATGGCTGAATAACTTGAGTTTGCTTAACACCACCAATCAAGGTTTTTGCATATCCATGCATGATTGGATTTTCAATTGCTCTTCTTGGGATATGCGTTGCATTGAGTAATTCTTTAAAGAATGCGGCGGCATCAAATAATTTTGGCCAACGTTTAGGATCTGTATGCAGACGGCAAACACCCGCATTGGTGAGATAAGTGCATTCCGGATGAGCAATCATCATGTCCCAATCTTGATAAAGCACATCACGAACATCACCTTGATAGTGTTTGCCAGGTTGTTCTGTGGGCAGGAAGTCGCAAGACATTGCATCATGACCAAGCTTTGTAAATGCTTCACGAACTACACCGGAATATTCACAAGCGATAAGAATCTTCACACCCCACCTCCCACTGCCATAGGCACAGGTTTGTTATCTGCTTTGTGCATTTGGATGTATTGTTCTTTCTGGTCGAATGGATCAGGCCAGTATTCAGAGTCGGGTTTGAGATCAATCTTTTTTAGATCATCAGTCATTTTGTTGATCTGTTTGACCTCACCTCTTACTGCTTTTTGCGCTTGATTAATTGCCTCTTTAAAACTCATTCGTTGTTTCATGAGTTCCATTGTCATAATGCGGATACGCTCTTGATCTTCAGAAAGACCAATCTTTTGAGACACAGTTTTTTCTTCAGCTTTGTAGCCGATCTGCTTTGGCGCTTGATGCCATTCTTGTTGCTTACCTGAAGCTTGAGCTTTCAAGAGATTTGCAGCGTAAATACCTTTGAACTGGTTGCGCGCCTCATTCATCTGACCAAGCGTGATCATGTATTCGACTTGATCTAACGCATATTTCGTCAAAGTCGTAATTTTCTGGTTGCGGTCTTTCGTGTATTCACATGCTCTTGCCCAAGCTTCATCCACTGACCACCATGACCCTGTTAAGCACATCGCTCTAAATTCAGCGATAGTTGGGCAATAACGACTGGAGCTTAATTGTGACAGCCCAAAGTTGAATTGTTGCTCTGTGATGCCATACAGCGCACCAATGATGATTGTTTCGATTTGAGCTGGGCTTACATTGCCCATTTGATTTGCAAACAAGCCACCATGAATCACTCGCATTGTGTCAACGAGTTGTTCAGCTTGTGATTTCCCAAAGAAGAACTCACCCATGAGTCACCCCCTGCACATCGACAAGATTAGATTCATGTTGTTGTTCACGGTTGCGGTAGTATTCAGCCCAAGCTGCATCACGATCATTGCGAGCATTTGAGTAAGACTGAACAGCCTGCTTTGGCTCAAAGAGACCAACCCAGTTACTAGTGATTGAGTTTTTAAGAGATTGGTTAGCTTTTTCAGCCCCCCATTTTGATAAATCCTTGATTGCAAGCTCTATTGCTTTTGGGGTTGGTTTTTTATTCATGCTAAATCGCATTTCAATGTAACCAATCCATAGATCACGACTAACACCTTCTGGTAACTCAACTGAAGAAGCTTCCTCCAAACTGAATTTTGGTTTTGTTTTCTTATGTGTAATCTCTTGAGTATTCTCTTGGTATTCTCTTGTATACATTGGCTCATTTTGAGCTAATGGAGATTGGCTCATTTTGATACCATCCATTGGCTCATTTTGATCCTCTGCATTGGTGCAATTTGAGCTAATCGATTGGCTCATTTTGATACCATCAATAGAATCAATAGCTTGCTGTAAATTATCGCCAATAATCGCCAATGTTTCGTAGTCAATAGCGTAAAAATTAACCTGATTTGAGCGCAACTTTTCAAAGCGTTCAACGTGAACTAATTTTTGATCTTTGAGTGATTTTACTGTGCGCTTTAGCGTGGGCAGCGACATATATTTGAGCTGTAATAACCAGTCCGAATATGTGTTGTAAACCCACTTTTTCCCATTGCGAACAGTCCTAGATGTGCCCAACCAATAGTGCAACTGCTGAAGGAAAATTGCTTCATTAAGACCAATAGCCATAGCGAGTGATGGTTGTACTTGCAATGGCGACTCATTGATCAGGAGTTTAGACATGTCGCACTCCTGATTTTTCTGGACAGTTTTCGCCATGCTTCACCTGTCTAAATAGATGTGCTAATATTTGATAGTTCATTTGATTTATCTCACTGAACATAAAGCCTGATCTTGTACATCAGGCTTTTTCTTTGTAACCAAGCTCAAAACTCATTCCAAAATCCTCAATGTCATCTTGAAAAAGATCGTCAATTGTTTGTTTGCTTTCCATCCACGCTTTTGACATCACAAAAAGCGCATTTAGTTTTTCCTCGCTAATCATTCGATATTTCTTGAGGACAGTCTTAAATCCAAGAATGTCCAACAGCACTAAACAGTTCTCAAGCTCAGTCAAGCCATTGGATTTTCTATCATTTTTCATTCGTGATAATGTGCTTGGATCAATCCCCAACTGTTCAGCAACCTGACTTTGATTGCTTGATGCAAGGGCTTGCAAAACTCTAGAAACTTCATTTCTAGCCCTTGCACTCAATTCGGTTGATACTTTGCTCATGGTTTAGTTCCTAAGCTGATGCAGCATTTCGTTTTATTGGCTCTTTACCGCTTGCCAGATCTCGGATTTGGTATTCACGGGCCAAAGGGATTTTTCTTTCTGGCCACTGACTAATAGCGTTATGTGAGATACCTAGTTTCTCTGCCAACTGTGTAACAGTGCAGTCCAGCAGGGTTAAAGCTTCAGATTTAGTCATCTAAGTTACCCTTAAAGTAATTTAACTTACCTAATTAAACTACATAAAACTTACCAAGTCAATTGGTAAGATAACTTACAAATATTTGGTGTTGTAACGATGGAATCGCTAGGAAGTAGACTTAAGAGTTTAAGAAAGGAAAAGAAGCTCACACAGCAACAATTAGCTGATGCTGTGGGTGTTTCAAAAACCTCAGTTATTTATTGGGAGAAGGATGAAAATACTCCTAAGCATGAAAGCTTGGTTCTACTTTCTAAGGTATTAACAACATCAACTGAGTGGCTTTTAGATGGAAAAGGTGATGGGCAGGCATCAAAAAAAATTGACTTGGGTGAAAGCAATGTAACCTCTGTGAATACCCCTCTCATACAAGTGCCATTACTGGATTATGTTCAGGCGGGTCTATTTCATGAGGTTGGCTATGATGGCTTAAACCCTCTGGGTTCGAGCTGGACAACATATGAGGGCGCAAGGCCTGAGTGCGTGTTTTCTCTAAAAGTCGAAGGGGAAAGCATGTCACCTACATTCCTACCAGGTGATGAAATAATTGTTGATGGCTCGCTTGAAGCTAAACCCGGATCATTGGTAATTGCTCAAGAAGTACAACATGGTGTAGCTAGAACAACATTTAAGAAATACCGCGTTATTGGGGTAAATGAGTTTGGTGTTGATGTAATTGAGCTTGTACCACTAAACCCTGACTTCCCCACACTCAACTCTACGCAGATAGAAATTTCAATAATTGGTGTGGTTGTTCGTCACAACAGAGAAATTAAATATTAATGAAACTGTGAGCCCGACACAATCCTAAGATTGTGTCGGGTTATTAAAGATTCGGGGCCACTAATCCCGGATTGCGGACTAGTAATCCGCTAAAGGTGATGATATGCAAGTGAACACCCTAGGGGTGAGACAGAGTCTAACGCGCATATCTGAGCTGTTGCCCCTACGGTGTGCGCACACTTTCAGGGCAAGCGCCCGGCATGGCGCTTTATAAATACACACCAATTCATAATATTGGTGGGCGCCCGCCAGTGGAATACAAGGTACATGCCATGTTTTCATTGACGTTGCAAACTAAGAAGGGTTTTAAGTTAAGTATAAAAATAAACCTTTATGCGCTAACTGCAATCCTAGCTTGGTTTGCATAAATCCGAGGGGGTGTTAACGCACCCCCTCACCTATTCAACCCGCTTTATGCGGGTTTTCTATTATCTATTAAAGCATAAAAAAGTAAGGATATTAAAAAATAATGTAATCAAAGTTACTTTTGTGTTGACGTTTTTGGTAAGTTAACTTACTATGATCTCACAGACAACAAAAAAGTCCCTGACATTCGACCGACGGGACTTTTACTCAAAGAGTGAGGTCATTATGACACAGAATTACGAAATTAAAAATCGCTGGACTGGTGAGGTCCTTTTCTCTTGTGAAATCCCTGACGGTATGGAATCTGGAATGATTGCACGTCATGCGGTTGAGACTGCTATTGCTGAGGGCGCGAATCTTCGGGGCGCGGATCTTCGGGGCGCGGATCTTGGGGTCGCGAATCTTCGGGGCGCGGATCTTGGGGTCGCGAATCTTCGGGACGCGAATCTTGGGGGCGCGAATCTTCGGGGCGCGAATCTTCGGGGCGCGGATCTTCGGGACGCGAATCTTGGGGGCGAGAATCTTGGGGGCGCGAAAAATGCTCCGCTTATTATCCCAACCTTACGATGGCTTGTTTGCATTAATGGATTTGGTTACATGCTAATCGGCTGTCAAAACCACAAAGTAGAGCAATGGAAAGCTTTTACAGATCAAGAAATTAGTCGCATGGATAGTGGTGCTTTGAAATTTTGGAATCAATACAAGGTCATGCTTTTGGCTGCTTGTGAAGCGCATGTTCATTCCGCTGAGGAGATTGAGCAATGACACAAAACGAATTAATCGATCAATTGATCAAGAATCAAAATGAGAAGCGAGAAAAGCTTGCGTCACCATCTTTCATGAATTTGCTTTCAATCGGCTTTGTTGTTCTGTTCTTCGCGTTCTTATCTGCTGTTTTTGTTTATAAAGCTGCTGATGAGATGGACTATCAAGAAGCAAAAGCTAAGGCTTATCAGGCTCAGTTTGCGGGAGATCAGAAATGAATAACTGCAAAATCCGCGTCAACAATGAAGCTGAAAGTCGGGAAGCTCAGGAGTTGTTTTTTGAGCTGGGGTATCGGTGGAAAGGGTATGGTTTGGAATATATCCGTATTGGTAATTACACCTTTATCACAGCCTATCCAGATGAAATGCTGTTAAGAATGGGTTGGGGTGGTGATACAGATGAAGAAATCACCCTCCCTCAACTTCGTGGACCTTTTGTACTGCATCGGAATGATTTGGATGATGCAAATTTTATTTCGGAAGATGGGGAAGATTATTACTTAAAAACTTTGGATGGTTGGTATGTATGGGACTTGAAATGGGAACGCTCAGAGAATGATATTGATTGGTTTGATAATAATGTTAAGCCAATCCAAAAATTCAATAACGACCAAATCAGCGGTGCAGATGCATTACGTGCTTTGGCGGATGGGAAATCAGTATTAATGAAAGATGATGAACTTGATACTGGTTGGTTGGAAATATGCACCAAGATCGGAGATTTTTTTGGGAAAATTGAACCATGTATCGCTCACTTCTTAAATGGCGGTGATCATATTCAGTTTAAGCTCAAACCCCAAACAATCAAAATCGAGTTGGAAATTCCGAAGCCTTTTGTGCCGAAAGAGGGTGATAGGGTATGGTGCATTTCACCCGACCATAAGAATGGATATACCTCATATCTGTGTAGTCGGCTTTTTCACACTACTCAATTCGGCGCATGGCGCACAGAAGCAGAAGTAAAAATCGTCGTTGAGCAGGCCCGTAAAATAAAGGAGCACTCGAAATGAACATGATGCTTCGTAAGCCTGAGATTTACGCACCTAGCTTCCCAGATCTTAAGCTTCATGATGAGTTTGAAGTCAAAGACGATCAGGTTTTTTTCTCACTTGAAGTCGCAGGAACTATAACGCCGATATACGTCGCTGGCTTCATCACTGGTGCAATCAAAACCGATTGTTTTGAGTATAACAACACTGTCGATCCGCAAAATGCCGTTGATATTGACTACGAATATATAGAAGTGGATTGCAATACGTTGGCCACAGTTGCAGATGTAAGCGAAGTTTCTGCATTCGCTGGAATGTGCTTCAAGCTCACACCTAAACAGGCTGAAAAGCTGAATGAGTGGCTCAAAGAGTATGCAATTGAGCAGAAGATTAATCAGTTAAAAGGATGTGCGGCATGAGCGAATTACAAGTTATTGAACAAAATGCAATTGTTGTTGCATTTCAGAAAGAAAATGGCATTCAAGATTTATTTGATCGCATGGCAGAACAAGCGCGTTCAATTGTTCCAGATGTCACAACAAAAAAAGGTCGTGATGCTATTGCTTCTCAGGCTTATAAAGTCAGCAAGTCAAAAACTGCTGTAGACAATCATGGTAAAGATTTAGTTGCAGGTATTAAGGCTCAGGCTGCTGTAATTGATCGTGATCGTAAAGCATGGCGTGATCAATGTGATGCATTACGTGATGAGATTCGCAAGCCTTTAGACGATTGGGAGCAAGCGGAAAAAGATCGTGTTGAGAAGCATGAGGCTGTTATTCGCGGTATTCGCAGTCTACATGATGAAGGTACGGCCAATAAAGAATCTCATGAGATTAAAGGTTATATCTTTGATCTTGAGAAATTTGAAATCGATTCGTCTTTTGAAGAATTCGAGCAAGAAGCCAAAATCGAAAAACTAGAAACTCTCGAAAAGCTACGCACTGCCCTAGCTGCTCGTGAAAAATATGAATCAGAACAGGCTGAATTAGAGCGTTTACGTCAAGCTGAAATCGAACGTCAACAGAAAGAACGTGATGAAGCTATTGCGCGTCAAGCTGCTGAAAATGCGCGTATTGAAGCAGAGCAAAAGGCACAGGCTGAGCGTGAGCAAGCTGAAAAATTAGCGCGTGAATCTGCGGAACGCGAAGCGCGTTTGAAAGCCGAAAAAGAAGCAGCATTGCTACGTGAAGAACAACTTAAACAGCAAGCTGTTGAACAAGCAAAACAAGCTGAGACTCAAAAGCAGCAAGCGATTGAAGCGGAACGCTTACGCATTGAAGCCGAACAAGCTGCAAAGATTAAAGCTGATCAGGAAGCGGAAGCAGCGCGTTTAGCGAATAAAGAACACATGCGCTCAATCAATCGTGAAATTTTGAATAAGTTTTGTGAAATCGGACTAGATGAAGGTCAGGCAAAAGCGGTTATTACTGCGATTGCAAACAACCAAGTTCCGCATGTTTCAGTCAAATATTGAGGATTAGAAGATGAATGCACCTGCAAATAACAATATTGTTCTAGCTCAAATGCACAAAGTGGCTGTGGCGTTTGACATGGTTGATGTGGATCCAGAGCAGTTAAAAAAGACATTAATTGACACTGTGTTTAAAGGCGCGAATGACGTGCAGCTTGTCAGTCTTTTGATTGTTGCCAATCAGTATAAGTTAAATCCATTTACAAAAGAGATTTATGCATTCCCTGCAAAGGGTGGCGGCATCACCCCTGTTGTTGGAATTGATGGTTGGGCGCGAATTATTAACGATAATCCTGTCTGTGATGGTATTCAGTTTGAGCAAGATGATGAATCATGCACCTGCAAGATTTATCGCAAAGATCGATCACACCCTACTGTTGTGACTGAGTACTTGAGCGAATGCCAAGGCACATCTGAGCCTTGGAAAAAATACCCGAAACGCATGTTGCGTCACAAAGCTTTGATTCAGTGTGCGCGAGTAGCATTTGGTTTCTCTGGAATTTATGACGAGGACGAGGCTCGACGTATTGATGATTGCCATACATCAACCGTCAAAACCGTTTCATCGTATATCCCGAATGGTTATGAAGAGTTTGAAAATAAGTATCTTGATGATATGCGAGGTTTGGCGATTGATGGTGTTGAAGCATTGCAAACAGGCTATGCAGAATTACCACAGGGTGAATGCAAAAAACACTTTTGGACCACACATGGCCCATCATTAAAAGAAGCAGCTCAATTGTCAGAACGTAACCAAGGAGAAACATATGAACATTCTCCAGCGTAGTGAAGATTGGTTTGCTGATCGTGTGGGCAAAGTTACAGCTAGCCGTGTTAAAGATTTAAATGCAAAACCAGCCAAAGGAAAGGCTTTAAATGCATTAGGCTTAACAATACTAGCAGAACGCCTGACAGGTATTCAAAAAGAAATACCAACCAATTTTTATATGCAATGGGGAATTGATAACGAGCCTCACGCTATTGCAGCCTATGAAAATGAAACAGGTAACTTTGTAGTAGGAACGGGCTTAATTGATCACCCTTTCGTTGAAATGTTTGGGGCATCACCTGATGGTCTTGTGGATAAAGATGGTCAGGTTGAGGTTAAGTGCCCTGATACCACTACTCACTTAAATACCCTGCTCACAAAACAAGTGCCTGATGAATATATCCCACAGATCACAAGTCAGCTGTCATGTACTCGTCGGCAATGGTGTGACTTTGTTAGCTATGACCCAAGACTTAAACCTGAGCTTCAAATTATTGTGATTCGTGTATTTGCTAAAGATTTAGATATAACTGGCATGGAATCCGATGTACGAGCATTTAATAAAAAGATTAACGAAGCAATTGCGCGAATAAATTCAACTTCAGATGTTGCAGAACTCGGAATTATTTATACGCAGTTTAAAGGTACAGATTGTGAGGCTGAGATTGTAAGTGCTTGTGGTAATCGCAAACAAGCAATTCAATCAACGCACGGAAAAGCTTAGGGGTGGCGTGATGAGACTTTACTTAATCCCTTACGCATTACGAACCAGATCTTATTTAATGATCGAGTTTAAAGAATGGTGCTTAAAAAAGAACTACGACATATCCAATGATTCTAATTTTAGCATCAAGAAGCCGAATGGTGTTGTTGGGCGTTCATTTAAAAATGATAAATGCAACAGAAACTTTTTATCAATATGTCGAGATTTTTTGATCAATGAAAAGGGTCACAAAATGATTGGTTGTAATAAGAGATAAGGTGGCGAGATGGAAATTAATCAATTAAAACCTGCTGAAATTGTGCGTGATGATATGGGCCAATGGATTCATCCCGAATATTGCGCATATATAAATGCAATGAGTAGTGAATCAGAACATTTCAACGAAGAAGAATGGACTGAACTTGAGCGACATTTCAATATCGAAACAGTTGAAATCTGGATGAAAGCAAGTGCTTCGGAAGATGATTGGGAAGTCATGATGGATACTGCTGATATTACTAAGTGGGATCCAATTGCACCACATGGATTTTTCTTAATAGAAATTGGGTTTAGCGAAGACGATGCTTATGCACGTTTTGCTCGTGAAATTCGTGAAGAAAGCGAGGTGGCATGATGATTGATTTAGAGAAAGAATATCAAGAATTTGAAAATAATTGGCTTTTGATGGGTGCGTCATTTAAGAATTTTTATTTAGGTGAAGACAAAATGTATCACCTAAAAGACGGCGCGAATAACTTAACAAATACCGAAAAGACACTTTCATTGAGTTGTATCAATACATCACTAGCTTTTTGGTTGACTCAAGCAAGAGCTAAACAAGCCGAAATCGACTCACTCAAAGCTGAAAACATTGAATTACAGAAAAAGTATCAACATGCAGATACGCAGCTAAGTGATATTGATGGGCACTACACTTTATTGAAAAAGGAAGTCGAAGCGCTCAAAGCGAAGTTGGAACAATCTAAAAAAGTCTGGATTAGTGTTGATTTTATGCTTCCAGATGAGGGTGAAAAAGTTCTTTTAGCGATTGGCGATGAGCAAACAGTCGCTGAAAAGTGTCGTGTTTTTGGATTTATTGACTCAATTGACCGTGAGGCATTACGAACTGATTTGATTACGCACTGGATGTCACTTCCAGAGCCGCCAAGCAAAGAGGCGCAAGGAGATGGGGATGAATGAAAGAAAAATCAAAACCTGTGATTTTTGCGATGATGGTAACGGTGGATGTGTTTTTCCTTACTACGGCCTTGCACCGCACGTGCACACAAAACCTATTGATGGAACTGTCTTCACTGGTGAGATTCCTGAAAACTTTAGTCCAGATGAAGAAGAAGATGGTTTGGGTGTTTACACGCACTGCCCAAACTGTGGTGGCGATGGAACTTATGAAGGCACTTCGATTGAAGCTGAAGGGGGTTGATGTGGGAGCATTGAGATATCTAATAACCGTTGAATCTGATACCCCTCCTCAGATTTTACTGGGTCAAAATGTTGGGGGGGCGATTGTTACAGAGTTAAAGCAAGAGAAGCTGGAGTTAGTTAGTGCATCAGAGCTTGCTTTAAAATACAATCTATCTGTAGACACAATTCGACGTAAGCTTGTGACAATAAATCTGGGCACTGATGGTAAGCATATGTACAATCCCATTCAAGCCGATTTACTTTTGAAAGATCGACCTAAAAAAATTGGAAGAAACAGGAAAAACTAACTGTTTTTCCTGTGGATAAAGTCTAGATTACGCCAATATTACGCCAAACAATTTTAAGTGTTTGAAATTAATATAAAATACAGTGCGTTGACATCGTAGAGGTCTCCAGTTCGAGTCTGGATATGCCTACCAAATACTTAAAATCATATGCTGTTGCATAACTTTATATGAGATAAAAACCCTTAAATTATATTAATTTAAGGGTTTTTTATTGGTTCTTCATATTCACCATAATTTTGTTCTCTTAATAAATTCACTTCATAATTTAAACAATAACTTAATCTCATCTCTTGTGATTTATTTAATTACTTTCCTGTGATTCTTAAACGTTCAAAGGAGAGAATTGCACACCTTAAAATAGCTTTGTTGCACAAACACCTAAGCAATTGATTTTAATTTTTTTTAATTTCATATCAAAAAATTGAAATCTCTAAAATCATATGATTATGAAATCTTTATGCAACAAAACCTCTCTAAATTTAAAAAGCGCAGTGAGTCTTTATTCTAAAAGAAAAATTTTAGTTGCCACGATAGGTCGAATAACCATAAGGGCTTAACAGTAATGGAATGTGATAATGCTTAACAGTACCATCTACGTTAAAAATGACAGGTACTTCTGGGAAGAAACTATTTTCGTTATGTTTTTTAAACCAATCTCCTGTTTTAAAAGTTACACGATAAATACCTTGTTGCAGTTTTTTATTATCTGGATATAACTCTGAAATACGTCCATTTTCATTGGTTATTTTTTCATTGAGCTTAACCCATTGACCTTTTTGATTTTGCTGCTCAAGAACAACAGCAATATCAGGAGATGGCAAACCAGTTTGCAAATTCAGTACATGCACACTCAAAGGATTATCAGCTGCGATTGCCCAAGCACTCATCGTTAATCCTGTGCCTAATATCATTGCTTTGATCATGTTAATTACTCCTATTGATTAAATGTCATTTTGATGGCTTGTTCAGCGCACCAATCATCATTTTTAGAACCACCTGAACCTGCGATTCCAATTGCTCCAACAATCTCACTTTGAAAAATTACGGGATACCCTCCTCCAAGTAGCAAGAGCTCGGAAAAGGAGTTTAAATTTTGTGAATCGATGTTTTGTCGAGCATTTTGACTAAATACAGTCGTTGGTGTTTTGGTTGATAATGCTGTAAATGCTTTTTTTTGCGCTGCTACTGTATTATGAGGGCCTACAGATTCATGACGTTTGATCACAAGTGGTTGCCCTCCTCTATCCAATACTGCAACAGCTAAATGTTTATTTAAATGCCTACACGCTTTTTCAGCATTTTCCGCCAGTTTTTCGGCTGTATCGAGATCCAAATAATATTGCTTTGAAAGCTGCACATTTTCTGCAAAACTTGGCGAGCAGATGCACATGCCTATAGCAAACCCTAAACATATTTTTTTCATATCGCGTACCTTTTCTTCCCTTTTAGTGTAGCTAGGTCAAGAAGAGGCAAAATGACATTTACATTACAGTCTTGTCATTTTTAACAATGGATTTCAAATGAAGCGTATTCTTATTATTGAAGATGAAATCAAAATTGCTACTTATTTGGTTCAAGGACTTGAGGAATCTGGCTATCAAGCAAAATGTATTGGTCGAGGTCTTGAAGGGCTAGAGCTTTTTAAGCAGCAATCTTATGATTTGGTTATTTTAGATATCATGCTACCCGATATTGAGGGATGGACGGTTCTACAGATTTTACGTCAATTTTCCCAAGTTCCTGTGATTTTTCTAACTGCAAAAGATCAAATCACAGACCGTGTTAAAGGGCTGGAGTTAGGGGCAGATGATTATTTAGCAAAACCTTTTTCTTATATTGAACTTCTTGCCCGAGTCAGACGTTTACTCAGGCGACAACAACTCCAATTTGAAAACGTTTTATCGATTGCTGATTTACAAGTCAACTTTCTTCAGCACGAAGTGTATCGCGCAGGAAAGTTAATTGAGTTGAGTAAAAAAGAGTTTGATTTATTGCGTTTTTTATTACAACACCGTGATCAAATCATTACACGTAAACAAATCGCATCTGAAGTGTGGAAAATTAATTTCGATACTGACACCAATTTTATTGATGTCGCGATTCGACGCCTACGCTGCAAAATTGATGATATGAGCGAATTGAAACTCATTCATACCATTCGTGGTCTAGGCTATAAACTGTCACAAGAGAAAAAGTAATGCAGGTCCGCTCACTCGAATTTCGACTCACACTTTTAGTTACATTAGTATGCACTGCCATACTTTGTCTGGTAGGTACACTAACCTATTGGGGCATAGATCGAATTCTGCTACGTGAACAAGATCAAGCATTAGCTGCAAGAATTGAGCGTCTGGAAATATTGCTACAAGACAGTACAAATATTGAGCAGATCATTCAAAAACCTAAGTTATATCAAAATATGTTAGGTGATCAAGACAATTTATTTATCCTCATTCAGGGACAAAATAAATTAATTGATATCAATCCGCTAAATATTCATATTCCCCAGCTTATTTTTACTAAGCAAAATATTCATTTTATAGATTTAAAAGAAAATGAACACCCTACTAGAATAGCTTGGAAAAATTTTGATATCGCAGGTCGACCTTATCAATTAATTGCAGGGAAGCAGTGGTCGGAACGACTTTCCATCCTTCATTCCTTTGGTCATGATCTGAGTCTGTACTTTGCTTTAGGCTTAATCATTTTATGTCTACTTTGCTGGGTCGTTTGTCATCTCAGCCTTACTGGATTACGTGAACTTACTCGACAAACCAAACAATTTAGAATTCAATCACTTCAACAACGCATCACGATTCAACACCAAAGCCTAGACGTGATGCAACTGACTGATGCGATAAATTTGATGTTGCAACGCATTGAACAAGGATATCAACAGCTCAATCGGTTTTCAGAAAACATTGCACATGAATTTAGAACACCATTAAATAATCTCATTGGCCAAACTGAAATTTTACTCTCTGAATCCCGTAGCACAGAAAATTATGAAGATTTACTTGTTTCACATCTGGAAGAATATCAACGTTTGAAACGTATGATAGATAGTATGTTATTTCTTGCGAGAGCCGATCAGCAGCAAATTGAATTAGACTTACAAACAATTGACCTACCAGAGTTTGTTGAAAATATCTTGAATTTTTATGATCTACTCGCCAGTGAAAAGAATATCAAGATCGTTTCACATATTCAGCCTCACACGATGAAAGCAGATGAGGAACTGTTACAACGTGCATTATGCAATCTGATTGAGAATGCAATTCTACATGGTCCAGCTTTTGGAAAAATTGAGATTACTATATCAACCATCTTTTCTGAAAATAAAACCATGTTGAAAATTTCAGTATTAAGTGTGGATGTTTATTTAGATTCTCAGCATTTAGAACATCTATTTGAACGTTTTTATCAATGCCAAACCTCTCGTTACCAACAAGGCCGTTCAGGCGGATTAGGTTTATCTATTGTTAGTTCAATTATGCAATTACATGGGGGAAGTTATTTAGCCAAAAATACAGAACAAGGTTTATGTTTCGATCTTTATTTCCCTATTAATTCAGAAATTTAAATCTCATTAACATTCATTTATAGAACTTGTAAATAAAACTGTGTAATGTCCAAATCTTAATCGCTTGTATAAGGAATAGATGGAGTCATCCACAATGGATTATGGTCAATTAAACCTGCTAGATAACATTAGATGTTGCCCTGATGATTAAATTAATAAGCTGTTGATAACCAAGTTTTTTTAACTTTTTTCAACAAATCATTTTGATCAATCTGTGAAGGATGGAAATCTGCACGATAAAAAGCAAGATATTCAGGCAATAGACGTAACATCATCAAGCCAAAGCCGCCCATTACTTGAATGTTTTTTAATAACTCTTGAGGTCGATATAAACTATGTTGCCGATCTTGCCAAACTAAATGAGCAGTCATGACTGCGGTACTTGTTAGAAAGCCAATCGTAATGGTTCTCATACTTCTCCGTCGTTGAGCCAAATTTGAAAAAACTTGTTGATACACATCAAACGCAACATGTTTATGCTCAATTTCTTCCATCGCATGCCATAACCAAAGGTTGGTCATATTCTCCGATAATCCTTTGAACATAAAGTCAGGATATTTCAGCATATACCCTGCAATTAATGCAGTAAAATGCTCCAGTGCAACGGTAGCTGCCAACTGCCTGCGATGTGAAAGAGTACGTAAACGAATCATTTCTTTGGCAAATACCTGCTCAAACTTTTTGAGGTGATAATGACTATCCTGAACATTTTGATTAAATTGCTCATGTGCACGGGCATGATGTGATTCCTGACCAATAAATCCAGAAATGTCTTTCTGTAGTTGAGCATCCTCAATTTGTGCTCTGACATTTCTCACCGTTTCTACAAAAAAACGCTCACCTTCAGGAAAGGTTATAGATAAGGCTGTGAGGAAATGTGACATCAAGGTCGAATCTGTATAATGCCTTCCAATTTTTTGAGCTTTGAATCTTGTCTGCCGCACCACAATTGCATTGAAATTTTTATGCGGATGGGCATGATTTTTTACATCAATCAAAGTCATTATCATGTTCTCTCAATTATGGGGTATTTAATTTGGTCGAAACTTTCAATGGATCCCACTTTTCTGCTTGTGTTGGCAATTTATTGAGATCAGCATATACCGCACCTGAGTGAATCTCACGATCCAGATCGCGTCCCAATATTGTACTTGCTGCATGTAACCCGCTTAAAAATGAACCTTCTATCGATGGTCCCCACGTGGTGCTTGTGCCTGCAACATACAGCCCTGAAATAATCGTTTTGGATTTAGGACGGAATGGACCATATTGCCAGATATTACATTCCAACCCATAGGCTGTAGCATCTGATGATAAGGTATAACGTTCGTGAGAAAGTGGTGTCGATGCTTCTTTCCAGACAATATGCTGGCGAATGTCTGGCAATACTTCCTCTGCCCGCTGGATCATGATTTCCGTAATATGTTCTTTTAAATCCAGATAGAATGGATCACGACCATACGCTTTACCTTGTTGAGCTTTTGTCCAGAATTCACGGCTTGCAGGCACCATCGACATACTTTCAAGTGTTGAACAGCCTTCTGGAGCATGTCGTAGATTGGTTGGATCTTTCACGGTTGACGAATGAATAAATGCAGGCAAACTTTTATAGGCTTTCTCGATCCATTGTTTACGGGTTAAAAGACGTGCATTCGACCCTAAAATGCGACCTGTTTGCTCTAATGGTTCATTGGTGGGTACAGAAAAGAAATTAGTGTTTGGCATCCAGTCATTTAAGTTGGTGTCCAGTCCCAAATAGACATTCACGAATGGATCACTCATTTTGTAATTTCTGATTTTTTTAACAAATCTCGATGGTAAATGCTCAACCCCTACCATATCTAAATAGGTTTTTTTCAGATCAGCAGCTGAAACCACATATTTACTTTGAAACTCTTCGCCAGAATCTAGACGAACACCAATCACCTGCCCATTTTCAAGTAATATCTTATCTACTTTTGCATGTGTTTTGATTAAACTGCCACTATGTGCCTGAATCACTTCAACCAGATTGGCAGCAATGACTTGTCCACCGCCTTTAGGATACCACGCACCACCTTCAATATAGTTTTGCAATAAACCTGCATGCAAAACCACAGGGGCTTTACTTGGCAAGCACCCATATTGTCCAAACTGGACAGATACTACCGTACGAGCTTCTGTACTTAAACCGCAATAATCGAGCAATTTACTGACAGGCAACATCGTCCATGCTGTTGCAAATCCAGCATCTTTGCCAAGTTTTAACATCCCTTGTAAGGAGGCAGGCGTTCGACTGCGATCAATGGCTTGACCTATAGTTGAAATCACGCCAATAAATTTGCGTAGTCCTTTTTCTTCTTTAGGAAAAGCAGCAATCAAGTTGTCCAGATAATTGTCCCAGCCATAGGGAATTTTAACAGTGTGATTTGGGGTGACGACAGTATCATAACCTCGTGAATCCATCAGTAAAAAGTCAATACGCTCATTTAGCCCTAAACTACGCAACATGGTCGTCACTTGACCATGTTCACCGCAATCTCCAATATAATGAATCCCGACATCAAATTCCCATTTACGTTTACGTCGGAACACATGGCTGCATCCACCAACAATATGATATTGTTCTAATACCAGCGTTTTTAAACCGTTGGTCGCCAAAAAAGCGGCTGTGGATAAGCCACCTATTCCTCCACCAATAACAATAGCATCCCAGCGAGTCGTATTTTGTTGGTGCATAATCGGTATATTCATCTTTTATTATCTCTACCGTTTAAGAGGCACGTAATTGACGCGTTTTTAAAATTCCAATTCCTTTATCTTTGATATCCAATAAAAATGATTTCAATCCATTTTCATTCGGAATTGGTCTTTCACCTTTACCAATACGATGCATTTGACGGGTATACCAAGTCACTTCCAGAGAGCCAAAATTATCAATAAATTTAAATCCTGTAGTGAGCGGTTTAACTTGATAATTGGTTTCTTGCCCACTCAATAAACGCTTGGATGCCAAAGGTTCAATCGCAAAAATACGCCCTAAACCAATAAAGTCAGCATCTTTAGATGTCAAAGCTGCTTCCATACCATTCAGACTTCTGAAACCACCCGTCACCATCAATGGTACTTGGCTGTTTTGACGGACTTTTCGTGCAAAGTCTAAAAAATATGCTTCACGCGACGCTGTTGATTCTTTCTGTGTCCCTAATTGCATAATCGGTTTTTCATAGGTTCCACCAGAGATTTCAATATGATCAATACCAACCTCATCCAATGCTTGGATTGCTGCTAAAGACTCCTCTTCAGTGAATCCCCCTCGCTGGAAATCAGCGGAATTTAACTTGATGGCAATTGGAAAATCTGCACCAACTTTGCTACGAATAGCATGATAGATTTCTAGCACAAAACGACGACGATTCTCTGCGCTACCTCCCCACTTATCTTGCCGACGGTTGTGATACGGCGATAAAAACTGACTAATTAAATAACCATGTGCACCGTGCAACTGTACGCCATTAAAACCTGCCTTTTTGGCAATTGCTGCGGTGGTTGCATAGCGCTGAATTAATTCCAAAATTTCAGCATCGGTAAGTTCACGCGGTGTAGCAAAGGCTGCAGACATTTTGGCAGAAAAAGGGATGGCTGAAGGTGATACAGTTTCTTTATTTAGACCGCGAATCGCTTGTTTACCTGGGTGATTAATCTGCATCCAAACATCACTACCACCTGATTTTGCAACGGTAGCCCATTCTTTGAGTAAGCCTAAATCTCGCTCATCCTCAACCACTACATTACCAGGTTCACCTAATGCACGACGATCAATCATGACATTCCCCGTAATAATCAGCCCTAAATTTGCCTGTGACCAAGTACGATATAATTTGATTAACTCACGTGTAGGTTTTCCATCAGGCGTTCCTAAAGCTTCACTTAATGCTGACTTAACAATACGATTTTTAATAGATTGACCTTGGCGTAAAATAAAGGGTTGACCAATCATTAACTCTTGATTTGACATCATTACTTCCCTCAAAAACAGCTTGAATTTAGCGAATTTTTTAGTGCGTTTTAGAATTAATACGTATTAACGTACTGTTTAATAGCAGGAGCGATCATTTCAGGACGACTTAAGATCCCCCAGTGGCTTGCATTGATTTCTGTACGAGCAACAGGCGCTTTAATCCATTTCGCTTGATTTTCAAATAAATGTAAGGGTACAAATGGATCTTTTTTCATCACCAATAAATGTACTGGAACCGAGGTATAACGTTTCTTTGGAAGTAGCAATGGCTTAATCAGATTTTTACGATACAACTCTAAACCATTAATACCATTTTTTAACTGATGGGATGGTTCAATCACTTGTTTTTTTTCTATTATTGAAACCAAACCTGACCACTGTTCTGCCAATTTTATCTTCCACACAAATTCAGGAATAACGGGTAGATTAAAAAATACCATATAGCTGGATGACACCATCTGCTTGATGCCTTGGATATGTTGTAACGGATTTAAACTGATGAAACGATCGCGAAACCACATTCCTACAGCGTCCAAACTCGGTGCCAATGCGGTATAGCTCTTAACTTTTGCTTTTAATCGATCATCCAAGATCGCTTCCCAACCTTGTAATGCACCCCAATCATGCCCTAACAAATGCACGGCTTGATTTGGACTAACACTGTCAATGACCTGACTCAAATCATTCATCAGATAATTAAAGTGATACTGAGTCTTTTGAGATGGAACAGAAGACTGTCCTGTGCCTCGCATGTCATAAGTGACCACATGAAAATCTTTCGCTAAAATCGAGGCCAATCCATCCCATACCTCAGCAGAATCGGGATAACCATGAATGAGAACCATCGTTTGTTTTTCTGTAGATGATTTTCCCCATTCATACACAGCGATTGAAATATCATCTGATTGTACAAAGTGTTTGGTTTTATTTTGATTAAGATTCATTTTAAGGTGCTCTCGAAACGTGTTGTTCAAAAGCCAAAACCGCTGGTGACTGGTTCATATAAGCCACGGCAAGTTCGGTATCACCGTGAAAATTTGGATGATATTTTGGATTAAAGAAAGAAATAGATTCTTTGATAAACCAACCCAATGTCGGCACAAGATTATGGCGAGCGGATTTATTCCATCCTTTCCACAACCCAAGACTGAATAAACTTTTTTTAGACTTTGGCATGTCGTGGTCTGCTTCCATTAGCTTTACTGTGCCTAGAATCATGAGTGTAGAAAATGCAGGTAAAGTGAGTAGCATACTCATTGCTCGTACCCCATAATTGCCACTTAAATATTGGAATAAATCATAGGCAACTGCACGATGTTCCACTTCTTCAGCACCATGCCATGTAAATAAGTCAGTCACCATAGGGTCACCACCTCGCTTGCCCCATTCAGCACGAGTGAGTGCAAACTGACCTAAGGCACAGGTGAAGTGCTCAGCAGCTGCCACCAGTGCCACACGAAAGACCAACCACTGTTTTTTTAAGCTTTTGGGTAGTTTGATACCAACTGGATCATCTGCCAAAACACGGTCAAAAAGTTGCATTGCACGATCATAATTTGCTTCGATATCCACACCGTATTGCTTTAAATATAATTCAATGGATTCTTTATGTGCTTGAGCATGTATCGCTTCTTGACGGATAAAAATTTTGACGTCCTCTTTTAATTTTTCATCCTCAATATATGGCAATGCTTTATTAAAAATACGACAGAAAAAATACTCACCTCTAACCAGTGAAAAACTGAAATGGTTAATCGCATGACTTGCTAAACGATCACTGGGAATCCATGCAAATGGCACATTATTCCATTCAAAATGAACTTTACGTGGAACCAAATCCCAAGTCGTCTTTGATGCCGCATGATTATCAAACAACTCGTTCATATAT
This sequence comes from Acinetobacter sp. WU_MDCI_Axc73, assembly GCF_025562455.1. GTDB lineage: Bacteria > Pseudomonadota > Gammaproteobacteria > Pseudomonadales > Moraxellaceae > Acinetobacter. The sequence goes on from NZ_JAHPRO010000005.1 coordinate 163,615, forward strand.
TCATCCTCAATAAAATATAAGTTAGTTCCAAAAAAGAACTAATAAAATTATATTAAGTTCAAAAAAAACTTGTAAAGCTATTTTGACAATATCTCTTGTCATTTCGGGACAAAATGATTGTGAAAGGACTTCGTTGCACCAAGATTTATAATTTGAAGTGTCCCCAACTCACTTAAATTCAGGTCACAACTCGAATTTTTAGTCGGTCTAATAATGTAAATTTATTTAGGAGTGGTGTTCTCGCATTTATTTCATTATGACCATTTTTTGATTGATGCAAGAGACCTAGCATTTCCATGATTAATGAGATTTCAGTTGTATGAGAACCAATTGAGAGGACGATACATTTTAAGAGTAGGTTTATGAAAATTATATTGTGAAATAAGCCCTTAGAGATAGCTTTGTGTAACAAAACCTTGTCATTTGCTGATCGTTTGAGCGAACCATTTTAATCCTCACAGAAAGGTTGAATTTTTTGATATCCTTCCAAGCTGCCCATTTCCAATTTTGATCAGGAATAACGGCTAGTTTAGACTAAAAGAACCTACACTAAAATTTTAGATTAGGTTGTATTTGGTTAGATTCCATTCTACACCCTTGGATATCCTGTTTTATGTTAAACACTATCAAACTTATTGAATATAAAGGTTTTAATGATGATGAAAGATAATAATAGCATAGCAGACCTATCCAACCACACTCCAATGATGCAACAATATTTAAAAGTCAAAATGGAACACCAGCATGCTTTACTTTTTTATCGCATGGGTGACTTTTACGAACTTTTTTTTGACGATGCGCGCAAGGCAGCCAAGTTATTAGGTATTACCCTAACCCATCGAGGAAAAACCAATGGTGAACCCATTCCAATGGCAGGCGTACCTTATCATGCGGCCGAAGGTTATCTAGCACGTTTGGTCAAAGCTGGACAAACTGTCGCAATTTGTGAGCAAGTGGGAGAAGTTACAGGCAAGGGACCCGTTGAGCGAAAAGTTGTTCGTATTATTACGCCAGGTACCATTACTGATGATGCGCTGCTAGGTAGTTACCAATCTTCAAATTTGGTTGCATTATGTATTCAACAAAACAAAATAGGACTGGCTTTACTGGATTTAAGTGCCAGTATTTTTAAGGTTCAGGAACACGAATTTAAAACTGAACAATTAGCAATTGAACTTTCACGCTTAATGCCAAGTGAGATTGTCGTTGATGAAGATTTAGTCGATCAAAATATTCTGGAACAAATTAAAAAACAGATAGACTGTCCAATTACCAAACGTCCTAACGTTGATTTTAATTTAAACAATGCCCAAAAAACCTTATGCGACCAGTTTGCTGTTACAACACTTTCAGGCTTTGGAATTGATCATTTACCTCTTGCCAAAGCCTCTGCTGCGGCCTTGATTCACTATGCCAAAGAAACCCAAAAAACTGCTCTGCCGCATATCCGATCGATTCAACTTGAGCAAAGTTCAGATTTTATTGCACTTGATCCAATCACTCGCCGCAATCTGGAAATTATCGACCCACTGTTTGAACATGGTACGTCTTTATTCAATTTAATCAATGATTGCCAAACCGCTATGGGCGGTCGTTTACTCAGCCGTACTTTAATGCAACCCATCCGTGATACTGCACTTCTGGATGCGCGACTGGACGCAACTGAACAGCTATTAACAGGTTATCACGAATCCCCTGTACGCTTAGTATTAAAGGAAATTGGTGATATCGAACGGGTGCTAAGTCGTATAGCATTAGGCAGTGCACGTCCACGTGACCTAGTACAATTACGTCATGCATGTGCTCAAACTCCATTTCTGAGACATGCATTACTGCCTGTGATTCAGGCAAAATCTTCGACCTTACTCACCGAGCTCGACCAGCAATTGGGCGATTTCAAAGAACTCCATCAGTTACTTTTATCTGCAATTGTCGAAAATCCGCCCGTACTACTGCGCGATGGCAATGTAATTGCCGAAGGTTATGATGGTGAACTGGATGAGCTACGCAAAATACGGGATCATGCTGGACAGTTTCTGATTGATCTTGAAATTAAGGAACGCGAACTCAGTGGTATCTCGACTTTAAAAATCGGCTATAACCGTGTCAGTGGTTATTATATCGAATTGACACGCGCACAAGCGGAGCAAGCTCCAGAGCATTATATTCGTCGCCAAACCCTAAAGAATGCTGAGCGTTATATCACGCCAGAACTCAAAGGATTTGAAGATAAAGTTCTTTCCAGTGAATCTCGTGCGCTTGCCCGTGAGAAATTATTATTTGAAAACTTGCTTGATATCCTTAGACAGAATATTGCCAATTTACAGATGATGAGTGCAGCGATTGCCCAGATTGATGTCTTGGCTAATTTTGCGCATCAAGCCCGTTTGCAGCAATGGAATCGCCCTGAGTTTAGTCCAGAGATAGGGATTAAAATTCATGCAGGTCGTCATCCAGTAGTCGAAGCACTCAATAAAACGCCGTACACTCCTAATGATACTTTTTTAGATAGTCATCATCGCATGGCGATCATCACTGGGCCAAATATGGGGGGGAAATCCACCTTCATGCGTCAAACTGCATTGATTAGCTTACTGGCATATTGCGGTAGTTATGTGCCTGCTCAATCTGCAAAACTGGGTCCGATTGATCGAATCTTTACCCGTATTGGTTCAGCAGATGATTTATCAACAGGCAAATCGACTTTTATGGTTGAAATGACTGAAACCTCACAAATTCTACACCATGCTACCCATCAATCTTTAGTTTTAATGGATGAAGTCGGGCGTGGTACCAGTACTTATGATGGTTTGTCATTAGCATGGGCCTGTGTATTAGATCTAACTAAACGCATCAAGTGTCTATGTTTATTTGCCACGCATTATTTTGAATTAACCGAGCTTGGTAGCGAAGCAGGTATCGATAATTATCATGTGACGGCTAAAGAAATGAACGGCAATCTGATTTTGTTGCATAAGGTACAACATGGCCCTGCCAGCCAAAGCCATGGTTTACAAGTAGCAAAACTGGCAGGTATACCAGCAGGCGTTATTAAAGAAGCGCAAAAACGTTTAAAAATATTGGAAAAACAGCAGCAACAACATATTCAATCTGCGGTGCAAAATGATTTGTTCAATGCCGTTGAACATGAAATTGAAACACCAACGATTGAAAAAGTTATCGAAGTTGAAGTTCAATCCCCTGCATTGGAAATGCTGAAACAAATTGATGTCGATAACTTGACACCCCGTCAGGCACTTGAACAGCTTTACTCATTAAAAGCCAGTCTCAGCTCATAAAGCAAAGTACAGAATAGATCGCACATATGTGATCTATTCTGCATATCGTCTTTTTTAAATATTCAGATTCTGCCATAAGTCCCGTTTATTTTTTCCTATAGGAGAAAAAGAAAGAGGATTTAAACAGTGATGAAATAACTCTATACTTAGAGATTGTTTATCGTTAATTTACAAAACTGAGTTAAAGTTCGACAACTTTTTACCCATTCAAAATCAAAGTAATGTTAAAACTAAAAATACAGCATTTAAGTGTGGAGAATAAAATGTCACGTGGAGATAAATCAGCCTATACCGATAAACAGAAACGCCAAGCTCATCATATTGAAGAAAGCGAACGAGAACGTGGGCATTCTCAAGAAGAAGCTGAACGAATTGCATGGGCAACAGTGAATAAACAAGATGGCGGTGGTCTAAAAAACTCAAATAAACCCAGTAAATAATGCTTTAATTGAGAGTTACTATCAACTACAGTGATATAAATCAGTCCTTTTCATCAATCCGAATAATAAATATCAATAAAAGGAATTGTTAGTCTCCCCCTTTTTTGCCTAAAATACAGCATTCGGAATTAGAACCATATTTTTTAGGTAGCTGTCGCCATGACCTTCGTTGTCACTGAAAACTGTATTAAATGTAAATACCAAGATTGCGTAGAAGTATGCCCAGTTGATTGTTTCTACGAAGGCCCAAATTTTTTGGTCATCAATCCAGATGAATGTATCGATTGTGCGCTATGTGAACCAGAATGCCCTGCCAATGCAATTTTCTCAGAAGATGAGCTGCCAGAAGGTCAGGAAGTCTTTATTGAACTTAATGCTGAACTCTCTGAAAAATGGGCTGGTAATAATATTACTCAAATTGGTGAGCAACCTGCTGATCGTGAAGAATGGAACGGTAAACCAGATAAGCTTCAGTATTTAGAGAAATAATTGCAAATTAGACCAGCAAAAGCTGGTCTTTTTGTATCTGAATCACACATTTCATTGCAAATTTTCCTCATTTTATCCATCCTTTTCGATTAGAATAATCCCAATTTAAAGTAAGCAATTGATTCTATTATGCCGAAATTTTTGAAGGGTTTACTCGCCATAAGCCTTGCACCTGTTGTAATGGTTGCCTGTACTACCTCCCCTCAAAAAGTAGGAAAAGTTACCCCTTCAACTGGACATCGCATTTATATTCCGCAGGAAAAAGTCATATTAGAACGTCCAGTTCCAGTGAAAACTGTTCCAGCAGCCTATCTGGCATGGCTAAGCATGGGCGATAATCGTTCGCGTGTTCAAGAATATGAACGCTTTCTTGAGCGCAATAATGTCGCCAATGTTGTACCTAATTTTGAATTATTAAAAACTGCACGGGACTGGCAAAAATGTGGTCGCTCACAATATGCGGTTCCAAATCGTGAACTATGGAACAATGCCATACCGACCTTGCGTATTTTTAAAGCTTTAGTTGCCCAAAAGGTTTTAACTGATTTTGAAGTCACCTCAGTTTATCGAGATCTACCTTTAAACCAATGTGCAGGTGGGGCTAGTTCATCACGACATTTATTTAATTCAGCGATCGATTTTCGTATTGGTCCAGAGTTTCCACAGTCTCAAGATTATGCATTTATAGAAAATACTAAGTTTAAGCTATGTCAATTCTGGGTACAGCATGGACAAAGTCTGGATATGGGGATTGGCATTTACGCTTCTGGGCAGATTCATATTGATACCCAAGGCTATCGAACCTGGGGCCCCGATCATAGTCGCAATAGCTCAATGTGTAATTATTAAAAATGTCCTGAATGTGTTTGAAAGAGACCATATATGAGTCTCTTTTTTAATATTAGAGAATGAACTTTTGATTTTTCTGGCACTTAAAATTGCACATCGATTAGAAATGGTTAAAATGCTGCTATCTCAGTATAGGTAACATGCGTTATGCAACAGATGTGGACAGACATTGATCATTATATCGATTCACATTTAATTCCTGAAGATCCAAACCTCCAATTTGCGCTGGATAATACTGCCAATCAGGGATTTCCAGATCATTTGGCCGTTGCACCTAATCAGGGTATGCTTTTACAAATGTTGATTCAGATGAATCAGTGCAAACGTGTTTTGGAGTTAGGAACATTTGCGGCCTATAGTACAGTCTGGCTAGCGCGCACTTTACCTAAAGATGGCTATTTACTCACCATCGAAGGGCGAGATACTCATGCAGCACTAGCACAACAAAATATTGATCATGCCAAATTCGACGTTCCTGTTGAACTTAAAGTCGGACGCGCTGCTGATATTTTACGTCAGATAGATCCTACAACATTTGAACCATTTGATTTTATTTTTATCGATGCAGATAAACAAAGTTATCCAGAATATTTAGAGCTTACTCTGAATCTTTCACATTCGGGTACGATTCTGGTGCTGGATAATGTGATCCGTGCGGGTGACATTCTTGATGAAAATAATAAAAAACCTAGTATTGAAGGTATTCGCCAGACCTTTGAAGCCTTGCAAAATCATCCTCGAATTTTATCATGTACAGCCTTACAAACGGTGGGAAGTAAAGGGCATGATGGCTTTGCAATTGCCATTGTAAAGTGATGATCAAAAAACACTCTTAATTTATTTTTATTTTAAAATCAATATCCTATTTTTATTTACATTGCTTGTCCATATAGTTATCCACAAGATTTGCGGATAACTATGGATAAGGCTTTTAAATTATTTCGCCACCAACAGCGGTACAGTTGCATTACGGAAAATTGAGGTGGCAATACTACCCAAAAAGAACTGATGGATTTTACTGTGACTGAATGCACCCAATACGATCATCTGAATACCGTGTTCACGTTGGTATTCCAGTATATTTTCTGAAACGTCGCCATAACGATAAACAGTCACGACTTCGATGCCCGCATGACTTAAAAATTCTTCTGGATCTTTTAGGACTTGTGGATGATCACCAACATAAAGCAAATGGCATTGCAAAGTTTTAAGTAAATCACTTTGCGCAATTCGATGCATCATCTTGACACAAGTTGGAGAGTATTCATAAGCAAAGATAAAGCGTGTAGGCGCTTTAAATGTTTCACCGACAGTCATCACGATACAATTTGCACCGCGAATAAAGTTTTCAACATTACTGCCAATAGGCTTATTTTTTTCTGCTGCTCTTTCTCCTACTCGGCCGATTACAACAAAATCATCTTCTTTTAAAATACTAAAACTTTGTTCCAGAAAATCACCTTTTTCCTGAATCTTTGAACTGGTTAAACCATATTTTTCTTCGATCATTTCAGAAATGTGTTTAAGTAAATTATTGCTATAGTCTAAAGCCAGTTCACTTTGTTTTTGCTCCAACTCAGCAAGCTCTTTGAGCAACATGGCGTTACTCTCAAAACCAATAACGCCACTAATTTCGCCCAAATGGTAACTGGCAGGATAGTAGTCAAGAATTTGTAGTAACACCAGTTCTCGTTTGGTTTGTTTAGCCACCCATGCAGCAGCTTCTGCAATTGCATTAATGCAAGGTGAAGAATCAATACATGCAATAACACGACTCATAATAGCCTCTCTTCATTAAGGTCTAATGCCTTGGAGATTTTGTTTTGTTATTTTTAACTTAGCATAATTGAATGAAAACTTCGGTAATTTTTTATGCTGTTTAAATTATTTTCTATGAAAAACAATCAAGTGATTAAAAAATCAACTACTCTCTATTTCTAATCCAACGTGCAGGATTTCCTGCAACCACATGATACGCTTCTATATCCTTAGTCACCATGCTATTCATACCTACCACTGCATGGTCGCCAATCGAAATGCCATCTTTAACGCCAACATGCGCCCCTAACCAGACATCTTGACCAATTTCAATGCCTTTGGACGTGACTGGTTGTTGATACACTGGACGATCTAACTCCACCCCATGATCAAAAGCATATAAATGGCAATATGCGGCTATCCGTACTTGATCATGTAAGATAATACCCGCGCGTCCACCATCTAAAATACAATGATGGTTAATTGCAACTTCATTGCCTATCGTTAAAGGTCCATGTAATTTGCAATCCGCCGAAATAAAAGTGTTATCACCAATTTTAATTTTGCGTCCCCTTTCTGCAAAAATATGTGCTAAAGGAGAAATAAAACAGTTTTTACCAATTTCTACTGTTTCCATTTCCATCAAGTATGCTTGATATTCCTTCTGCCATGCTTCTGCCCATTCACGATGCTGTGGTTTTAAGCTCCAATATAACCACGGCATATAATTCAAACGGTGTTTATGTTGTTCTCGATATTTGAGTAAACGATCATCACTCATGTTCTGGCTCCACAATTTTTAGTTGTTCGCGTCCACGAGTAATATCTTGTATTTTTAATTTTAAAGGATCAATTTGATGAATCTGTAATGCTGCTTCTACACTCACACCATCATGGGTATAGTTTTCTATATATTCGATTTGCTGATGCTTTAGTTCATACTGAAGAATCGGCCATTCATTAAAATGACAAGAAAATACAGTCTGTTTTTTTTCAATTAATTCTATTTTTTCTACAAGGTTTAAACATTGTCCAGCACAACCACCATAAGCCCGTACTAAACCGCCCGTTCCAAGTTTTACACCACCAAACCAACGATTCACCAAAACTAGAATATTAGTCAGTTCATTGCCTTCTATGGTTGCCAAAATTGGTCGACCCGCAGTACCAGAAGGCTCACCATCATCATTGAATCTTACGTGATGTCCTATTTTCCAAGCCCAACACTGGTGAGTAGTGGTGATATCTTTATAGCTTTCCAAAAAAGCTTTCACTTGGTCTTCGTTTTCAACAGGAGTTGCAAATGCCTGAAATCGACTTTTTTTGATTTCTTCTTCAAAACAAACCAATTGTGCAATGGTAAAAGGCATAACAGCAAACAAAGATCAATGATAAAGAAATATTATAGCGTGAATTAATATCGGTAATCACAAAAATCCCCGCAATAGCGAGGATTTAAATATTTCATCAATTTTTTATTACTTTCTACCGCTCTCTTAAAGCCTCTTTGGCCTTATTAAACGGTTTCAGTAAATAATCCAGTATGGTTTTCTCTCCAGTACGAATATCGACTGTTGCGACCATTCCTGGCGTGATACTAAATGACTTGCCATCTTTATTATAAAGTTTGTCAGAATCAGTACGGATATACACTCGATAATAAAACTGATCCTGCTTTACCTCATCTCGAATCGTATCAGGCGAAATCACCGTCACTTTGCCCTTTAATCCTCCATAAATCGAGTAGTCATAGGCGGTGATTTTGACCAGTGCTTCCTGACCTGGATGGATAAAGGCAATATCTCGTGGAGAAATTCGCGCTTCGATCAGCAGTTGTTCATCGAGTGGTACAATGGTCATCAACTTGCCATTTTGTGGAATCACCCCACCTTGGGTGGTCACTGCAATTTCCTTCACCACACCACGTACAGGGGCTTTAAACGTGGTACGGTTTAAGGTATCTGTTCGACCACGTACAATCTGCATTTGTTGTTCGGTGTCGGTATTGGCCTTTGATAACTCTTCACGTGATTTGACGTAATACTGGTTACGCGCATCATTGATTTTATTTTGTAGATCATTGGCTTCACGTTTTAAACGCAGTACTTCTACTTCACTGGCAGCACCTTTGGCAACCAAGGGTTCAGTCATCACCAATTCCTGTTGTACCAGTTGCAGGGCTTGTTTTAAGCCAGAAATGGATTGTTCCAGATTTTCGCGTCTGGAGTTATACAATTCAGTTTCTTCTTGTACTAACTTAGGATCTTTTTTTACTTCATCGGGAAAGGCCAATGGAGTACCATTTACTTCTGCACGTAATCGAGCTGCAGTCGCCTGTGCAGATATCAGTAAGGATTGTGACTCTCCCACATTCGATTCAAAGCGGGTCGGATCCAACTGTGCCAGCACCTGTCCTTTTTCAACAATATCACCTTCTTGTACATCTAGTTTGGTCAATATTCCACCATCCAGTGATTGAATCACTTGTTCTTTTGACGATGGGATGACTTTACCTGTTCCTGTGGAGACTTCTTCGAGTTTAAATAGCCACGCCCAAAGCAATAATACTAATAAGCCAATGCCAATAATCCAGATCACTAAACTGGCACGAGGTAAAGGCGGTTCTTTGTACGACACTTTTAGAGAACGTTTAGGGAGTTGTAATTGATCACTCATGAACGTGCTCCTTGTCCTGCTGAAATCTGTTGAGCTGTAGATTGACCACTAAGAACCTGATCACGAGGTCCATCCATCACAATTTTTCCGTGACTGACTACAACAATCCGATCCACTAGCTCCAGTACCGCACGTCGGTGTGTGGCTACAATTAAAGTCCGATGCCCTAACCATGTTTTAAGATGATCAATCAACATTTTTTCAGAAACGTCATCAATCGATGCAGTCGGTTCATCCAGTAATAAGATGTTCGGTTGTCGAATCAGCAGTCTTGCTAACAACAGGGCTTGTCGTTGCCCACCTGAGAAGCCCACGCCGCCCTCTAAAATCAGATGATCCAGTCCTTCTTTTTTCTCTTCAACGAAGCTTAAGGCACCTGTCATTTTAAGGACTTTGAGAATATCTTCATCGTTTGCCAAAGGTGCGCCAAGAGTTAAGTTTTCACGAATCGTGCCATAGAATAGATGCGCATTTTGGTTTAAAAGCCCCATGTCACGACGGATATCAGATGGATCGATCAGGCTTAAGTCCAATCCATCCAGACTGATTTTGCCTTGTTGTGGAAATTGCATGCCTGATAGGAGTTGTAATAAGGTCGATTTACCTGCGCCATTACGCCCAAGAATGGCGATTTTTTCTCCTGCCTGAATATTCAGATTCGGGATGATCAAGGTCGGTTTTGGATCGTCCTGCCCATATTGAAATACTACGCCCTTGAGTTGGTAGTCGCCATAAATCACTGATTTATGAATCAGATGTGCCTGATCTGGTTGATCTACTGACTTTTTCATCAGTTCATCCAGACTTGTTTTTGCGACTTTGGCTTGTTGTAAACGTCCCAATACGCCCGTGATTTGTGAAATCGGTGCTAGCATTCGGGAAGATAGAATCGAACAGGCTACCAATGCACCTGTCGTCATATCGCCTTTAATTACGGCAAAACAGCCCACTAGCACTACAATTGCATAGGTTAGACCTTGTATTTTTTGTGTCCATGCCGTTAACACGCCTACAATTTTTCGTTGGCGCATACTGATATCAGCAGAGACTTCGTTCATATGGTTCCATTGGTTTTGAAAACGAGATTCAGCGCGTAATAATTTGATGTCTTCTATTCCTTGTACCGCTTCAACTAAAATTGCGTTACGGATAGAGGATTCTCGCATGCCTTCTTGTGCCAGTTTAGCCAGTTTCTTTTGTACGAGTAATCCGGGCACAATCATTAATGGTACGACTAAAATCATAACCCAGAATAAGTCACCACCAATCATCCAGAAAATTACAAGGAATAAAAAGAAAAATGGTAAATCGGCAATCGCACTAATGGTAGTTGAGGTGACTAATTCACGCACGCCTTCTAGTTCACGAATTTGCGAGATGAATGTGCCTGTTGATTTGGAGCGTTCTTTATTCTTGATGCGTAGTGCATGTCCAAAAACACGATCTGAAATTTTAAGGTCAGCACGTTTTCCGATAATATCGGACAGATAAATTCGGGAAACGCGTAATACAAATTCAAAGATCGCAGCCAGTAATACCCCACCCGCCAAGACCCATAGAGTTGGATATGACTGGGAAGGAACAACGCGGTCATACACCTGCATCGAAAAGATAATGGTCGCCAATGCCAAAATATTGGCAATCAATGAAGCAAACATGATATCGATATAGCGTTTCCAATCTTTGAGAACGATCGACCAGAACCAGCTCGGTTCATAGGGTTTGATGTATTCATCTACTCGCGCATCGGGAATTGAGCTTTCGGGTCTGACGATATAAATGTTTTTAATCAGACTATGAAGTTGATCCACTGTAAAACTTTGGGCCAGCCCTTGTTCTCCACTGAGTTGGATGCTGATATGGCCTTCACCATCAGCTTTGTCTATGACGCCCACCTGCCCATCATAAAATTCTGCGATGACAGGTAAACGCCATGGATTTAAGAGTTCGCTTGAGAATGTGAGTTTGCGATAGTTCAGCCCCATTTGTCGGCAAATCAATAATAGTACATCATCCACCGTGTGATTCTGGTTCCAGTCCAGTTGGAGTCGGATACGTTCTTCTGACGGTTCAATTCGATAATGTTTGGCAATCACAAGGACGGATTGTAACCACGGCTGATAATTGAATGCTTGACTCATGGTTGCACCTCAAATCCCTGAATTGAAAGATGGTTTAGTTGGTAGGCCTGACGAGTCCGTCCCGTAGTCTGAATGAATTGCACCAGACTGTTGTAAATGTCGTAACGTGCAGTTTCAAGTTCGTTGTTGGCCGCATGAATGGCCATTTCTGCGTTGAGCAAATCCAGTACTGAGCGCGTCCCCAGTTTATATTGTTCTTGATATAGCTCACGGGTTCTGACCGTGGTTGCTTGTCGCTCTGACAATATTTGTATTTGTCTTTGTTTGTTTTCGATGCTTTCTCGTGTGGTGCGTAGTTGGTCTAGTACGTCTAGGTAAACTGAGTTAACTTTGGAACGTGCGGCTTCTTCTGCATAACTAGCGGATCTGATCTGTGCCGAAACAGCTCCCCCCTGATAGAAGTTACTACTCGCTTCCAGCATCACTGCACTATAGAGTCCATTATCCTTATCATTATTTGGATTAACGCCATTCAAGGCCTGACTTAAAGATCCTTTAACTGACAAAGTCGGGTATATGCTTAATTGAGTTTGTTTTTTCTGCGATTTTGCGACTTCAATCTCGGCCTGTGCCGCAATCATTTTAGGGATAGTATTAAATTCTGGATCTTGAAACAAGTCAGAAGATTTCACCAGATCATCGGGAATCGTCCAGTTTTTATTGCTAACGTCAAATCCTAGTAAGGTGCGTAGACGCTGTTGGTATTGTTTTAATAAAGATTGTTCAGCAATCAGACTAGATTGCGCCGATTGTAGATAAGATTCGGCTTGTACAGGATCTGCCTGACTGCTAATTCCTGCGTTGGCGCGCATATTGGCAATATCGAGAATTTTTTGGATGCCTATAACTTGTTGTTCTCCAATCTGGCTGATGCGTTTATAACGCTCAATGTTAATGACGGCAGAAGCAACCTGATAGGCAATATCATCAATGCTAATCAAAACATTTGCCTGCTCCACAATCAGTTTGGCTTTCTGAGTATCGACACTGGATTTGACTTTACCAAAATCATAAAGCAGTTGTGTTGCGCTTAGGGTAAGTAATTGGCGACCACGTTCACCTGTAGTCAAATCACCAGTATTCACTCCCCCTGTCAGTTGTGGATAGTACTGGGCTTTGGCAATATCAATATTGGAGTTTTGTGCGGCGAGCGTAGAAATACTTTGGCTAATTTCAGGGTTACGTTGAATGCCGAGTTGAATCGCGTCAATGAGACTAATTTGACCATTCGAGCTGGAATTGTCTGGATAAGCTTGTACTCTCGTGTTTGAACCTAACCCCGCCACAGGTAACCGATCCAGTTTGGAGGTATCCACCTGAAAGTTGGACAAGTCCTTAAAATTCACTTTATTAAAATCTTGATTAGAATGGGGGGTAAACAAATTTTCTATATTTTGTTTAATTGACTGACCTGTCGTTGTGGAAGAATCTGCATAGCTGATCGGTACATACAAACTACACCATAAACAAAAAGGAATTCTTATAAAGTATCGCCATTTTTTCATTCTTTTGTTCCAGAATTTGAAACTTATATCCATGTCAAAAATTGTACTTGATTTGAAGTAAAACTTTATCATTTCAATAAATTTTATTTCAGTATTAAAAAACTGCCTCATGACTGAAGCAGTTTTCTAAAAAAATTAATTAAGTCTAACCAATGATGATTTGGTTGTGAGTCAGCAATTCTTGTAGATCCAGACCTGCTTTATTTTCCACAATAATTAAGTCAGACATTGTAAAGTTTCCAGCTGTACCATCACGATCTACTTTGATTACTGCATTACCATTTGCATCATCTTCAACAGAAATATAATTAGATATATTACTCTGACAATACTCCCATTAATTCACTTAATGGGTAGAAAATAAAAAACCCTTATCACCTTTTAAAATTAAGCGAGGTAACATAGATATAAGTCAAATTAAAAAAATGCTGAATATGTAAAAAATCATGCTAGAAGCAGGTCATAAATTTAAATTTAACAATGTTTTAGTCGTAATGAATATTACTTAAAGCAAATACATATACAATAGATTTCATTCAAAAACTGATGGATAAGTTAAGTTACTAAAACTTACCTTCTCATCAAAAAATTCCAAAAGTGGAAGTATTATCCAAAAGATTATCGTTGGAATCTTCATTTTTAGATTCAGAATTATAATCTTGCTGACTTAAATCATCACTATTACTTAGTTGTGTTGAACCGTCCATTGAAGATGGATATTCATCTAGCAACAAAGTAGAAGTAAGAGGATCACATTGCGATCGACTACTTAAATTATCATCCTCGTAAGGAGAGGCATACAATTGATTTGAATATTGTGCATGATAACTTGCTGTCCAGTTTTGTAAAATATTTGGCAAATTGAAGGTGTAATAATAAGTTCGGGTTTCGTTTGGTTGATACTCATTAACTGTCTCGTCATTTAAACAATAATCAGTTTTTGTATTTTTTTCCGTTTGAGTTCCCGTTAGCTGAAATGCTGAACTACAACTATTGATGTATTCATACATTTTAGATGAGGTTGTATTTTTGACAATCACTTGCAATTTATATCGCACTTTTAATGTATGATTAATAGGAATCAAGTCCATTCGATCACCCTTAATCATAGGTGTAAAAGGGGCATAATACCTTACAAACTGTATCGTTCGCTCTACTCCATCACAATATTGAGTAACAGGATCTGGATAAGCTATAGCATACAGGATGTCATTTTCTGTTGGATTGGGATTAATATCTGGTCGCGGTGTAGCAATACTCCCTGTACCAGTTCCACCCAAACTTACACCAACACTAAAGTTTCCATTTTCGTCTTTGCAACCAGAAAGTATTAATACCCCGATTAAGCTCCAAAACAATTTACCGCCGGAATGAAGTTTCAAAGTTCTCTCCCTTTAACTTTTTGATTAAAATTTTAACAACATCACACTATTAAAAAAATCCCATACTTACTTCCGCTTATTTTGGCGTTAAATTATATTTATCTTATGTCAAAATTCAATAAAATCCTTATTTAAACTTTTTATAAAAAAAGTTGTTCTTTATATACAATAAAGAACAACCGAAGAGAAAACATAATAAATCTATGTTTAAATTATTGAACAGATCACAATCCAGAATCCGTTAACTCTTTATTATTCATACCACTTTAAATCACGACTCTCTTTACCAGAGGTAAGTAAGCCCGATTCGACTGCCAACTTCATTACCACCAGCGAAACCAACAGATCCACTTAAAGAGATACGACTGGAAATAAATGATGTAGCAACACCCACCGAACCTGCAGTTTCTCCTTCATAATGTCCAACCCCTGCAAAAACAGCAATTTGACCTGGACGAATATTAGGAACAGCCTGCTGTGCTGCCAATGCAATTGCGACACCACGATTAGCATTCTTCTCAATATCATCCAGACGACGATTTGCCTGATCGATACGACCATCCAGACGACTCACTTCGGCGACACGAGTTGCTGTTTGTGTATCAATGCGTTGTCCCAAGGCTATATCAGCATTTGAACGGGCTTGTGCTTCAGCCACATCACCTGCAATTCGTGCTTGTGCTTCATTATTAATCGCAGTGGTACGCGCTGCTGCTTCTGCTGCATCACCTGCAATTCGTGCTTGTGCTTCATTATTAATCGCAGTGGTACGAGCTGCTGCTTCTGCTGCATCACCTGCTACACGTGCATCTGCTTCATTATTAATTGCAATGGTACGTGCTGTTGCTTCTGCTGCATCACCTGCAATTCGTTTTGCTGCTTCATCATCAATATTTGCTTGTAGAGCAGTATCACCATTTTGACGTGCTTGCGCTTCAGCATCGTCGGCTGCTTGACGATCAGCAGTTTGCTGAGTAAAACGTCCTTCAAGACTATCCTTAAATTCCTGACTTACGCCTACATTTGCAATTTTAGAATTTAACTGTGAAAGATTTACAGCATCCTGATCATTGACTCCAGCTTCAACCTGAGTTACTCGACGCGTTTGAGTCCCATTACTGTCCAAAGTTCCTTCAAGAGTACCAACAGTAACCACATTTTCTCCATAAGTATCAGATTTATATCCAATTGCAATGGAATTAGTATCATTTGCTACAGTTAACGCACCTAATGTTCCTGTGTTTTGATTAACTGAACGCGTATTCGCACCAACAGCTGTTACATTCGCTCCAGCACCTGCATTATTCCAATTGGGTTGACTACCAATGACAACTGTATCTTTACCACCAGTTTCTGCGTTATAACCCAAAGTGGTTGCATTTTCGGCATTTGAATATGATTGGCTACCTATAGCGGTAGCATGATCTGCCCCAGACCAAGCAAAATCTCCAAAAGTGCTAGATTGTTGCCCCACCACTTCATTATGCCCACCAACTGAAGTACCTTTTTCATCATAAATATGAATACTATTACCTACAGCAGTATTTTCGCTTTTTTCGGTAACTAGATTAGCACCTACTGCAACACTATTGTCACCGCGAACGATTTGACCATTGCCATGCCCACCCATTGCAACGGAGTTATTGGTTGTTCCAGTAATATTTCTTGAACCACCAGCAAAGCTATTTTGTCCTGTTGCAGTATTATCATAACCCACAGCGGTGCTATTATTTGCAACTTCGTTATACTCACCAACAGCAATACTATTTGCCCCTGAAACGGTATTCGCCCCAGTACCCGTGCCTGTTGGACCTTCGATGACTTGTGCTGCATACACGTTGCCAGTCATTAAGGCAACTGTGATTGCAGTTAATTTAAATGTCTTTTTCATATGATTGTCCTTTTATTATGACTAAATCTTGTTTAGCGATTTGGATCGTCTAAAACTGGACTTAGTTCCCCCCTAGGACATAAGCAACACCTGCGCGTGCACCAAATTTACCACCGTCTGCTACACCAACTGCACCGCTACCAGAGAAGCGATCACTAAACGATGTAACAACGCCCAATGCACCAGCAGCTTCACCTTCGTAATAGCCTGCACCACCAAAAACTGCAACCTGACCTGGCTGGATACTTGGAATGGCTTGTTGCGCTGCCAATGCAATTGCAATACCACGATAAGCTGTGGTTTCAACATCGTCTAAACGATGATTAATATGATCAATACGACCGTCTAAACGTTTGACTTCTGAAGTACGTGTTGCAGTTTCAGCATCAATACGCTGACCTAATGCTAAATCTGCATCAGCACGAGCTTGAGCTTCAGCTGCATCACCTGCAATTCGTGCTTGTGCTTCATTATTAATCGCAGTGGTACGCGCTGCTGCTTCTGCTGCATCACCTGCAATTCGTGCTTGTGCTTCATTATTAATCGCAGTGGTACGAGCTGCTGCTTCTGCTGCATCACCTGCTACACGTGCATCTGCTTCATTATTAATTGCAGTGGTACGTGCTGTTGCTTCAGCTGCATCACCTGCAATTCGTTTTGCTGCTTCATCATCAATATTTGCTTGTAGAGCAGTATCACCATTTTGACGTGCTTGCGCTTCAGCATCGTCGGCTGCTTTGCGGGCAGCAGCTTCTTGTTCAAATTGATTATTTACATTAGTAACAAACTCTTGGCTTGGCGCAGTATCTACATTTGCCAAAGCGTCATTTAACTGTTTAACGTTTACAGCATCATTATCACGTACACCTGTAGCAACTTGAGTTACTCGACGGTTCCCCATAGCTACTGTATTTTCTTCTTCGTTAGTTGTCCCAGCACCAATCGCGACTGATCCTGCAGCAGAAGCTTTAGCACCATTACCAAATGCTACAGCACCTTCAGCTGTGGCTTCAGCGCCTGTACCTATTGCAATTGTATTTAACGAGTCAGCTTTTGAATTTGCACCAACGGCTATCGCACCAGCACCATTTGATGCGGCCCCGTAACCAGCACTCAATGCATAATCACCTGTAGCCGCCGAAGTTGAACCAAGTGCTGTAGCACCTGTACCATTCACGATAACCGAATCACCAAATGCACTAGATTGCAAGCCTGTAACCTGATTATTCGATCCTACTGCAGTCCCAAAGTTGTCATTAACCGTATTATTATTGCCTACTACGGTATTTCCTTGAGCATTTGCTGTGTTATTTGCACCAACAGCAGTTCCATAATCTGTAGCTACAGTATTGCCACTACCAACAGCTGTACCAGCCGCTCCATTTACAGTGTTACCAGTTCCCCCGACAAAACCTAAACTGCCCGAACTATTGTTATCTGTACCAATTACTGTGGTATTGGCTGCATTGTTATTTGTTCCAACAACAGTCGTATCAGCACCTGTAGCTGTATTGCCTGTACCAATATTTGTTTGTGCTGCATAAAGGTTTGACGTCATCAGTGCTAAAGTTAGTACTGATAATGGAAAAGTTTTATTCATTACATGACCCTTCTTATATGGAATATGTTATTGATAAATACGGTTTTTAGAAGAAAATTCCCTAAAAATCTTTTTTTTTGAGAAAACAATCATCAAAACCAATATTTAATGTGTATTTTGCACATGTTTAAAAATTAACATAGACCCGTTTGTTGCGCAATAGTTCAGTTAAATATGAAAAAAATAGATTAAATTGCAGCAATATATTGATTATATTGAAAATAAATAATTTTTTTTAACTTTTCAGGCTACTTTTTCAAGCATAAAATAAAAAATAAAATAATAAATATGTTTTATATGTACATTTTTATTTTTTAATGATAGATTTCACTAAAAATTAAATTAGCATGAATCACCTCAATCAACTTGATTAAGTTTTACACTAAATATCTGGAAGAATTGAATGATTTATATTTTAAAAAGGCGTACAGATTAGTTTTATGCGTGCATATTCACTAGACCTTCGAAAAAAAGCCATGGCTGCTTATCATCAGACAAAACATAAATCAAATGTGTGTAAGCAATTTGGTATTGCAAGATCAACTCTTGATGACTGGATTCGATTAGAACAAGAAACACAAAACTTGAAACCTTTACCTTCAAAAAATAAAGGGAGACCTTTTACGATTAAAGATTTGGAGAGTTTTGAAATATTTGTCAAAAATACTTCTTTTAAGAAAATTGAAGAATTACTTGAGCCTTTTGAACATCAATTTGGCTATAAAATTTCTTATTCAATTTTATGGCGAGCTTTAGATAAAATAGGATGGACAAAAAAAGAGCTTTGCAAGACTCAAAATAGAGATTGCCACTAATTTTAAACAATATCATTCATTATATTGATAAATACCAAGCCTAAAACGCTTGTTGGCATTCTCTAAGGTTTCATCATTTTTACAATAATCACTTGCAGCAGAAATCAATGCCTTAGACATGAGCATCCATAAATCAACACTCAACTGATTTAATTTATCAATAGATTCCTGAGACAATTCATCTGCAAAAATTGCCTGTTCCAAAAAATTAGTATTTTGGGTTAAATTAAGTACACCAGCAGCTAAATGATCACTAATATTTTGACTAAAAAGCTGTTTACTTTCATCTACTTTCTTATCTGGTGTAAAGCTTGAACTTTGAAGTACAACTTGTTCATCTTCTTCTAGCACAATACCTAAACGCTTTAATTCTAAAAGGATCGATTTAGGGTGTTTTTCAGATGAAATCTGCCAAACCAAACTTTCAAAACTATTTTCATTACCTTGAAAAGGGATGCTGGAAGGTAATTTTTTATTCAGCCACGCGCCAATTACGCGTGCAGGTACACTAATTGGAAGCTGCAAATTCGCTTGATCAATAAGTACATATTCTCCATAAGTTTGGCAGAATGTACGCACATCACGTCTATTTAATCCAGACAATAAACTGATCGCTGAATCAGTTTTTTTTTGTTTAATTCGATCAAGCTCTTTAATCGCTTCATTATAAAAAACAACTTTAAGGGCTGTAGCAAATTCTGTATAGCCAACGCCAGATTTAATCAACCAATGGATCAGCTGGGGAACAATATTAATGACATGTTCCAAAGTTGTTTCGGTATCATGAGACAGCACCATTTCTTCAGAGTGTCCTACAGCTGACGTTTCTTTGCCCATGCAAACTCCTATATTAGTCATAGAAAAGATCACCCTTAAAAACAAAAATGATAGAAACTCCTGATGCGATTCTAACCCAATTAATCCCTACAAATTATCAGTATTGTAGCTTTTTTTTTAAAATTTCTTAGCTTTGATTATCAAATTAGGTATTAATTTTTATAAAAAAAGCACTCAATCAAAAAATTTAGAAAAGCTAATAGTTACATAAAAATTCAATTGAGGATTTACAATGATATCGAAATGATTAAGTTCATCTAACAAATAGTGAGAAAAAGAAGATTAGATAACCTATTAAATTATTGCTAAGAAAATAGCACCTTTGAAAAAACCATATAAAGAAGTATAAAATATTTTTTAATTTTTATCAATTGATAAAAATTAAACCACAAATGACTGCTAATTTTAAATAAAAAAATTGACTTTACATGAGAGTTAAGATCCATTTTATATAAAATTTTCAAATAAAAATAGCGATTAAATGCTCTCCCATTTATATCGTTAATTTATTCTAAAATAAACAACAGTTTTGTCCCGATCAGCATTAAATTCAAATATATCCTTATCAAATTTTATTTTGCTATAAAAAAACTGCTTCATGACTGAAGCAGTTTTTAAAAAGGTTAATGCATTTTAGCCAATGATGATTTGATGATTATTTAATAAGTCTTGCAAATTGACGTCAGTTGTTGTGTGATTTTGTAACACAACAAGCTCAGACCAGTTTTGTACTACACCTTGAGTACCATCACGGTCTACGGAGAGAATGACATCATTACCACTCTGAGTAAACTTAATATAATTAGCAATATTACTATTATTGGCTAATAATCCACCAAAGAAACCTGAACCAAACTTAATCACGTCAGCATTTCCATCTGTCGACACATTTCCAACATGAAAATCAATCCATGTATCACGACCATTTCCAGCATTGGCATCAGCAGTATTCAAAACATTATATAGAACGGTATCATTACCCTGACCAGTAGATAAAATATCATTACCAGCTCCACCATTTAGCGTGTCATTTCCACCTTGACCATAAAGAATGTCATTACCATTTCCACCATTAAGTGTATCGTTTCCACCTCTGGTATCATTAGCAACATTAAACTCACTATAATGATCTTTAATGTATTGATATTTTTCTAAATCAGTTGGAGTATGACCTAAAGTGACTTGTAATTGTTTATCTAAGGCTGCCATCCCTGAACCAAGAGCATCAGGCTGAAGAGCAGAATTAAAGTTACGCGTCCCGCCAAAAGTAAGTGCGTCAGTATTGATTACATCACCAAAAATAATGTCGTTACCATCGCTTCCATTAATGGTGTCATTTCCAACAGGATTTAAAGTTGGATATAAACCCCCAGCTTGTAGCGCGTACTGTAATTGTTCAGCCGTCATTACAATATCAGGCTGTCCACCAGATCCAGTCACTGTATCTGTACCTGCACTTACATTCCACTGAAGATCATCAATTTGTGCTTGATAATTTGCAGCACCATTTTTGTCTTCAACTGTAAATACAAACCGATAAGTTCCTTCGCTGCTAATAATACCTGTTTGCATAGTGAGCGCATTTGTATTGGTCGCATGATCATTTGCAGAAGCATTCGAACCGGTTTCGACACTGGTCCAAGTCCCATCATTATTTTTCTTCTGTAGAGTCCAGGTAAAGCTATCATTTGCAGTCCAGTTTTGCTGTGTATAACTGAATGAAATATAACCTTTAGATACCTTAGTATTATCTACAGTAATCTCAGGCCCTTCATATACTGCTGCTTTACCATTTACGGCTACACTGTCTTTTAAAACAAGATGGTTATTACTTGAAGCAGATGCTGTAACCATACCATCAGTATTGCCTGACTGAACTTTCCAATTGCTGCGTGCATTTAAACCTGTATCATTATTAAAATTGGCGATTGTCGTCACAGTTGGTGCTGAGCCACTACCCGCATCAACTATAATATTTCCCACGGAATCACTGTTATCAAATAATTGTAACCACGATTTATCGACGGCATTACCAATCCCGATCGCATTGACTTTGCTAATATTGCCCAAGCCAGCATTACCTGTAGTTGCGTTATAGCCATTGTCGAATGTAGTTTTAGATTCACTTAATATTGTTTGCTGATTATCAGTGCTTTCAGTAGCCCCATTCATACGAGATGTAGGATCACCATCAGTAATAAAGAATGTTAAATTCTGATAATTATTGGCACTATTCGCAGCACCACTACTTGTGGTTACAGCTGTAGAAGGTAAACTTTTAAACCATTCAACCGTTTTACCGAAAGCAGCTTCATAGTTTGTTCCGCTTCCAGCTGTAAGATTGTCAATAGCTGTATTAATTGCACTCCAATTTCCACTTTTTACGTCCTTAATACTAATGCTTATCTTAGTTGATGCATTGGATGAAAATGGAATCAATGCAATATTAATCTCTCCACCTTTGTCAGTACCTTCAGCATCGGCAAAGGGTAAAACAGTATTTTGAATATACTGTTTTAGCCCTGCTTTTAACAAGTTAATACGTTCATTTGCAGTTCCTGAATCTTGATCCAAAGACCATTGCATGCTTCCTGAAACATCCAGAATAAAAGCAATATTATAATTTGTTCCAGGTACAAGTGTCGTTTTTACTCCACCAGAATCACCAAGTAAAACATCATCGCCATTGCCACCATTAATTGTATTATTACCATTGTTTGCATTAGAACCTGGCGTTCCTGGAGCAATAAAACTACTTACATCAATTTTGGTCATTGCAATATTACTACTTGCTCCTCCAATATCAGTAACCTTAACTGAAATCTCACGAGTAACCACAGATGCCGTAGTGCCAGAGCTTGTACTAAATGTAATTGCCTTAATTGCAGTTTCATAATTAACAAGCGTACTAGTTCCACTTAAAGTAATTGTGTTACCTGATTGACTAGCAGTGATACCACTTGGTAATGTACCTGCTTGTAATAAATCTCCAGATTGATTATTGGTTAATGTAATAGTTGCTCCTGAAATCTGTTGAGGAACTATCTCTGCATCAACATCCGTAACTTTGATATCAATATCTGCTATCGAAATAGCAGTAGCACCTGCAAGATAACTTGTACGGTAATTACTACCAGTCTCACCTGAGCTATCATTGGCATCAAGATCAAGAACTGGTGCATCGTTTACCGCAGTCACGTTAATGGTGCCTGTCGCAGTACTGCCTGAGACTAAACCGTTATTATCCGTTGCGTTGTATTGGAA
>NZ_JAHPRO010000006.1 GCF_025562455.1 Acinetobacter sp. WU_MDCI_Axc73
CCTCTTCGCGCTGATGGTAGTGTGGCGTTAGCCATGTGAGAGTAAGTCATCGCCAGCTTTTAAATTTAAAACCCCCTCACCTTACGGTCAGGGGGGTTTTTATTCTAGACGGAAATGTAAGAATAAAGATTGAAAGTTGCGAATAGTTTATCGCTGACCCCTCAATTACAACAAGTAATTCGTTTATTGCAATTCTCAAGTCTTGAGCTTGAACAAGAAATTCAGATTCAACTGAATAGTAATCCGTTGCTGGAAAAAATAGAAGATGAAGGTAGCACAGAAAGCCTAACTCATTTAGAAAGCGATGATACTAATGATTTAACGCAAGATTTGAACGTTGATCACTTGCCTAATGATCTTCCACTCGATACAGATTGGGATGATGTTTATACGCATCATCCACTCTCTGAAGATGATGAAGAACGGTACTTTCCTAAGCTGGTGCATTTGGCATCTCTTGGTGATGTGGAACAAGTCGAGCAATTATTGGCTGAGGGGATCAATCCTAATCAGACCATTGTATATAAGTAATAGATAAAAAGAAGCCCCATCATCCTGACAGGGCTTCTTTGTATTCCGTTTATAGTGCTACAAATATCCTATTTGTGGCCGCATCCTATGCATCTTATTATTTTCAATGAGACTTCCTGTCTCTGTATGTTTTAAAGAATAGATTAAATCTATTGATGCGACAATTCGTCAATAACGACGATATATGTAAGTTTTAGCTTACACAGAATTTTTTTGATATTTTTTGAGTTTCTGTACCAAATCGATTAGTGCTTTTTCTTCAAATTCATTGGCTTCAAAGGTTTCTCCTTTATTACGTTTGAAGATATCTCGAATCTCAATCACTGCATTAGGATCAATCATATTCAAACTTGAGGTGACTTGGCGAATTTGTCCAACCGAATTTGAACCATAGGTCACTCCGTAGCTAATAAATGAGGCTGGTTTCCCACTCCATTCTTTGCCCAAATAATCCAATGCATTTTTAAGCGCGGGGCTATAACCGTGATTGTATTCAGGACTAATAAAAATAAAGGCATCTGCCTGAGCAATTTTATCTGCCCATTCTTGTTGTTTGGGCTGGTCGTAAATACCCGTGGCAGGAGGATGACTACCTGCAAAAAGTGCTAAATCCCATTGTTTTAAATCGATCAGTTCAACTTGAATAGAATTTTGATGATGCTGGTTTAAGTAATCAAAAACCCAGTTTGCGACTTTGATCGCGGTGCGGCCCTCACGGATACTTCCAACAATAATAT
The DNA here is from genome assembly GCF_025562455.1 of Acinetobacter sp. WU_MDCI_Axc73. Lineage (GTDB taxonomy): Bacteria > Pseudomonadota > Gammaproteobacteria > Pseudomonadales > Moraxellaceae > Acinetobacter. The sequence continues at coordinate 1,269 of NZ_JAHPRO010000006.1, forward strand.
AAATGCGCATGTTTATTCCAAAATTATAATGTCACTTAGCAGTTAATCAATCTACAGTAGATTTGAACAGTAGAGCTTTGTTATAAATTTAAGTTATTTACTTTCATTTCTGCTTCAGCCAGTAGTCGATCTGCCATTTCTTTGGTCTTTTTCAAACCTGGCATGCGGTATTCAGTATGTCCATAGTCTTGAATCGATTTCCAACGGCCACCCCAAGTTAGACCGACCGATTCAGCGACTTCACCATACAATTGATAGCCACGCATCGCCCATGGATCACGTTCAGTAATGACCACTTTACCGTTACGCTTGAAGGCTACATCGGCGGCTAAACCAAATTGGTGATAACTCTGATAACCACGTGCACGTGTTGTATTAGGATTACCTGAAAGGAGGTTTTGACGTGCCGGACTACGATAACCTTCGAGTAGAACCAGTTCGTAGCCATAACGCTCTTTCATGAGTTTAAAGACCATGAGCAAACGTTGTTTATAGCGTGGATGCATTTTATCCCACTTCCGATCAATCAACTGGTCGTCTAGTGAACCATGATGATGTAGAGATTCGAGTTGTGATGCCTGAATCGACTGATTATTTTGAGCCTGATATTGTTGTTCAAGCTGATTGGCTTCAACGATGGCAGCTTCAACCAGAGACTCATCCACTTCAGGGGGAGGGGTTAAAATTTCTCCATTTAAAAGCGTGTAAATTTGTGGATCAACTTCTTTTAAATATTCAGCTTCTATGTGTGTTGGTCGAATAGGGCGTGTAAAAGCAAATACCATAACACTGGCAAATAGGAAAAAACCAGCAATTAAAATCCACCATTGTTGTACATGCCAGTGCGATTGAAGTCTTTCAGGTGCAGAAGCGTGATGGATATGCTCTGCAAAACTCTTTACCTGATTTAGCTTTTGTTTACTTTGTGGTAATACACTTTGTAATGAATTTAAAAGCTTTTGACGTAATTCATAGGACATCAGACAGGCTAAAGCGAGAGCAAGCCCGAAAAAGCAAATCAAAACGAGCAGAATCATGAAAGCTGTTTACTGTACTTCAAAAGGTTTTCGAGTGACTTCAATTTCGACAGAAGCGTGTGGAATCTCAATTTTTTCTGCCGGAGCAACCATTTTTTTATCCATCTGAACTGCTTTTTTTTTCGATTCAATCGTTATAGGTTGGGAGGTTGCTTTTATTGTAGGTATAGGCTTTTGTGTGGGTGCTGGAGCCTTGGTGACTTCAAATGGGGAAACACGTGCAGCAGCAGGAGCATGTTGGAATAACTTACTCAAATCACTGTCTTTCGGCTGTTGGATTGTTTCATCATCATCTGATTCATGCAGTGCTGATGCATGCTCTTGCTTAGAATGTGAATGATCTGCAGTATGCTCAGCATTTATAGTTTGTTGAGTGATCTCAGTATGGTCGTCAGCCGCTGAAGTCACATCTATGCTTAAATTGGTATTTTCATGGATATTCGAACTTTTGATAAACATCATAAATACGAAAATACTGACCAATATTCCAGCTAAAAAACCACCCAAAACCAGTACAGTTGGTGGTAGCGTTTTCTTTTTGTGATTTTGTAGGATGCGAATTGATGTTGGTTTATCTTGAGCCATATGCATTCACTAAGGCAAGTAAATCGTAATGTGAGCTTCTTCAACAGGAGCCGAAATTATGTTCTCATAAGGTGCCAATGTATGTGTAGTCTGATTGGAAAGCACATAACGCAAGCCAGCAAAACTGAGTAAGGCAAACAATAAAAGAAAAATCAGAATCCAGAAGAATGGTAATTCGCCATGAATAATGTGTTTAATTTGATCTGGAATCGCAACAAAAGGGGAAAAAGCCGCTTTTTTTCCTTTGAGATAATCAATTTCATCACCAACACGTGCCACGAGATGATTTAAACTTTCAATAGATTCAATACGATACTTTCCTTGAAAACCTAAAAGTAAGCAGTAATGGAAAACTTCAAGTGCAGCAAGGCGATCTTTTCCGCGGCTACGTAATTGTTCTAAAATTTCAAAAAAACGATAGCCTGCTAGTTGAGAACCAAATAGGCTAAGTTGTAAAGGACTAATTAACCATGCATTTTGGAGATTAAAATAACTAGGGTCTTGTTGTGTGACAATGGTTTCATCTAATAATGCACAAAACGCGTATTTTGCATCATGAATATCATCAGTAGAAAAATGTAATTTCTTGGCTTGTTGTTCAAATCGATTGAGCAAATCAAGAATTTTTTCGCGAAATTCATTGATGTCAGAAGGGACGTATTGATTACGAATTAAAAACACGATGTAAAATCCATCATGTAGCAAATCGACCAGATTAATGGTCTGGGCTTTACTTTGACTTTGGGCTGGAGGTGTAAGTCCACCGCCAATTTTTCCATCGTCAAATAGAGAGGGTGCACCTGTTGATTGAGTCATCTTTTCTCCTCCTTATGCATTTATCACAGCAATCAGTTCGATACTGATATCCTGAAAACCAGCAGGAACATAAATACAAATCGACTCTGATTCCAGCATACGTTGGTACAGTTCATGATGAGGTTCAACTTCGAAATAACTAACTCCCGAACGAACTGGAATGGCAGTAGGCACTTGCATCAGGTGATGTAAAGGAATCGCAGGTAAGGCGGCAACGACACGTTGTTCAACATCGAGAGTACTCCCGACTTTAAAGCGTAATGGTACAATTTGAACGAGTTCATGCGTTTGCATCATGCTACTAGAAACCGCGATATAAAGACGACTATCTCGAGTAATTTTGTCTGATTCCAGACTACCTAACCAATAAGATGGACGAATCTCTTTAAGCGCGATACTAATATAACGACTGGAAATAATGGTATCGAGTAAATCACGCAAAATCATATCCAGTTGCTGGAAACTATCTTGCAACTGGTGATGACGATATTGAGGAAGTTGATCGACATCGTATGCAGTAGAGAAGGTTAACAATGAACCCGTTAGGCGGAGTAATTCGAAAAATAGACGCTCAGGATGAATCTGTGGATTTTGCAATACATGATTTAAAGTAGCATGCGCAGTATTTAATGCATTGACCAGCCAAAATGAGACAATATCGCCAGAACGGAACTCAATCAGTTTTTGTTCATTTTCACGATTATTGGTTTGAATAGTTTTGATTTTGGCTCGAATCACATTCAACGTGCGTTTCAAATTTGAAGTAAGCGACTCTGAACCTTCAATATGCAGCAATGGAGGGATAAATTTACGATCTAGTTCAAAAGAGCCTGAGCTATGCCGTTTAATTTGACCAATCGGCAGATATAAAAAACCATCAAGATCGTGTTGGGGATCAAGTGTTGAATCGAATAATTTAAATTCTGCACGACGTCTTAATAAACTAATATCAGCAGGACTGGCATTGGTAAATAAATCATGCGTTTGCATTAGATAGCTATGATAACGACCCATTTGGGTATTCTCATCAAAGGTAATATTCTGTTTATTGGCCTGTAACAGTGGTAAAGCCAGATAAATTCGCATTTCACCACGAAGATTTAAGTCATCCAGTAAAATGGGTTCAGGTAGCAAATCCTGCGCAGGCGCTTGATAAATTTCGCCATCTTGCCAAATCATATCTACGTTTTCGAGTGCCAGAACATGCATGCCAAGTTGATTTTCATCAAAACGCAACTGCTTGATTCCATACGCAAAGGCGATAGTGCTACGAATCGTATGATTTAGACGTTGCTCATGATAACTGTCTTGTACCTGAAAATGCTGAGGTCGTAAAAATAAGCCTTCACCCCAAAGTATTTTTTCTGCTTTAAACATAAGATGATTACCAACCCTTATTCATATTCATTTTTAGGTTGTACACCTAATGTTTCTTGAACCATCTGCAAAGGATGTTCTTCTTTAATGACCTGTGTGAGCCATTCATGTAGCGGCATTTGGCTCCACTTAATGGTTTTTTGCAGCATATAGCTGACAGGACTATGCGGCTCATTGGTCTGAAAATAATCTGCAATTTCCTGTAAAACCTTCATGGCCTGTTCCCGATTTGCCAAATGGTTTTGCAACTGTGGTTGAAAAACGGCTTGATTCGAAGTCATGGTTGGCTGTGCCATAGCAGGTTCCATAAGGGGGGAAGTGCCAGAAAGGAGTTGAGGTTCTGTTTCATTCGGGATCGCAGATACAAACGCATCTGCTTTATAAATTTTTCTTAAAGTCTGGTGAATATCATTTAAATTTGAATCGATATTGGCAAAACTAGGGGCATCTAAACCCATTAATTCATCCAAAACTGTTTTTAATGTTTGCCAGTGTTGTAAAACTTCGCAAAAGGCTTGATAGTTTTGATGGTGAAAGCTTTTCGACGTATTAAACAAAGCTTGATCAAACTGTTCAAGCTCAGATACATAATCTTGCTGATCATATTCATCGGTCTGTTTGCGTCGAATATTTTGATGATAAAGAAAATTTTCGTAATCCAATAAATGATAAAATGGCGCAGTATTGATGAGTGCCACTTTTTTAATCAATGAAGGCAACTGATTGATGAAACCTTGTAGAAGACCAATTCGCTGATCGAGGTCATCTTCTTCAATTTCAGGGTGGATGCTCAACCAGTATTGATTTAATAGACGATGACTTAACTCAAGACCTGCGGATACTCCGTTAAAACCAGACTGGTTTGACCAGGCTTCAGTTAGCCACGTTAAAAGACGAATATCTTTACTTTTTTCACGCATTACTTGTGTAGCCGTACTAGCGACCAGATCCCAGTCCGCTAGTTTGCGTTCAGTGACCCAGTCACCTTGTTCCAGCAAAGTATCATCCTGCGTACGTGCTTTTTTAATCAAATGAAATTCATTCGAAAATGAATAATCATCTCCACACGGGTTTTGCGCTGCAATCGGTTCAAGTAAGGGTGAAATGTCGATACTCATATCCTGTCGCTACTCTCTACACTTCAGTGGCTTTAGTTTTTTTGGTAGTACGTTTTTGGGGCATTTTCTTTAAGATAGGGTCAATTAAATAGAAGATTTCATCTTCTTTGACATCTATGACGATCTGTTGAGGTAACTGTTGTTCTGCCAGTGCTGTTAGAATTTCAGTGGCTAGCGCTGGTAAAACGGTCGCATTTAAAATATGGTCAACATTCCGCGCACCACTGTCCACTTCTGTGCAGCGGCTTAGTAATAATTCAATTAAATCATCTGAATAAGTCACTTGAGTTTTATATTGTTTCTCAATTCTGGCGGTAACCTTGGTTAATTTGTGTTGAATGATTTCGACCAATAGATCATCGTGAAGTGGGAAATAAGGAACAATCCGCATACGACCTAAAAAGGCAGGTTTAAACTGCTGATAAAGACTAGGTTTCAGGTGATCGATTAACTCTTCTGCACTCGGCCATTGATCAACAGGCTGATTTAAACAAGCCTGCATGATGACACTTGAACCTGTATTTGAGGTCAACAAAATCGTGGTGTTTTTAAAGTCAATAACACGACCTTCACCATCTTCCAGTGTACCTTTATCAAAGACTTGATAAAATAATTCCTGTACATCACTATGCGCTTTTTCGATTTCGTCCAATAACACCACACTGTATGGATTTCGTCGTACTGCTTCGGTTAAAACACCGCCCTGACCATAACCGACATAGCCAGGAGGTGCACCTTTTAAAGATGAAACGGTATGCGCTTCTTGATATTCAGACATATTGATCGTAATTAAGTGCTGTTCACCACCATATAATTCTTCGGCCAGAGTGAGAGCAGTTTCTGTTTTACCTACGCCGCTTGGTCCCACCAATAAGAAAACACCTTGTGGTTTATTTGGATCTTCCAACTTGGCTTTTGAGGTCTTGATCTCTTGTACCAATTGATGCAGTGCATAATCTTGTCCCATCACACGTTTGCACAGTTGATTTTCTAAATTAAGAATTTGTTTGATTTCATCACTGACCATATTTCCGACTGGAATTCCAGTCCAATCGGAAATAATTTCGTTGATAATTCTTGAATTAACTCGTTCAAAAACCAAAGGTTCTTGCGCTTGTAAGCAAATTAACTGTTCTCGTAATGCAGCAATTTTTTCTTTATTTGTCGTTTCATCTGAATCAGACAGTGTTTCTAATGATTGAATTTCGCGGACCAGTTTCAGTTCTTGTTGCCAACGTACATAGGTCGCCTCAATATCTTGCTGTAATTGATAGATTTTTTGTTGGAGTGCAGCTAGGCGTTCATGGTGAATCGGAATATTGCGATGCTCATTTTCTAAAATGTGTTGTTCAAGTTTGAGATTATGCTGCTGTGTTTGCAGTTGATCCAACTTAACGGGTTGTGAACTTTGGGTCAATGCCACTCGGGCTGCTGCGGTATCCAGAACACTAATGGCTTTGTCTGGAAGTTGCCGCCCACTGATGTAACGATGTGAGGCATGTACCGCAGTGACAATTGCTTCATCATCAATATGTAAATTAAAGTGTTGTTGCATGACTGGGATCATGACTCGCAGCATATCTACAGCTACATCTTCGCTCGGCTCTTCAACTTTGATCACCTGAAAACGACGGCTTAAAGCAGCATCTTTTTCAAAATATTGTTTATATTCTGCCCAAGTTGTCGCTGCAATCGTACGTAATTCACCACGCGCCAGCGCAGGTTTGAGTAAATTGGCAGCATCATTTTGGCCTGCCTGCCCACCCGCACCAATCAACGTATGGGCTTCATCAATAAATAAAATAATCGGATGAGTTGAGTTCTGAACTTCCTGAATGACTTGTTTTAAGCGATTTTCAAACTCACCTTTGACACTTGCCCCAGCCTGTAACAGACCCAAGTCGAGCATATGTAAATGCACATTTTTAAGTGCTTCTGGGACTAAGCCTTGTGAGATTTTCAGCGCAAGCCCCTCGACCACAGCTGTTTTCCCTACACCAGGTTCACCTGTCAAAATAGGATTATTTTGACGACGACGCATCAAAATATCTAACATCAAACGAATCTCATATTCTCGTCCGATGACTGGATCTATCTTACCTGATTGAGCTTTTTCAGTGAGATTGATGGTGTATTGATCCAAAGCAGATGTTTTTAATTTTGTTGGTGTTGGCACAATCGCAGACGAACCTGAAAGTTCTGTTCCTTCATGTTTCATAGGAGTTTGTTCATTACTATTGGTACAGATTTCCAGAAATTTATGTTTCATGGAATCAATTGGAAATTGTTCAAATAAACTTGAAGCACGAAACGCGATTTGCTGTAAATCGGCAGCAGTTAATAAGGCTACCAGTAAATGGCCACTGCGGATAATTGGATCTTGTTCTGCAGAAGCCAATAACCATGCTTGCTCTAATAATCTGACAATGGATGTTGAAAAAATCGGTGTTCGATTATTGCCTTTCGGTATGTGCGTAAGTGTTTCTTTCAAATCTTTGATTAAAGACGAAGAAGATATTTTGTATTTTTTTAGTAAAATTTGTATGTCATTTTTTTCTGGCTGCGTGATTAATTCTAAAAATAAATGCTCAATTTCGATTTCATAATTCTGAAGATTAATACAGGAATTCGCTGATTTTTCTAAAGCATTCCGTGTGATAGGTGATAATTTTTTAATTAAAATTTTTAAACTATTCATCATCAATCTCAATATTTTCTGAATATAAAATCTGGGGAAATAAAATGGAAAGCCAGATATTTTTTTTATAACAAAATTTATTTTTTGATTAAAATCAAAAAGATAAATTGTTTCTAAAGCTTTTACGTTAGCTATTTTACATAAAAAAAATACTATTGGATAGTGACTATTTTTAGATATTAAACCAGATTTACGTGATTTTTATTATTTTGTTTATTTAAATTAAAATAAATAGACAGATTAGTCTTGACTAACCAAGTATGTTTTTTGTTAGAATCACGTCGATTGAAATAGTAGTGATATAAATTGATAGGCATAGGGTCACTGAGAATAATGCATGCCTTGTCAATTATAATTCTAAATAATGAAGAGGCATATTTTGAAGAAACGTATTGTATTTTCAGCATTTTTCTTGGCTTTATCTGTTTTTAATTTTGCATATGCTGCAAATGATCAAATTAAGTTAAAAAGAGGCTGTTTAAAAGATTACCCACAGGCAGTTGGACAAACAGATCAAACACTTCTGGGGATTTACGAACAGATTTGCGATAAAAAAAATGCAGATAAAAAAAATGATTTATTGGCTCAAGCCGCTATGCGTTTTCATGGGCTAGGACAAAATCTTAATGCCTTACTTTTGGTGAATCAGCTAAAAAGTCAAAACGTTCAGGGCAATTTACTGACAGACGTTGCCTTTTTATCGAGTGTGGCGATTGCAAACGATAGTTTAAAAGAAATGCGTGAAAAGCAAATGCGTTATCTAAGTGAAGATTTAACCTATCCGCCTGCCAAACAACTGGTTGAACAGATTCGCCAGTCAATGCCTGCGCCTGACACTTCAGAGCTAAAAGGTATCACCGATGCCTCACTTAAGGCATCACAGCGGAATACACGCGCTACTGCGATCAAGCGTACAAGTAGCAAAGCCAGCATGAGTAAAACTAGCAGTAGTAAAGCAAGGGTGACGACGACGACTCCTACAAAACCCGCCGCGACAACAATTAAATCAAATGCTAACCCTTTTGAGTCATTAAAGTAATATAGGATGGATTGATCATGGCAAAACGAGAAAGCGTACAGAAAAAACTCCAGCGGATTCGTCCCCCACGTGTTCAGTTGACCTATGATGTTGAAATTGGCGATGCTAAAGAAGCCAAGGAACTGCCTTTTGTTGTTGGTGTTATGGGTGATTTTTCGGCCGCATCTGAACTTGAAAAAACAAAATTAAAAGACAAAAAATTTATCAATGTGGATTTAGATAATATTGATGAAGTCATGGAGTCATTAGCGCCACGCGCTGCTTTTCAGGTTGAAAATACATTGACCGAAGAAGGTGGCCGAATGTCTGTCGATTTAACTTTTAATTCCATGGAAGATTTTCGCCCTGAACAAGTGGTGCAACAAGTGGATCCACTGCGTAAGTTGGTTGAAGCACGAGAGCGTTTAACAGATTTGCGTAACAAGATCTCCAATAGTGAGCGTCTGGAAGACTTGTTAGATGAAGTCTTAAAAAATACCGATCAGGTTCGTAAGTTAAGCGCAGAGGCAGATCATGAGTAATTCACAAACTGCCGCGACTGCGGCCTTAGCCGTTGAGCAACAGGATCAGTTATTAGATTCTATTGTTGAACAGAGTCGTATTGCACGTAATGATGAAGAGCATGTGCGCGCTAAAAGTCTGATTAGTGAACTTGCCAAAGAAGTGATGGCGGGAACAATCACTGTTTCTGAGAATATGACTTTGTCTATCGATAAGCGAATTGCTGAAATTGATGCGTTGATTTCCAGTCAATTGAGTCAAATCATGCATCATGAGCAGTTTCAAAAAATAGAGTCAACGTGGCGTGGCTTATATTATTTTTGTCAGGAAACACCATCGAATCCATTGATCAAGATTCGTATGCTCAATACCACTAAAAAAGAGCTAGTCAAAGATTTTCAGGGTGCAACGGATTTTGATCAAAGTACCTTATTCAAAAAAATCTATGAAGAAGAATATGGTTCTTTTGGTGGAGCACCGTATTCTGCTTTGATTGGTGACTTTGAGTTTGATCGAACGCCATCAGATATGTATTTGCTAGAGCAGATTTCGCACGTCGCTGCGGCTGCACATGCTCCTTTCATTTCAGCGGCAAGTCCTAATATGCTGGGTCTTGAGTCGTTTACAGATATTGATCGTCCACGTGATGTATCCAAGATTTTCGAAACTGCTGAGTACGTACAGTGGCGTTCTTTCCGTGAGAGTGAAGATTCACGCTATGTTGCATTGGCCATGCCGCATGTATTGGGGCGTTTGCCTTATCATCCGAAAGAAGGTACAGCAACTGAAGGCTTTAATTTTATTGAAGAAGTCTCTGGTCAAAATCATGAAGAATATTTATGGATGAATGCTGCTTATGCCTTCGGTACACGTTTAACCAATGCTTTTGATTTACACGGATGGTGTGCTGCGATCCGTGGAGTTGAGGGGGGAGGGCTCGTTGAAGGCTTACCTGTACATACTTTTAAAACCACAGATGGCGAAGTGGTATTTAAATGTCCTACTGAAATTGCAATTACCGATCGTCGTGAAAAAGAATTGAGTGATCTAGGCTTTATTCCACTAGTGCATTGCAAAAATACTGATTATGCCGCTTTTTTTGGCGCGCAATCGACACAGAAGCCTAAAAAATATGACAGTGATACTGCCAATGCGAACTCAGCATTATCGAGTCAGATTCAATACATCATGGCGGTATCGCGCATTGCACATTACCTAAAAGCCATGATGCGCGATAAAGTCGGAAGTTTTGCTTCAGCCGGAAATGTCGAAGCTTTCCTCAATGAATGGTTGTCTCAATATGTGTTGTTGGATGATGGCGCATCGCAAGAAGCGAAAGCTCAATATCCATTGCGTGAGGCGTCCGTAAAGGTTGTAGAGGATCCGGCACAACCGGGACACTACAAGTCTGTGGTTTTTTTAAGACCGCATTTCCAGCTGGATGAGTTGTCTGTTTCCTTACGACTCGTGACTGAACTTCCTCAGTCCTCTAACTAAGAGCCGCGCATAATAATGTTAAATTAGAAATAGGATAATTTTAAATGAAAGATATATACGTTCAATTTCGAGGCAAGTACAAGGTTGATGGCGAATCTCGTGATGCTGAACATAAAGATTGGCTTGAAGTAAACTCTTGGGCGCACAACATTCGTCAACCAAAATCTGCAACTTCAAGTAGTGTTGGTGGTCACACTGCTGAGCGTGTAGAACATTCAGATATGGTTTTTGTTAAAGATTTGGATGCAACCAGTCCAAAGCTTTGGGAAGCTTGTTCAGCGGGTTATACCTTTGACGAAGTTCAAATCGATTTCTATCGTGCCAATGGTGACAAGCGAATTAAATATCTACAAATCAAGCTCAAGCATGTCTTAGTTTCTAGCGTGACACCAACTGTCAATGAAGAAGGTGTTCCGACAGAGACCTTTGGTCTTAAATATGCCGCGGTTGAGTGGACCTATAACCAACAAGATATCAATGGTACGGCCAAAGGTGCTGTGACCAAAAAATGGTCGCTTTCAAATAATACTGCATCTTACGCGGCGTAATCGCTGTGTCATGTTTAGAGGCTGACTAGCTCAGCCTCTATTTGATCAATATAGATAAAAATGAATTTAGATCAGTTATATCCTTATGGTTTTCGATCCACATTATTTGATCGTTTAAGTCCTGAACAGGATGATGTGAAAGGCTTATCCATTCAGCAATTACGCGAATCTGTTGCACGTGATTTGGAAGATTTGCTCAATAGTCGGGTGGCCAAAATCGATGAGTTGATGCAAGACTATCCTTTGGCAGCAAAGTCGATTTTACAGTTTGGCATTATCGATTTTGTCGGATTATCGACGGCCAATCCAATGGATCGGGACAAGATTTGTCAATCGATCGAACAATCTATTGCAGCGCACGAACCTCGTTTACGACAGGTGAAGGTGGAAATGCTATTGGACGGTCATAATATGGGATCACTTTGTCTGAGCATTCAGGCTTATCTCAATATTCACCCATTGTACGAACCTGTGGTGTTTGATGCGTTATTAAAACCAACCACTCAACAATATGTTATTTCTGCGCGAAGCTAAGTGGGATTCCCGTGATTGAAGAACTTCTACCGTATTATGAAAAACAGCTTCAGGAATTTGGTCAGCAATCACGTGATTTTGCGTTGAAATATCCCAAAATTGCGCAACGTTTATCCTTAAATCAGGAACAAATTGACGATCCCCATATTGAGCGTTTAATTCAGGCTTTTTCTCTAATCGCTGCTCGGATTGATAAAAAGCTGGCAGATAGTTATGACGTGTTTACACGTTCATTATTTGAAGTCATGTTCCCCCAATATCTGCGACATTTTCCTGCCTGTACGGTGGTCTGTTTTGAAGATCAGAATAAACTCAAACAACTGACAGAAGCACACCGTATTCCAGTACAGACCACTTTGAAATCCAGAAGTTTTAAGGGCGTTCAATGTGAGTTTAAGACCACACGCGAAGTTCGATTATTGCCAATCACATTAAGCGATCTGAATTTTAAAACCATGCCGAGCGCGCATGTACATCTGAATCAGAATGCAGGTCTTGCGTTAAAATTTGAACTATATCAACCTGCACAGACATGGTTAAGCCAAGAAAAACTGTCGATTTATCTGGATGCGATATCAAATTTTCCATTGCAGTTGCTAGACAGTATTTTTAAAAAAGAAACGGTATTTTCAATTCGTGTGGGACATCAAGCCTGGAAAATTTCCAATCCATTTCAACTTTTAGGTTTTACTGAATCAGAGTCATTATTACCTGTCGATCAGCATACGCATCATGCGTATCGATTGTTGATGGAGTATTTTTGTTTCCCTGAAAAATTTAGCTATTTGAATCTGGATTTAAGTTTTTTGACTGATTTACCTGCACAAGCATTGCAGTTTGAATTATTAATTGACTTTAAACTTAATCTAAATGATCAGGCCAGTATTCGTAATTATTCTGAACTTAATGTCGCCAATTTTAAGTTATTTACGACCCCTGTGGTGAATTTATTTGAGAAACAAGCCGAACCGCAAAAACTTAGTCACCGTCAGCTTGAATATCCTTTAATTACTGATGCACACCATCCTGAGTTTTATCAAGTGTATTCTGTGCTAGAAATGAATATGGTACGAGAGAAAACCAATCAGGAACAAAGTATCAGGCCAATTTTACCTTTTTTTGCCATGAGCCATTATCAGCATGAGCAGACCCCATTTTTCTATGCGTTAAATTATCAAAAGTTACAGCCAAATTACGTAGAAATGGGTTATTCAATTATTTCTAAAGCACTACAACCTTATAACATCAAATCTGATTTTATTAGCAGTAAATTATTATGTTCAAACCGTGATTTACCGCATGAAGCTTTAGGACAATCACAAAATATTCTGAATTTAAATGAGAGTAGTTTGGCGCGTCGTGCCCTTGTATTGAAACGTCCCACGCCACCATATCAGTTTGAGCAACACAAAAATGAACAATGGCGGATTATTTCGCATTTATCTTTAAACACGCTGGCATTAATGAAGGGCGATAGTGTGGCGCATGTGAAAGAGCTATTGGAACTTTATAACTTACCGCGCTCTAAAGAAAATCATTTACTCATCGATGCGATTAAGCATATTGATTTTTCTCTCACCCACAAACTGGTTACAGCCAAACCTTTTCCAATGTTTATTCGTGGCGTCAAAGCGGTGGTCAAAATCGATCGTTCCGTTTTTCGTGGGCATAGTTTATATGTGTTTAGTCAACTGCTTAGTCAAATCTTTAACCTGAAAGTACAGATGAATAGTTTTGTCGATGTCATTATTCAGGATCATCTCAATCAGCAGGAGTTATACCAATGCGTTCAGAACGTTGGTGGCAAGACACTTCTGTAATCGATGAACTGTTTAAACAGGCAGGGCATTTTGAATTTATTCAATCAACGCGTTTATTGCGACATTTACCGATTGCTTCAGCTCAAGCTTATTGGGCAGATGATATTCATTTTGACAGTTCGCTCAATTTGAATTTTCCTGCGACGCAAATTGAGACATTATCGTTACAGCAATCGCAGATTCAGATCACCAATTTGGTGGTAGGTTTAACAGGTATACAAGGTGCTTTACCTTATACTTACACTCAAAAAGTCAAGCAAAGTCCGCGTCAACACCGTCAGGAAGTCAAAGCCTTTCTAAACTTATTTAACCATAATTTAACCGCGCAATATGTCGATGCGAGTCTGACCTATAACTTGCCAGTACGTTATGAAATTGAACATGAAAACTTTTATTTAAATATATTACATGCTTTAAGTGGTTATGTGCAGTCACAACAGCAACAACCTGATCTAGATGAATATTTTGCTGAATTTTCAGGCTTGATGCAGGGTCAAAATAATACCGCACATGCCTTAAAAACCATGCTGAGCTGTGTATTCGAGCAAGAGATTCAGATTCAGGAATTTATTAAAGAACGCTTTCAACTCGGAGATGAACAAAAAACCTGTTTGGATGGAACACAGCCAGCATTATTGGGGGTAAATACCTTTTGTGGTGACACTATTGAACAAATTGATGGAAAAATCGAAATTCAGATTGGACCATTGAAACGAGCACAATATTTGAGTTTTTTACCTCATCAGTCAAATCACATCAAACTCAGGCGAATTGTAGAAACTTGGTGTAGTCCGACTTTATTGATTGATCTACGGTTAATTTTGGATCGTACCGAAATTCAGCCAATTTGTGTAAGTTCTACGCAGCAAGTAGGATTGGGACAGGGCGCATTTTTAGGTTATACCGCTGAACCTGATCATAATCAGGATACCTGTTTTGCGCTGATTGGAGCTGCGGCATGATCAAAAAAATAATTGCTGTGCTGTTGATCGTTTTTATTACCGTAGCTGCAACTATTATTTTTTATTGGAAAGATAGTCAGTTTGATCCAAGTTCATCTGATTTATTAATTTATTTATTGATTCTACCAGTACTGATCAGCACCATGATTTTAACGCCGTGGCTGATCTATCGGTTTTACCAAGCACGTCAAGAACAGCGAAACCAGCCTATCTCAGAGCAGGTATCTGAATCATCACACGCAGCTAAGGTCGCAACAGAATGGCTGACATTACAGTTATATGCTGCTTTTAGTAAAAGTGCCTTAGGTGAAAATGATGACATTATTCAAGCAATTCAAGATTATCAAAGTCCACAACTAGATATGAAATTGGTGAATAGTTACGGTCTGCCAATTTTGTCTTATCGTATCGCTGAACTAGACGTTTATTTGGATCAAGAGGATCAGCAAACATCCAGTTTTTCGGTGCGTCAGCAACGTGTCATGCTGCTTATTCAGCAACAAATTGAACAGCAAAGTCCATTTTTACAGCATATTGTCGATCATCTCAGACGTTCAAGTTTATTTTTTGAAACTGAACATCTACATGAATATCGAATGCATCCAGCTTGGATCGATCCTCAAGCTGAATATGATACTGATGAACCTACCAATACTGCCCAACTCGATCCTGTCAGCCGTTTAAACCGACTGAATCTGCATATAATTTTGTCGGAAGATTTACTCCATCTCTGGGATGATGCAAGTTGTTCCGAATATATATATCAAGTTTTAGGCGAATTAGGTTTTCTGCCTCAAAAAATTCATGTTGAATATCATTTTTGGGGACAGCAATCAGCTGCACGTGAATGGTCATCTCTCTTACAAAATTTGGCACAACAGCAGGAACAAATCACACTCATTATTCATGCCG
This sequence comes from Acinetobacter sp. WU_MDCI_Axc73, assembly GCF_025562455.1. Taxonomy (GTDB): domain Bacteria; phylum Pseudomonadota; class Gammaproteobacteria; order Pseudomonadales; family Moraxellaceae; genus Acinetobacter. Next base: position 16,713 of record NZ_JAHPRO010000006.1, read on the forward strand.
ACTCTGAAATTGATCAGGATCTGGTCGATGAGCGCACATGGCTGACCGATCAATATATTGCAGCGGAGTATGCAGGGAGCTGCTGTCTTGCTGGATTAGAGGTCAAAGTCGAGAATTTGAGCCCGATCAAGCAGATTCGTCTAGCGCTTAATCAACCGAAAATAGCACACATTTTGAATGAACTCGATCTAACGCAATTGCAACAATATCAATCGGAACAGCCTTTTGTGGTGGTTGCTGAACATGCCACAGACCTTAAGGTATTGAAACAACTAGCTCAGCAGTTTGAAGAAACCCCAATAGAGACTCAGCACTATCTTTATATCTCATCGAGTTTAGGCAATACCCAACAGTTATCCAAGATCTATGCGTATATGCTCGCGATGCAATTTCCAGATGATCAGACGATTTTTATCACATCCACCTCAACTGCAATCGGCACTGCGGTCATTCAGGCTATTCCATCGTCAGAGCCTGTATCAGAGGTGTTAGCTTCATGATTTCTTTATTAATTTTTGAATTTAAAACGAGAAAAAGATGTATACAATTTTAGGCTATTTGTGGCAATACATCACCAATCCGAAAGCCATTATTGCGCTGTCATTATTTGTTGCGCTGATCTCTTCGTATTCTGTCGTACCGCGTCATATTTTCTGGGCGCTGCTTGCAGCTTATGCACTTGGACTGATGGCATACGGAGTTTACTGGTTGATCCAACGTCGCCGTCATGCAGAACAGGGTGAACAGCTTGCTCAAGCGATTGAGAATGATGCCAAGACGGAACACGGTCAAAATAAAGATAAAGAAGAACTGGGTTTAATTCAGCAGCAGATGAAAGACTCTATTCAGTTGATTCGAAAATCCAAACTGGGAGATAAAAAGGGTAATGCTGCATTATACGAATTACCGTGGTATATGGTGATTGGTAATCCAGCGGCAGGTAAAAGTTCCGCGATTTATAACTCGGGACTCAAATTTCCTTTTGAAGAAACCCATCAAAAAATGGTATCAGCGGGTTTGAGTGGGACACGCAACTGTGACTGGTTTTTTTCAACAGAAGGCATTTTACTGGATACAGCTGGGCGTTATTCGGTCTATTCAGAGGATCATTCTGAATGGTTGGGCTTTTTAAATTTACTCAAGAAAAATCGTCCGAAAGCGCCTGTAAACGGCTTGATAGTCATTGTCAGTATCGCTGAATTAATCAGTCAGAGCCCAGAGCGATCACTGAAACTGGCCAAAAATTTACGTGCACGAATACAGGATTTAACTGAACGCCTTGAAGTGGTGGTACCAGTATATCTAGTATTTTCAAAAATGGACCTGATTGCAGGTTTTACTGAGTTTTTCGACTGTTACGAAGGACAGGAATATAATCAGGCTTGGGGTGCAACGCTCCCTTATGATCAAAATTCATCTCAAAATGCAGTTGAACTTTTTGAGCAGCATTACACGATTTTATATGACGGTTTAAAGGGTGTAAGTACTACACATTTAAGTCGTCGACATTCACAAAATATTTCTCCTAGCGTCATGACTTTCCCACTGGAGTTTAAAACTCTCAAACCTGCGCTTAAAAGCTTTGTCGCGACATTATTTGAAGATAATCCATATCAGTTCCAGCCCGTGTTTAGAGGCTTTTATTTTACCAGTGCCTTACAAGAAGGCGTGGTTGAAAGCCCAATGACCGAACAGATTGCACACGAATTTCGACTACAACCAATCGAGCAGACAGAAGGGGTGAGTTCAAACCATGGCTCCTCTGCAAATCACAGTTACTTCCTCAAAGGTCTATTTTCTGATGTGATTTTGCCTGATAAGGATCTGGTCAAACAGCATATCAATCCGACTAAAAAGCGTCAGCGTTATATTGCTTTTATTGGTGCGTTGGTTGGCGTGTCGATCATTTTAGGGCTGTGGGTCTGGTCTTATCGCAATAATCAGCAATTGATTGCAGATGTTCAAGCAGATCTCAATCAAGTGGTACAACTTGAAAAGACTTCTGGACAGCAGCTTTCAACTCAACTTGATGCCTTATTGATTTTACAGCAGCGACTACAACAACTCGATGAGTTTAATGAACATCGTCCACTGAAATTTAGCTTTGGTCTGTATCAGGGCAATCATTTACGTGAACAGTTAAAAACAGAATATTTAAAAGGGATACGTCAAATTGTACTGACCCCTACCCAGCAAAATATTGTCCAGTATCTACAACGGGTCAAAGCTAATGAGGATACGCTCAAAGCCAATCATAGCAATGTTGAAATTAAACAGGTCAGCAACAAAAACCAATATTTAGAACCTTCGGATCGTAATCCTCAAGATGCTTATAATGCCTTGAAAGCGTATTTGATGATGAGTAATCCACAATATATGGATGAGAGTCATATGAGTGATCAGGTGACCCGTTTTTGGCGTTCATGGCTAGATAATAACCGTGGGCAAATGCCACGCGGTGAAATGATTCAAAAGGCTGAACAAATTTTATCTTATGCAATGACGCTATCCAATGATCAACAATTTCCAGTTTTGGATGCAGACTCACAATTGGTTGATCAAACTCGTCAAGTCTTATTATCTGTTGTACGCGGTATGCCAGCACGAGATCGGGTGTATAACGAGATTAAGATGCGGGCTGCAGTACGTTTCCCTGCACTGACGGTCGGGCAAATTGTAGGTGAAAATAACAAAGCCCTAGTCTTGGGTGGTTATGCTTTACCAGGTGTATTCACAGAAAAAGCATGGACAGAATATATCCAACAGGCGATTGATGATGCAGCCAATAAGCCAACAGATACGAAAGATTGGGTACTTAATAGCCGCCAATCGGATGATCTGACATTCTCTGGCAGCCCAGAGCAAATTCGTAAACAACTCACTGTACTTTATAAACAAGAATATATTGCAGAATGGCGTAAATTCTTAAATGGTATTCACTATGCCAAAGCAGATCAATTTAGCCAGCAGATTAAAAACATTGATCTTCTAGGTGAACCACAAAACTCACCGATTCGGCTTTTAATGGATCGCATTGCCATTGAAACCAACTGGGATAACCCGATTGTGCAGGCAGAATTGGCTGCACCGCAAAAAGGTTTTGTGGCATGGTTCAAGCATAAAGTATTGCGCCGTGATGACCAGCAATTGTCAAAGCAAGCTTTAACCAAAGCACAGGGACCCATTTCGCAGGAATATCAAATGTTCTATCAGTTGGTTCGCAAGCGCGATGATCAACAGAACAAATCTTTATTAGATGAGTATATGGATAATCTGGCTCAAGTTCGCAGTAAATTTAATGAGCTAAAAAATGCAGGAGAAATTGGTCCGACAGCCATGACATTGGTCAAGCAGACTATTAATGATCAGACCTCGGTGTTTAATATCACCCAAAAACAAATTGATGAAAAAATGTCGGTTGGATTAAATGATCTGGATCAGCAACTCTTACAAAGATTATTGGTAGCGCCGCTTACTCAATCTTTTGAAAGTTTGATCGGACCTACACAGGATGAAATCAATAAACTCTGGGTGATGCAAGCATATCAACCATTTACCAGTAATTTAAGTCAGAAATATCCATTTAATTCATCTGCGACGCTACAAGCCACTAGCAATGAAATTGGTCAGATTTTTGGTGAAAATGGCAGTATTGCCCGCTTTACCAAAGAAACATTAGATCCGTTTGTAATACGCCGTGGTTATACCTTGACCTCTAAGACATGGAAGGATTTAGGGATTAGCTTAAATCCACAATTTGTCATGAATTTCCAGAGTTACGTTGCACCAAGCAATGGTATGGCAACAGGCAGTTTAAATCAGCCTGCGGCAGCACCAGTTTCAAATCAATCTAATTTTCAATTTTATCCATTGCCAAATCCGCAATGGCTGTCTTATTCAATTGAGATTGATGGACAGCGTATGACTTATGAAAATGGCATCCAACAGTGGGTTAACTTTATTTGGCCAAATCCAACCGCCATTCCTGGCGCAAGAATTACTGCCGTGGATTTACAAGGTCAAACCCATACTATTTTTGAAGAACCAGGTGAATATGGAATTAATCGTCTGATCGATTCGGCGCAGCGCAAAGAACAAAATGGCAGTTTTGAAATGACGTGGCGCAGTAAGGCAGAGCCTAATCTAATCGTCAAAGTGAATTTCCGTCTGATTAGTGGCAATAGCTCAGGTAGTGTTGGTTCAAGTCGTGGCTATACAGGACTACAGTTGGTGGATAAAGTGACCACCAATAAGGCAGTTCGTGTGGTATCTGCACAATCGGCTCCGACAGCACCTGCTTCTAGCCCAGCAGTGGCCAACACGCCAAGGGCTTCAGCAGGAGTAACGCCGTGATGAAATATAACCACAGCGCTTTACAAGGGATGGATGATGCATGCAGCAAATAAAATCAATGCCCTTATATTATGGAAAAAGCCCTGCACGCGGTGATTTTCTAAAAAGTAAAGGACAACATGCCCTGATCCAAGTCATTGATCAATGGATTACAGAGGCCTTGGAATATGCGATAGCAAATCCTCAGTTTCGACAGCTTTATCGTGAATTACCCGCATTAGACTTTTTTATTGCCAATCCGCTTGAAAAAAGATTTCTAGCAGCGAACCTGATTACTAGTGAAGATAGTTCAGGCCGACCTTTTCCAATGGTCTTGAGTCAATTGCTAGATGTGGAGCAACCCTTTGAAAACATTTTATTTGCACCTTATACCTATAAAATGACTTTGGTTGATCTTTACCAAAAAAATAAAGTCATGAAAAGTATTGGTGATCCTGAAATCTTATTGGATAAGCTGCAAAAATTGCCTACGAAAATACAAATATTTAGTTCTGAAGAATGTACCGCTTTTTATGAAAATCATACCTTGTATTCATTTGCTCAGTTAATGAGACTCAATGTTTATCAACTGGCTCAAAGTATGATTGGGCTGGGTTTATTATTACAACCGATCCTGCAAAGTGGCACTAGTCGTTTAAATAAAATTTTGATTCTGCCGCTCAATAACCCAACGTATTGCTACGAAATTGCGGCATTTTGGGTCAGCATGATTGGTCGCTTTTTACAAAAAGACAATACTGAGGTGTTGATCGGGTTATTGCATCGTGAAGAGCCTGTTTTATTGTTTGGTTTTCAGGGCGCAGATATCTTGGCGCTCAGTGATATTTTTACCCAAAGTATGCAAAGCGAGCACTGGGTTTCTTTGATAGATGCCAAGTGGATTGATCCTTATCTTGAACAAAATGCAGGTTTAGCTGCATTAGAACAGTCCTTATGCCAAAGACAACTCAGTTTAAGTCAGGCACTTAAACTATTTCGACAAACTTTTTTAGATGAATAATCATGAAGATGCGATCTATGCAACATTTAAAAAAAATATTGATTTGCATGGCTTCTCTAAGCTGTGGTTTGGTTTTTGCAGAACCGATTGTGGTCGAGGGTGTCGTACCTAACGAAGCATCTAAACAAGCGATTTTGCAAAAAATGCAAAGTGTTTATGGTGCAGATCAAGTGGTCGATAAAATACAGGTTCGTGCCGTGTCTGCACCGAATGGCTGGAGTAATTCGGTTACCCAAGTGATTAGCCCAGATTTAAAAAAAGTCAAACAAGGTAAATTGACGGTACGCGGCACGCAGGTTGAATTGACGGGGAAAATGACCAATCCGAATGAAATTCAGCCTACGATTAGTCAATTTCAATCTTTGGTACAGCCCCCTTATCGTTTTAATTCACAGTTGACGGTGAATCAGGCTGAGCAAAAGATCATTGATGATGCACTCAAGAATCGAATCATTGAGTTTGAATCAGGTAGTGCCATTTTAACTGCTTCAGGGCAACAAATTTTAAATGAAATGGCGGCAGCTTTGCATAAAGTTGGCGGTAAAAAAGTCAAAATTATTGGGCATACCGATAGTTCAGGTGATGCATCGAAAAACTTGCTACTCAGTCAACAACGTGCCAACGCAGTCAAAGATTACTTAATTACAAAGAATATTCCAGCGGATAATTTAAGTACGGAAGGCGTTGGCTCAAATAAACCTCTGGCGGATAATGATACTGCTGAAGGAAGACGCAAAAACCGTCGAATTGAGTTTGAAGTGCTCTAATACTGAAATAGGAGATCGTATGGCAACACCTTATATTGTGATTGGTTGCCCAACTACGGGTGGCGGGCAAGTGATAAGTGGTGATAGTACGTTTCTGGTGGATGGAATTGCGATAGCCTGTGTCGGCGATAAAGCCACGTGTCCCAAACATAAAACGGTTGCCACGATTATCTCTGGCGATCCACATATGCAGGTGATGGGAAAAGCTGCTGCACGGGTTAATGACTCTTTATCTTGTGGTTGCAAGTTATTACCAAAACAAAATTTAGTAGTTCAATATAATAGTCCTTCTTCAGGGGCAAACCCAGCCAAATCAGATGCTACATCATCACAGAATAGCTTTGTGGACCAGATCGATGATTACGGTGTGAAATTCCTTTTGCGTGATGAGCAAACAGGTTCACCACTAATTGAGCAATATTTTAAGTTAGTAACACCAGACGGAAAACTACTTGAAGGCTTTACTGACGAAACTGGACATACAAAGATGGTTGAAACAGGAAAAGAAGCTAAAAAAGTGGACTTAACCACTTTTGACTTATCTGAACCGATGAAACCTTGGGAATAACAAGAATGACTGAACAACTAAATAATCCATATAATCGAACTGTACCAAGTGATGCCCCAGCTTGGAGTGGCTATCCTAAAGAGCAAAAAGTGTGTGTAATCACTGAACCGTTATGTAATCAATATATAAAAGAACGCAATTATTATATGGCCCGACCATACAACTTCATGCTCGATATTGAGCAGTGGGGAAATGTAAAGAACAAAATTGAATTGTTAATGGCCATACGTTTTGGGATGGAATGGGATACAAACAAATTAGCAGATGGAAATTTGTATGATCCAGCGTTTCACACACAAATGTACATTAGATTCCACAATTATGTTTTAAAACACTCTCTTAAAGAGATACCTAAAATCGTTGGGGAGTTTGAGCAGACAGCTTTTAAAGTTAGATTTTTAAGCGTATTTGCAGTAGATGACTTACATGAACTACGAAATCTTGAGCCCTTCGCTCAAGGAAAAGGAGCTTTAAAAAGTTTAAACGATTTAAAAAAGACTATTAGTAAATTGAATGTTGTCAGTGCAACCCGTGACCTATCCCTCTTAGTACAGAATAAGGGGCCTCTGCACATCAATCGAAATATGTTTAAGAAAGTATTTAATCAAGATTACAATCCACGTATGGTACAAATTTTACGTGATGAGGGGATTTATAAAGGAGATCCGCTTAATGTGGAAAGAGCTGAGTTTGAAAGTAAGTTTGGCCGTTAAGTTAGGTATTTGTATTAGCCTACTGGGTGGGTGTAGTACTAACCAACCGGTTAAAGAATCTTTAAAGTCTGGCAGTAACGGGGCTGTAGGTATGCTTTTAATCGATTCAGAAGTATATCGAAAAGCCACGCCCAAAGCTTTAGATGCTGTTACGGTATCTTTACTATTCTCAACATTAGATAAGATGGCAGTACTTAAACGGTATGAAGAAGAGATAGGCAATGGTTATACAATCGAAGATGACTTCACTGTAGGTAACGCCAACCAACTGTGTTGGGTAAACAACTTTCTTCTCACACATAAAAAAGATTTACCCTCTAATCTTGACTACACTAGCACGTACGCATGGGTAGATTCAAAACAGAAAGTACTTAAAAATAGGATTAGTGAATACTTCGGTGATAAGAAAGCTGAAAACGATTGCAGATTTTAATCTTATTCAATCTTACTAAAACGCCAATTTAAAAAACCCTCATAAGAGGGTTTTTAGTTGAATGATTATCACATCAACTTAATCCCTTGCTGACCAGCAGGGGTGACTTTAAAGATTTCAACTTCAAAGCTAATGTTTTTACCTGCAAGCGGGTGATTAAAGTCCACTTCGGTAATATCATCATTTACAGAAGCAACCACACCAAATAATGATGATTTGGCTTTGTCTTCAAATTCAATCATATGGCCGACAGTTGGACGCTGTTCAAATTTAACCGTATCAAATTTTTGTACGTTTTCAGGGTTCCACGGACCAAATGCATCTTCTGGTGGTAAATGTACCGTCCGACGGTCACCTGCACGTAAACCAAATAAGGCTTTTTCAAAGCCTGGTAGTAAATTACCATCGCCAATGGTCAGGCCAACAGGTTGCTCACGGCTACGGGTATTGTCAATCTCGACGCCATTTTCGAGTGCCACTGAAAAATGTAACTCGACCTGAGCGCCTTCTTGAATACGAATTTCTTCGTTGGGTTGAATAATTTCAGTCATGCTTTGCTTCTGCACGTTGGATGCGTTGTTTTTCAAGGAAAAAAGTATCAATTAACAATAAAATCGTGCCGAGTGTAATCGCACTGTCGGCAATATTAAAGGCTGGAAAGTTATGGTTTTGATAATACACATGAATAAAATCAACAACATAACCCAAAGTCATTCGATCAATCAGATTCCCTAAAGCACCGCCTAAAATGAGTGCAATCGCCGCAGGTAAAACAATCGAATTTTTGGGCATACGCATCAACCAAAAAACGAAAATGATTGAAACAATACCAGCCAAACCTGTAAAGAGATAATGTTGCCAGCCACCCGCATCGGACAGAAAACTAAATGCTGCACCGTAGTTATGCAGCAATGTCCAGTTTAAAAAGGGCAACACATGCACAGGATCTGCATAATTTAAATGGGTACTTGCAATCCATTTGGTCCACTGATCCAAAATGATGGCAAGGACAGAAAGTCCAAGCCAGATCAGATTGTGCGGATAAAACTGGAATAAGCCTTTTTTTGCTTGGAGCTTAGGCATATTTTCTCACTTCGCCACTGCCCGTGACGTTAATAATGCAACGACCGCATAAACCAGGATGATCTGCATGTGTATTCACATCTGGCAGTACATGCCAACAGCGGACACATTTTTCGCCTTCAGCCGCCGAAATTTGGACACGTAGGCCATCCATCTCAGTGGTTTCCCCTTGTTCTGCATACGGGTAAACCTTGACTTGAGAGGTGATCAAGACAAAACGTAGCTCATCACCCAACTGGTTTAATACGCTTTGAAGTTCATCTTTGGCCCAGATGTCTACCTTGGCTGAAAGATTACTGCCCACCAGTTTGGCATTACGTGCTGCTTCAATCTGTTTATTTACTGCTGATTTTACGCTAATTAATGTTTGCCAATTGGCTTCTGAAATCAGGTTCGCTGTTGACGCCACTGGAATGTTGTACCATTCAGCTGTAAAGACATATTGCTCAGTTTGTTCTGGGATGAGTGGCCATGCTTCTTGGGCAGTAAAGCTTAAAATCGGTGCCATCCAGCGAACAAAAGCCTGTACCAGATGATACAGTGCAGTTTGCGCAGAATGACGAGCTTGTGAATCTGCTTTGGTGGTGTACTGACGATCTTTAATGATATCGAGATAAAAACCACCCAAGTCATTAATGCAGAAGTTGGTCAAGGCGCTACAGACGATATGGAAGTTCATATCTTCATACGCTTGCTGAATGGTTTTTTGAACTTCAGCAGCACGTTGTAGGATGTATTGATCCAATGCAATCAGTTGATCGACTGGTAAAGCATCACTTGATGGTTTAAAGCCATTCAAGTTGGCCAGTAAGAAACGTAAGGTATTACGGATACGACGATAACCATCTGAGGCACGGCTGAAGATTTCTTTACCTGCGGTCATTTCATAACGATAGTCACTCGATGCAATCCAGAAACGCAGACCATCAGCCCCCATATCTTTGATGATGTCTTGTGGGGTAATGATATTGCCTAAAGATTTGGACATCTTACGGCCTTTTTCATCGACCACGAAACCATGTGTGAGCAGACCTTTATATGGTGCACGTTGATTGATGGCAATCGAGGTCAGCAATGAGGACTGGAACCAACCACGATGTTGGTCTGAACCTTCCAGATATAAATCGGCAGGATCGGTGAGTTCTTCGCGCTGACGTAGCACTGCATAATGGGTTGTACCAGAGTCAAACCAGACATCCAATGTATCGCGAACCGCATTGTATTGTTCAGCATCGGCACCAATAAAGTCTTTGGCCTCACGCTTAAACCAAGCATCGATGCCTTCTTGCTCGATCAGCTTTGCGACTTCTTCAATCAGCTCAGGGGTACGTGGGTGAAGCTCATTGGTGTCTTTATGCACAAAGAATGGAATAGGCACACCCCAAGTCCGTTGACGTGAGATACACCAGTCTGGACGACCTTCAATCATCGACTCGATTCGATTTTTACCCCAGTCGGGTACAAAACTGATGTCATTTTCAATCGCATTGAGGGCACATTCACGGAGACCTTTGGCATCCATGCTGATAAACCATTGTGGAGTTGCACGGAAGATAATTGGGGTTTTGTGGCGCCAGCAATGCGGATAGCTATGCACAATTGGTTGGTGTGCCCAAAGACGACCCACTGTCGCCAATGCTTCAATAATCTGTGGATTGGCTTTGTAGATATGCTCGCCCGAGAAAATTGGCGAAGTTGGTAGATATACACCATTGCCACCGACTGGATTATCGACTTTGAGATTGTAAATCAAACCCACTTTATAGTCGTCTGCACCGTGGCCTGGCGCAGTATGTACGGCACCTGTACCACTGGTGGCAATGACATGTTCACCTAAAATTACAGGAACCTGACGATCTGCTAATAGTGGATGTTGTAATTGAAGCAGTTCAAGCACCGCACCTTTAAAATCAGCCAATACCACTGGATTCTCGAGCTTGTAACGAGCAATAGCAGATTCAACCAGATCTTTGGCCAAAATGAGGTTTTGCACGCCACGATCACTATTCACCTGAACCAGTTGATATTCAATTTCAGCATGTAATGAGACCGCTTGGTTAGCAGGTAAAGTCCACGGTGTCGTGGTCCAGATGACGATATCTGTTGGCACTGAAACTTCGACATTTAAACGTTGAGCCAGATCACTCAGATCAACGACGCCAAAACCAACATCAATCGCATCTGATTTTTTATCTTCATATTCAACTTCTGCTTCTGCCAGCGCAGAACCACAATCGATACACCAGTTCACTGGTTTTAAGCCTGGCTCGATATGACCTGCTTTCTGAATTTCACCCAAAGCACGGACAATATCTGCTTCTTGTTTAAAGTTCATGGTCAGATACGGATCTTGCCAGTCACCAAACACGCCCATACGGATAAAGTCTTTGCGCTGTAAATCAACCTGACTCATGGCGTATTCACGGCAGGCTTTACGGAAGGTCGAAGCATCGACTTTCACACCGACTTTGCCGACTTTTTCTTCGACTTTTAGCTCAATCGGTAAACCGTGACAGTCCCAACCTGGGACATAAGGTGCATCAAAGCCATCCATTACACGGCTTTTAACAATAATATCTTTTAAGACTTTGTTGACCGCATGACCCAAATGGATCTGACCATTGGCATAAGGGGGGCCATCATGTAAAACATATTTTTTCTTGCCAATACGCGCTGCACGAATCTTCTGATAAATGTTGTCGGCATACCACTCTTCTAACCATTTGACTTCGCGCACGGCCAAGTTGGCTTTCATGGCAAATTCGGTGCCCGGCAGGTTTAGCGTGGCTTTATAATCCACTGCATTTTCAGGAGTTTGCTTATCGCTCATGCAAGTTGTCTTCCAGTTCGATCAGCGTTAAAGCTGACGTATTTTAGCATCAAAAAAAAATCAAGATTAAAAAGGGAATTGTGGGCATTGCTTTCGAAATTCAAGCAGATCCTCCACATCTTGGTCAATTCCAGCTTTCAGCGCGTCTAGCGATGGATAATTTCGTTCACCATGTAAAAAGTTTAGAAACGTCACTCGCATCAACAGGCCATACAGATTAGCAGAAACTTCCGGGAAATGTACTTCCAATCGCCATTCAGGATGTTCCTGTTTGATGGCAGGGCGTGTGCCAACATGGCCTGCACCAAATAAACTGTCGGGGTGGTAGCCTGCAATGCCTGTCTGTGTAGGATCATCACTTTGTACTTTATCGCGTAGAGAAGTGTTTTCACAGACCACATCCACCCCATAAATTCCACTTAAACAGGGTTTATGACGGTTTAAACGCACATTAATGGTAGGGAAATTAATGGTTCTGCCAATCTGATCGCCATATTGCACTCGACCTATAATGCTATAAGGACGCCCCAACAGCTGTGCTGCTAGAGCCAAATCACCTTCGGCTAAAACCTGACGAATGCGGGTAGAGCTGACTCGGTCACCATGATATTCAATGGTATCTAAATTGGTGACTTGAAAGCCGTAATCACGTAAAAACTCGCTATTGCCCTGACGATTTTTACCAAAATGGAAATCATCGCCCAAAATCAGTTGCTGCGCATTGAGTTTAAAATGTAGTAAATCTGCAAATTGTTGCGCGCTTAGACCGCGAAATTGTTCATCAAATTTGGCAATAGCAATATAGTCTACACCTAATTCAGTCAAATATTCGACTTTTTCTCGAAGCGAACTAATCCGTGGTGGCGCATCAAATCCTTTAAAATATTCAAGGGGTTGTGGCTCAAAGATCATCACTAGCGTTTTTAAACCGTTTGATTGTGCAATTTTTTTCAGTTGCGCGATCATCGCCTGATGCCCCAAATGGACACCGTCAAAGTTGCCAATTGTGACCGCGGTCGCAGGCAACTTAAAATTTGGCGATAAGGCATTCAGGCGGAGCAGTTTCATGGATGTCAATGAAGCTAATTTTTGAAAGTCCTCTATATTGCCATAAACTGAGGGCTTGGTGCTATTGTTGCGTTTTTATGCAGGCAAAAAGCGCTATCTTTTTTCTTATTATAAATAATATTGATAATTAGATTAAAAATAAATCAATTTTTCTTATTTTAAACTTTGATTATGATGTCCTTATCAGACGATGAGATGAATTGAATGAATATTCTATTTGATCAAATGCAATTGAAGCAGAAATTGATTCGCGAGTTTACCCCCAATTGGTTTGCGGTGGTCATGGGTACGGGCGTTGTAGCCTTGATATTGGCACATTTCCCTTTCGCATCCAGTTTATTTTATCGTCTTGGCATGATGTTATGGATATTCAATAGCGTATTGTTCATTGTTTTTAGTGTGCTGTATCTTGCACGCTGGTTTTTCTACCCTGAAGAAGCCAAGCAGATTTTGAATCATCCCACTATGAGTTTGTTTCTTGGTACGATTCCAATGGCACTGGCAACGGTTCTCAATGGTTTTTTAACCTATGGATTGCCTCTTTTTGGTGAATTTGCTGTTCTTATTGCGCTTAAACTTTGGTATCTAGATGTGCTATTGGCGATTTTGGTAGGATGGATCGTGCCATTTTGTATGTTTAGTCGTCAGCAACATACACTACCGACCATGACCGCAATGTGGTTGCTTCCTATTGTCGCCGCAGAAGTTGCCGCAAGTTCTGGGGGCTTAATTTTGAATGTTGCGCCACATTTACCCAATGCTGTCGCAATCTTATGGGGCAGTTACATCCTCTGGGGCATGTCTGTATTACCTGCCTTTTTAGTTTTGGCCATTTTGGTTTTACGCTTGGCCTTACATCAGATCCCCCAAAAAGAATTAGCGATTTCAAGCTGGTTATCGATCGGCCCGATTGGAACGGGAGCGCTGGCAATGCTGTTACTTGGACAGGCTGCTCCACAGGTTTTGCAACAACATAATTTACACATGCTTGGGCCTTTTTTGCAGCATAGTGGTTTATTCATTGGTCTGGTGTTTATGGGAGTCGGCATCTGGTGGCTAGGTATTGCGATTTTTGCAAGTTTGCATCATTTGCGACAGGGCATTCCATTTAATTTGGGCTGGTGGGGGCTAACCTTTCCTTTGGGAGTGTTTATCTTGGCACTGCAACAATTGGCGTTACAATTACAATGGAGTAGTTTGACGGTGATTGTCCACGGTTTGATGATGTTGCTATTGGGTTTATGGGTATTGGTCACTTTAAAAACCATTCGTGGTGCATATACAGGACAATTATTTTTTTCTCCTTGCTTACAGATTTGGAAACAGCAGCAGGAAAATCATTAATTCTTTTTAGATAAAGTTGTATATACAACATTGATCAGCTTAAATGCGCTGTAATGAAACGAAGAGAATACAACATGAAAGTTGCGCTGATCATGGCAATTCCTGATGAATCCAAAGGTCTATTTGAGCAGGCGGGTATTACCGTCCATTACAGTGGTATTGGTAAAATCAATGCGACCTATACTGCATTTGATGTGATTCAAAAAACGGGATGTGATGTGCTGTTGAATTTAGGTAGTGCAGGCAGTGCTACGTTTGATGCACATACATTGGTTGAAGTCAGTCAGGTGGTGCAACGTGATATGGACGTATCTCCTTTGGGCTTTGCAATTGGAACAACGCCTTTGGATCAGCAATTTCCCGCTGAAATCGAACTTCAACCCTTTTTTTCAGAATTGCCAAAAGGCATTTGCGGTACAGGTGATTCTTTTGAAACGGGTGCACCCAAGCTCAACTGTGATCTGGTGGATATGGAAGTGTATGCGATTGCCAAAGTTTGTAAAAAATTAGGCGTCCGCTGTATTTCAGTCAAATATATTAGTGATGGCGCCAATGATACGGCACATTTGGATTGGGAAGCCAATTTACTTCTGGGCGCACAAAAAATGTTGGCCTTATATCAACGGTATTTCTAATAATAGTGGATGGAGTTTCAAGAAAAAGGCATAAATTTTGCTGATAGATAGACATATTAATTTTTACCAAATGGTTTAAAATGAACTATCAACTTTATCCCGCTTTAAATGCCAGTCAGGAATATGTGGTTTTTTCTTCGGGTCTGGGTGGACACGGTCAGTTTTGGCAGCCACAGATAGCTGCTTTTCAGCAAGTTTACAATGTTTTGATTTATGATCATGAAGGCTGTCATGCTGATAGTGCTTTATTGTCAGAAACATATTCTTTTCTGGATTTAGCCGAGCAGATTAAAAATCTATTGCTGCAACTTGATATTCACCAGTTCCATTTTATTGGTCATGCGATAGGCGGATTTATTGGACTGGAATTAACTCAGTTGCTTGGTACATCTAGATTAAATATGCAAAGTTTAACCATCATTAATGGCTGGGTAGATTTAGATCCCCATACTTTAAAATGTTTCCAAACCCGACTGGCTTTACTGGAACATGCAGGTATTGCTGCCTATGTGGCTGCACAAGCATTATTTTTATATCCGCCAAGTTGGATTTCTCAATATTACCTCGATATTGAACAACAAGAACAAAAACAACAACAGGACTTTCCACCAATTCAAAATGTGATGCGACGTATAGCAGCATTAACGCATTTTCAAATCACATCTGAGCATTTAAAGATGCTTACTCAAAAGTCTGTTCTTTTAATTGCAAATCAAGATGATATGCTAGTGCCGTATCAACAAAGTTTAAAACTCTGGAAATTAGTACCTCAGGCCGAACTCTATTTGATGGCTGAAGGTGGACATGCTTCAACGGTAACTCAAGCTACTTTGGTTAATCAGCGGATTTTAAAATTTTTACAGCAGATTTGATCGATCTTCATCACAGTTCAAATCATAGCGAAATGCGCTGTGATGAGTCTCGTCAAATTTAATCTAAATCTCTAACTAGAACCGATAAAGATCAAGCTGTAGGACGTGGTAATACACCGTAAAGCATCATATGTACCGTATGTTCAATGGCACGTTGTTGCATACTTCGATTGCGAAGAGTCTTTCCTGTGACCATTTCCATCTGCATACTAAAATCTGCATAGTTCTGAGTAATTGCCCAGATATTTAAAATCAAGAGTTCAGGATCAATATCAACAGAAATTTTGCCTTGTTCTTGCCAAGTCTGAATAACTTTGGCTTTGCGCTTAAATAGTTTTTTTAGAGGTCCTTTTAAAATTTCCAAAATATGCGGCGCACCTTGAATAATTTCTAGGGCAAACAGTTTAGAGGCTTTAGGTTGAGTCCGTGACACTTCTATTTTTTGAATCAAATAATGCGCCAGTGCTTCTGTTGGTTCGAGTTCGACTTCCAGTGTTTGTAGAGGTGCCAGCCATTTTTGTAAAACCGTCGTCAGCACTTCCACATAAAGTGCTTCTTTATTTTCATAATAATAGAAAATATTAGACTTATGCATATTTGCCAGTTGAGCAATTTCATCCAGACTTGCCCCGCTAAAACCGTAAGTTGAAAAGACATCCAGCGCAGCACTGAGCAACTGATTTCGTTTTTGCGTACTCTTTTTTTGTTCCATTGGCATAACTAGTTTAGACGGTTCAAGAGGATTGTAAGGTAAAGCGTGCGATTTGTGCACAGCCTAAATTTATTTTTCTGCCCGAGAAGAAAAAATAAGTGCTTCATCTTGCAAGAGTTGTTTGAAATTTCAGCATCTTTTTGTTTAAAAAGCAAACATATTATATAAATTTTAGTCGAATGCCATGATCATGGTTTTGCTGTTTTTTTGCACGTTATTGACTCACTTTTCACTCAAATAGTGCATGTTTGTGCGCCATAATTTTACTAAACGGTAAAAACAATTTGACCATATGTTTTATTCAAATACTTATAAATTATGAATAAAACGAAGTTGGCATGGTGTATGCATTAGAAAATAATAAGAAATGGCCATTCTTAAAAATTGAATCGATGAGTTTTAGCGAGTGCTCAAGTCATCCATGAATTACATCTTCCCAAGAGGATTGACCAAATGAAAATAGGTGTTTTTTGTCCAATCGGAAACAATGGCTGGCTGCTTTCAGAAAATGCGCCACAATATATGCCCACTTTTGAACTCAATAAGCAAATCGTACAACGTGCTGAACATTATGGTTTTGATTTTGCACTGTCTATGATCAAGTTGCGTGGATTTGGTGGAAAAACTGAATTTTGGGATCATAACCTCGAAACTTTTACTCTGATGGCAGGACTGGCTGCGGTCACGAGCAAAATCAAAATTTATGCGACAGCTGCGACTTTGGTCATGGCACCTGCGATTGTGGCGCGTATGGCCTCGACCATCGATTCAATCTCCAATGGACGCTTTGGTCTTAATGTAGTGACAGGTTGGCAAGCCCCTGAATATAGTCAAATGGGCATGTGGCCAGGCGATGAATACTTTGCGAAACGTTACGAGTATTTATCTGAGTATGTGCAGATTCTCCGAGAACTTTGGGCGACAGGACAGTCGGACTTTAAAGGCGAGCATTTCCAGATGGAAGACTGTCGTGTCAGTCCATTACCTCAGGCTGACATGAAGATTATATGTGCAGGACAATCCGATACAGGGCTCGAATTTTCCGCCCAACATGCCGACTATAATTTTGTGTTTGGCAAAGGTTTAAATACCCCAACGGCCTATGCCGATATTAATGACCGCTTAAAACATTTTACGGATCAGACTGGACGAGATGTTCAAACCTATGTGCTGTTTATGGTAATTGCGGCAGAAACCGATGCTGACGCTCTGGCTAAGTGGCAAAGCTATAACGATGGTGCCGATGTAGAGGCGATCAATTGGCTGATGAATCAGGGCGGCAAAGACACCAAATCGGGTACAGATACCAATATTCGTCAAATGGCATCTAGTGTTTCCCCCGTCAATATCAATATGGGAACACTAGTAGGTTCGTATGAGAAGGTCGCAGCCATGCTGGATGAAATTGCTGAGATTCAAGGGACAGAAGGCATCTTGCTGACCTTTGATGATTTTGTACAAGGCATTGAAGATTTTGGTGAGCGGATTCAACCGCTGATGAAATCTCGTCAGGACGCCGTTGCCGAATATCAAAGCTTAAGTCCACTGGAGAAAAGCGCATGAATACCATTCTTACAGATTTTACCGAACGTGCAGGCACAGGTCGTGTATTAAAAGCGGAACCTGAAGCTATTCAACTTGCACCAGAGCAGACGGCCTTAATCGTGATTGATATGCAAAATGCTTATACCTCTATCGGAGGCTATCTGGATTTGGCGGGTTTTGATGTCTCCAAAACCAAACCCGTGGTTGCAAATATTAAAAAAGCGATTGCAGCAGCACATGCCGCGGGGATTCAAGTCATTTACTTTAAAAATGGTTGGGATCATCAATATATCGAAGCGGGTGGTGTAGGGTCCCCTAATTTTCATAAATCCAATGCACTGAAAACCATGCGTAAGCAGCCTGAGCTACAGGGTAAATTACTGGCAAAAGGCGGTTGGGATTTTGAACTGATTGATGAGTTACAACCTACTGCACAAGACATTGTGATTGAAAAACCACGATATAGCGGTTTCTTCAATACCGCACTCGACAGCATGTTACGTGCTCGTGGGATTCGTAATTTGGTGTTTGTCGGGATTGCCACCAATGTCTGTGTAGAGTCGACTTTGCGAGATGGTTTTTTTCTCGAATATTTCGGGGTGGCCTTAGACGATGCCTGTTATCAGGCTGGCCCACCCGAAATGCATACTGCCAGCATGTACAACATCAAAACCTTTTTTGGCTGGGTGTCAGATACACAAAGTTTCGTCGATACATTTCAACATAACCAACAATTAGCCAAGACCGCTTAAGGAAGTATCGCCATGCCTAAAGAAATTGTATTACCAGCAGGAACACCACCGCCTTTAGCCCCTTATGTACCTGCAACCAAAGCCGATAATATCGTATATGTCTCAGGGATTTTAGCTTTTGATGAAAATAACAATGTCCTACATGTTGGAGATGCCGCCGCACAAACCCGCCATGTGTTAGAAGCCATCAAGAGCATTTTGAGCAATGCGGGAGGCAGTTTAAAAGATGTCACCTTTAACCATATTTTTTTAAGAGACTGGGCAGATTATGCCGCGATAAATCAGGTTTATGCGGAATATTTTCCAGATGAACGTCCAGCACGTTACTGCATTCAGGTGGGCTTGGTCAAACCTGATGCACTTGTTGAAATCGCGTCAATTGCACACGTTTAACTACACCAAAAACCAATTTCTTTATGCTGTTAAATAACATACGTGAATCCTCATAACTTTAATGTTTTGAGGGGGAGATCAGCAATGACTGTATTAACACAAACCACAAATCAGCTGAAAAGTTTGCTTAAAACAAATACACCATCTAATCGTTCGACTCATTTAAAGGTTGATCCACAAGCCTTTCGACAGGGCATGTCAAATTTAGGCGCTGCGGTTAATGTGATTACCACCGATGGGGTTGCAGGAAAATCAGGTTTTACTGCTTCTGCCGTGTGCAGTGTCACGGATACACCTCCTACATTATTGGTGTGTTTAAACCGTTCTGCCTCAGTATTTGAAACTTTTCAGAAAAATCAGGTGCTATGTGTCAATACGCTGGCTGCACATCAGACCACTCTATCTAATCTTTTTGGTGGTAAAACGCCAATGCCTGAACGCTTTGCTCAGGGAGAATGGCAAACATTGGTCACTCAAGCGCCTGTTTTAGAGGATGCTTTGGTGTCGTTTGATTGTGAGGTGGTGCAGAGTTTATCTGTTGGTAGCCACGATGTCTTTTTCTGCGAGGTCAAGGCGATCCAGTATGGTCAGGGACAAAATCCCCTCATGTATTTTAACCGCAACTATTGTGAACCCCATTATGTAGCTTAAATCTCATGTGAAATGAGGAGAAATAGCGATGTCGAGTCAAGAACCGTGGTTTGTCAAATTTAAACCTTATCAAGGCAATCTGGATCAAAATCCTGTTCAGATTGATGAATATCTTCCCGCAGGAAAAAGCATTGTACTTGGCTTACAACATGCTTTCGCCATGTTTGGGGCAACTGTGCTGGCACCGTTATTGATGGGTTTTGATCCTAATCTAACGATTTTTATTACTGGTTTTGGTACCATTTTATTCTTTTTGATTACGGGTGGGCGTTTACCGAGTTATTTGGGTTCAAGCTTTGCATTTATTGCCGCGGTTGCCGCTGCAACAGGCTACAACGGTATTGGAGCAAACCCAAATCTGGCTTTGGCTTTGGGAGGAACTGTTGTCTGCGGAGTTATTTATGCGCTGATTGGTTTGGTGGTGATGCGTACAGGTACGGCATGGATTGAAAAATTGATGCCCCCGATTGTCACCGGTGCAATCGTCATGATCATCGGATTAAATCTTGCCCCCGTGACCATCAAAGGAGTCTCTAGTAATGGTTTTGATACATGGATGGCCGTTCTGACTATTCTATGTATCAGCGCAGTGGCGGTATTCACCAGAGGCATGCTTCGGCGTTTGCTATTACTGGTCGGGTTGTGTGTGGCTTATTTTGCGTATTTCATCTTTGCCAATGTATTGGGATGGGGTAAACCCATTGATTTTACGCCAATTGCGCAAGCGGCTTGGTTTGGCTTACCTACCTTCCAGACTCCTGTTTTTCAAGCCAATGCTATTTTGCTGATTGCCCCTGTTGCCTTGATTTTAGTAGCAGAAAATCTGGGTCATTTTAAGGCTGTTTCTGCCATGACTGGACGCAATCTTTCACCGTATATGGGGCGCGGTTTTTTTGCTGATGGGTTGTGTACCACTATGTCTGCCTCAATTGGCGGGACAGGGATGACCACTTATGCTGAAAATATCGGCGTGATGGCGGTAACCAAAGTTTATTCGACTACCGTATTTGTTGTTGCAGGAATATTTGCCATTTTACTAGGCCTTTCCCCTAAATTTGGTGCCGTGATTCATACGATTCCAGTTGCTTTACTCGGTGGCGCTTCGATCGTGGTATTTGGTTTGATTACAGTGGCGGGAGCTAAAATCTGGATTGATAATCGGGTTGATTTTAGTCAAAACAGCACCCTGATTATTGCCGCGGTGAGTTTGATCATGGGTGCAGGAAATTTCAGTTTACATATCGGTTCGTTTGATCTAGGAGGAATTGGAACTGCGACGCTGGCTGCGATTATACTGAATTTATTGTTGAATCGAAATCAACAGACTTTAAACCAGACAGGTACTACAGCGCATGATGATCAAAATATTCAACCGCTTAGTCCACGGTCTTAACAATTAAATGTGCTGATGTGTATCGAAGTTATCGAGCTAGGAGCGATGAGGCGGCATATAGCTGAGCATTTAACTCAGCTAAATGCCACGGCCCACGGTATTGAATCGAACTCAAAGTGAAGCCGAGGCACATGCACCTCAATCTAGCATTATCTGGGGTAGATTGTACTAGTGGTGTTCCTTGCTCGGCACATCCATTAATTCGTTTGTTAAAATAGCGTCTAATACACGTCGTTCTAACTCTGCAAATTCAGCACCTTTTCTGCGTGGTCGAGGTAGATTGACCTCAAAACTATGCGCAATATGGCCTTTATCTAGCAAAATAATTTTATCAGCGAGTTGTACTGCTTCACTGACATCATGCGTGACTAAAATGGCGGTAAAACCTTGTTCTTTCCATAAACGTTCTATCAGATTTTGCATTTCCAGACGAGTCAGAGCATCGAGTGCACCTAAGGGTTCATCCAAAAGCAAGATACGTGGTGAATGCGATAATGCTCGAGCTAACGCCGTACGTTGTCTTTGACCACCTGACAGTTGTGACGGCCATTGTCCTGCTTTATCTTTTAGACCTACTTTTTCCAATAACTGTTCGGCAATATCACGTTTATCTTTGGCTAAACCTAATTGCGCATTTTGTAAAATACTTTTCCAAGGCAAGAGGCGTGGATCCTGAAACATTACCCGAATATCGTCACTGGTAATTCCTTCACGAAAATTTCGTACAGATTTGAACTTAATTTCGCCATAACTGGGTTGCTCCAGATCTGCAATTAAGCGGAGAAGAGTACTCTTGCCACAGCCACTTCGACCTACAATTGCAACAAACTCACCCGGTTGAATATGCAGATCAAGATCTTCTAGTACCTTAACCTGACCATAAAATTTATGTAATTGTTCAATATTGATTTCGGCACCAATCACTGCATCTTTAACTTGAACAGGTGTTTCAAGATGTCGGTTCGCTGGCGGATCTGGATATAACGGTAAATTTAAATTGGTCATGACTAAACCCTCGAATTTATGATTGATAGCCTGCATGCCAGCGCAATAAATAACGTTCAAGCCCCTGTGCTAGAACATCAGCAAGTTTGCCCAGTAGGGCATAAAGTAAAATCCCGACCAATACCACATCGGTCTGTAAAAATTCACGTGCGTTCATGGTCATATAACCAATACCAGACTGTGCTGAAATCGTTTCTGCCACAATCAAAAGTACCCAAACCAGCCCCAGTGCAAAGCGTAATCCAACCAGAATGGACGGCATCGCACCCGGTAAAATGATGTCCTTATACAGTTGCCAGCGGGTTAAGCCATAGCTTTTTCCCATTTCGATCAATTGTGGATCGACTGAACGAATACCATGATAGGTATTGATATACATTGGGAAAAATACTCCAACTGCGACCAGAAACAATTTAGCTGTTTCATCAATGCCGAACCACAAGATCACTAAAGGAATCAGCGCTAAAGCAGGAATATTGCGAATCATCTGTAAAGTTGTGTCGAGTAAAGTTGAGGCAGTTTTGGATGAACCATTGAGTAGTCCTAACAGTAGCCCTAATCCACCCCCAACGAACAGACCGAGCAACGCTCGACCTGCACTGACTTTGACATGATGCCAAAGTTCACCACTGACCAGCAGATGCCAAAATGCACTAACCACCGCCGTGGGTGCAGGCAAGACGCGACTTTGCAGGATTCCTGTGGTTGATGCCAGTTGCCAGATCAGGATTAATACGATTGGAAACAACCACGGTAAGCTGCGTTTAAAAATGGCTATTGTTCCACGTGAAACAATAGTTGAAACTTTATTTACACTCATACAGGCTCCTTGACCGCTTTTTCTTTTATGGTCTGATCAGGTGCATAGTTGTTGGCAATAATTTCACCGAATGGTCCTGTAAGGTTCGGTTGCGCCAGTTTCTCACGGGTTTGGAGTGGAAGCAGTGGAAACACCAGTTCAGCAAAACGAATTGATTCTTCCAGATGCGGGTAGCCAGAGAAGATAAAAGTGTCAATACCTAAGTCTGCATATTCTTGAATGCGCGCAGCAACTGTTTCTGGATCACCTACCAATGCGGTACCTGCACCACCACGAACCAGCCCAATGCCTGCCCATAAGTTTGGAGAAACTTCAAGTTTGTCACGTTGACCGCCGTGTAGTGCCGCCATGCGCTGCTGACCGACGGAATCCATTTGCGCAAATTTCTTTTGTGCGGTTGCGATGGTGTCATCATCGAGATATTGAATAAGTTCGTTGGCAGCAGTCCAAGCTTGTTCAGTGGTTTCACGCACAATGACATGCAAACGAATACCATAATTCAGGGTACGTCCTTTGGCAGCGGCTTTTGCTTTCATCCCTTCAATTTTTTCTTTAACTGCCGCAGGAGGCTCTCCCCAAGTCAAATAGGTATCCACTTGCTCAGCTGCCAGTTCTGAAGCCGCATCTGATGAACCACCAAACCACAATGGTGGATAAGGTTTTTGAATCGGTGGATAGAGCAGTTTGGCTTCATCGACGCTCAAACGTTCGCCATTGAAGGTAAATGACTCGCCTGTATGTGAACGCGTCAGGATTTCACGCCAGATTTTTACATATTCACTTGCAGTTTGATAACGTGTTGAATGGTCTTCATATAGGCCATCGCCCTTAAGTTCCTGCTCATCACCACCTGTCACCAGATTCAGCAACACGCGACCGCCAGATAATCGATCAAAGGTGGCTGCCATACGTGCTGCCAGTGCAGGGGTGGTAATCCCTGGGCGAAGTGCCACCAGAAATTTCAAATTCTTGGTTGCATCAATCAGACTAGCCGCAGTAATCCAAGGATCTTCACATGAGCGTCCCGTTGGAATAAGAACGCCACTATAGCCCAGATGATCAACCGCCACTGCAATTTGTTTCATATATGCATGATCTACTTGACGTGCGCCCTTGCTGGTTCCTAAATAACGACTGTCACCGTGAGTGGGAATAAACCAGAAAATATTCATATCAACTTCCTTTAAATGCTTTTTGATAAAATTGCGTGTGTGTTTAAAAGGTCTAAGAACTAAGAAGCTTTTGGTGTCCAGATGGTTTGATTCACCTGAATACCTTTTGGAATGAGCTGAACCTGCTGAAACAGGTCGGCAATACTCTGCTGAGCTTTGGTAACTTCTGGAGTTAAAGGTTGAACGGGAGATGGCTTGTACCGTTTGTCCAGTACCGCTTTAGCTATTTGAGTATCCAGCCCCGTACTTTGAGCATAAATATTTAAGCCTTCGGT
Organism: Acinetobacter sp. WU_MDCI_Axc73; assembly: GCF_025562455.1. Lineage (GTDB taxonomy): Bacteria > Pseudomonadota > Gammaproteobacteria > Pseudomonadales > Moraxellaceae > Acinetobacter. Next base: position 41,097 of record NZ_JAHPRO010000006.1, read on the forward strand.
CTGATGTTTTACAAACCATTGATCTGCTTGATTTAAACCATTTAGAACCTTTTGTGTTGCATCTGGATGTTGTTGGATAAACTTAGGATTACCGATATAGAAAGAGTAAGTCGTTGGAAATGCAGTCCCATCAATCAGTGATTTGGCATGACCTTTAAGCTCAGTAGTACTTAAGTAGGGTTCCCAGATTGCCCAGACATCAACCACACCTTTGTCAAACGCGGCACGTGCATCGGCTGGAGGTAGCCAGACAGGTTGAATGTCCTGCCAACTTAAACCTGCTTTTTGCAGAACTTTGGCCAACAGTTCATGCGCACTTGAGCCTTTTTGTACTGCAATGCGCTTACCTTTAAGATCTTCAATGGATCTCAGCGTACTATTGAGTGGAATAAGCAGTGCCTGAGAATTTGCAGGAACCACCTCATAACCGACATAGCTCAGATCTTTATCAGCGGCCTGTGCAAATATGGGTGGCGTATTACCGACCGCACCAAAATCCACGGCACCCACCGCTAAAGCTTCAAGCATTTGTGGACCAGCAGGAAATTCACGCCACTCAATTTTGGCGTTTGGGAATTGCTGCTCATAAATTTTTTGTTGTTTGGCAATCAAAAAATTCAGCGAAGATTTTTGAAAACCAATGGTTAAGGTTTGGACTGGCACGGTATGGGTTGTATCGGCCTCTTTTTGTGCTTGCGCATGTGATTCGGTTTTCTGACAAGCACTGAGTCCTAATCCAAGGTGTATAGCACCAATCACACTCCACTGTTTTAAGCTCATCATCATTTTTTATCCTATTGGTTTTATTTAATTTCGTTAGTTAAAATGGCATCTTTAATTTTTAACGACTGTGGAATTAACTTTTGTTGATAAAAAGCATCGGCTACATGTTGCTGTTCGTTAATCACCTGTGCCGACAATGGCGTCACACCAAAGCCCATGCGTGAAACTGAGGTTTTTAGAATATTGAAATCCAGTGCAGTCGGTTTTTCTAAAAGTTCGGCGGCATTATCTTGATGAGTCTTAACCCATTCCGTACTTTTATTCAGTTCATTGACCAATGTTTTCAGCACATCAGGGTGGTTCTGGGAAAATTTGCGATCTGCCAGATAAAATTGATGGTTGCTGACTAGATTTTGTCCAGTGGCAAGGATACGTGCGCCAATTTGTTGTTCAGCCGCGGCAAAGAATGGATCCCAGATCACCCATGCGTCCACCGCACCTTTTTCAAAGGCAGCACGGGCATCGGCAGGCGGTAAATACACCACATGGATGTCATTCAGGCTTAATTGGTTCTTTTCCAGAAGCTTAAGTAATAGATAATGTACATTGGAGCCTTTATTTAAGGCGACGCGTTTACCTTTTAAGTCCTGAATGGATTGAATTGTAGAGTTTTTAGGTACAATCAGTGCTTCAGCGTTGGGTGCAGCAGGCTGATTGGCAACATAGACCAAATTCGAGTTGGCTGCTTGAGCAAAAATAGGAGGCGCTTCTCCAGCTTCCCCAAATACCACACTCCCAACATTTAAACCTTCTAAAAGCTGTGGACCAGCAGGAAATTCAACCCATTTGATGTTGATTCCTTGTGCTTTTAAAGCTTTATCGAGTACACCGCGTTCTTTGACAATGGGCAATAAACCATATTTTTGAAACCCGATATTTAAGGTGGTGAGCTTCTGAGCTTCTTTTTTGGCACAGCCACTGATCATCATGATTCCTGCGATACTCGCCGTCATCACTGAAAATTTGAACCACAAAGAAGAATGGATGCGTATCATGAGGTGAATTGCCCTAAATCTAAAAATAAGCGGTGAGGGCACACCTTAAAACCATTTCTATTGCATAAAAAATAAGTTTTTTGACATTAGTTATAAAAAAAATGGATAAATAAAAAAAGTGCTAAGTATATGCAAAAAATAACATTGAAAAGAAAGATTAAAGATTAAAATTTTTTTATTAATCATTTGATTTTAAAAGTTTTTATAACTAAGAATAAGCTTATAAAAAATAATCAATAATCTGGATAAAGCGCAACAGAAATTTTATGACTAAGCTTAGTTGGAATAAAGATATACATAGGGAGGCTAAAGCCAGTTCATTGTGCTCAATGGAATGGCTTTTCAAGAAAAGAACATCAGGATTTACATCAACATTTTTTTAAATACCAATGAATTACGTTGATAGTTATAGAGTTCCTGCCGTGCATTCGGTAGATCATCGACACTGGCAGTCTGAAAACCTTGTTCCAAGAACCAATGTGCGGTGCGTGTGGTGAGTACAAATAATTGTAAAATGCCATTTTGTCGGGCTTTTTCTTCTAAGAAATGTAGGATTTGACTGCCACGGTTCGACTTGCGATAAGCGGGATCCACTGCGACACAGGCGATTTCAGCAGAGCGGATTTCATTTTTTGCTGTGGGAATTGGATATAGGGCAGCACAGGCGAGAATCATGCCATCACGTTCAATCACGGCAAATTGTCCAATTTCGCTTTCTAATCGTTCGCGTGAGCGATAGACCAAAATACCATCTTGTTCCAGTGGACGAAGTAGATTGATCAATCCACCGACATCTTGAATAGTTGCCATACGCACTTCTTCATAATGTGCATCGGTAATCATGGTACCGATACCGTCACGGGTAAATAACTCCTCAATTAAAGCACCATCATAGGCATAAGAGATTAAATGCACCCGATGTACGCCTGACAGTGAGGCACGCTGCGCTCCCTGTAAATGCAACGACATTTCATCATCATCTTGCTGAAATTGCTCAATATAATGGTCTAATTGATGCGGATTGAGTTCCCGTAATACTTTGCCCTGATCATCCAGTAAGCCTTGTTTATTGCCCAAAAAAATCAGTTTGTCGGCTTGTAGTGCAATTGCAGTTTTGGTGGCAACTTCTTCTGCCAACAGGTTAAACACCTCACCTGTGGTGGAATATCCCGTTGGGCCCAAAACCACAATATTGTGATTATCCAAATGGCGTTGAATGGCATCGGTGTCGATACTGCGAACTTCACCAGTAAGTTGAAAATCGAAACCATCACGAATGCCGTAAGGTTTGGCAGTAACAAAATTACCTGAAACCACATCGATGCGTGCTCCAAACATCGGTGAGTTGGCGAGTCCCATTGAGAGCAGGGCTTCGATTTCGAGGCGAATTGAACCGACTGCATTCATGACACAGCCTAGAGATTCGCGTGTCGTAACCCGTCGATGTAAATGAATTGGTGTCTCAATCTGTTTTTCTTGCAGGTTTTTATTAATTTGAGGACGTGCGCCGTGGACTAAAATTAGTCGGATACCCAACGAATGCAATAACGCAATATCATGAATAATATGTTGAAAATTAAGGTGTTGAACGGCTTCACCGCCGAACATTAAAACAAAGGTTTTATTTCGATGTGCATTGATATACGGTGCTGAGTGACGGAACCAACGCACATAATCTTGCGTGGTACTAGAAGTAGACTCAGTCTCGTGTAATTGCATAATCGACTCAAAAAGGAAGAAACATAAACTGATTTTAAACAAAATTCGTTAAAGGGGAATGCCTGATGCAAAAAAACACCCTAATCATCAGACTGTTTTAAAAAAGCTTAGAGGTGATCAAAGATTTTTTAGAATTTTGTGATCATATTGAGAGATTGGAACAGAGTGACCATTCAATTTATCTTTGATGGTTTTAAGTTAAGGTCAAATTTCAGAGAAACCGTGAAGAGCCCATAGCAAATTGTGAAAGATCGAGCTGGATTAAGAAGAGCATGTGAATTTGGGCTAGAAAAAGAGACAACTTTAATAAAATTAAATCGTTTAGAAACCCACAATCCGAATAATATCATTGGTATCTGAGTTGACTAAAATATAGTCATTGTTGATTTTATACCATTGTTGATTACGATCAGGTTTTGGCAGATTGTGATCCTTATATTCAACTTTATAGCCTTTGCTGCGATAGTGTTGAGGCATGACATAGCCTGCTTGCCAGCGATGCTGTTTTAAACGTTGTACACCACGTTCTTCACGCATACGGCGTTGTTCTGAACGCATCAGTTCATTGTCATCATTATGATTGCGATCATAACCACCCTCTTTACGTGCCTGAGGAAAATCATTGCTATGATCACGATCAAAATACGGTCCAGCCACTGCTACCGTACTCATTAGTGCAGTCAAAGATAATGCCAGAACTGTCAAAATCTTTTTCATCATGCTTCCTCGGTGACGTACTTCTTTTTCATGGTTTTAATGTACAAAAAAAATGCAGAGAAACTGTGAAGATTGCGCAATAATTCAATTAAAAATATAAAGATAAGACTGATCTTTTTGCCTAGGCATTTTGCACTGTTTTAATTTGTTTTGTCCAGTAGGATAAGTCTTAAGTCTGAGAGATTTGAAGATGGATAAATTTATAAATAGCAGATATTGCTGTGGCAGAGGTTGAATAATTGGCTTTAAAACACGTTTAACATAGGTTTCACTTCTTAAGTGAAGTGAAACCTAATTAATGCCATTGTTCAGAAAAATGCTGCAAAGAATCCAGCATAACGATAATTTCTTTTGCCTGTTGAACATCATCGAGTGCAATCACAAGACTTTCTGAAAGCTGTAAATGACGAATCGATTGAATAACTTGATTCTTATGAACGGTATCACGCATGTTTTTCTCCTTTGAGATCTCATCAAACATGCAGCAAGTATAAGGTGAGTTGTTTAATTTGTAAAAACGAATAATTTTCTTATTTTGATTTAAAAATGCGATTAATGTGCTAAAAAAAAACATTCCGAAGAATGCTTATTTTTTTTGTAAGACTAGGTTCAGTCTTGTGCATCGATACTTTGACCATCCAGATGCAAACTATCATCACCCATCAGGTATAAATAGGCAGGCATAATCGATTCTGGAGTAGGCAAGCTTAATGGATCTTCATCTGGATAGGCTTTTGCACGCATGGCGGTGCGAGTTGCACCCGGATTAATACAATTAAAACGAATGTTAGGATGGATATGCTCTGCGGCAAAAATTTTACTGACCGCTTCGATGGCGACTTTGGAAACAGAATACGCTCCCCAAAGTGCCCGTGCTTCACGCCCAACCCCAGAGCTAGTAAATACCACGGAAGCATGATCTGACTTTTGTAAAAGTGGTAACAATGCTTGGGTAAGCATAAATGGTGCACGGACATTGACTGCCATGACATCATCCCAGATTTGGGGTGGATAATCGGCTAGAGGAACACGCTCACCTAACATTCCCGCGTTATGCAAGATCCCATCCAGACGACCAAATTGTGATTCAAGGGTATTCACCAACAATTCATAATCACGCACCGATGCGCTGGAAAGTTGTAGCGGTAAAATCGCAGGTTGCGGTGCGCCCAGACTTTCAATTTCATCATAAATGACTTCAAGTTTATTGAGGGTTCGACCATGTAATACCACTGTTGCGCCGTGTAGCGCATAGCTCATGGCAACAGCACGACCAATGCCATCACCCGCACCTGTAATTAAAATAATACGGTCTTTTAATAAATCGGTACGAGGCTGATATTCTGAATATTTCATGGTGAACCTCCCTAAAATTTGATTCAAATTATGATGATACTGCTCACATACTAACGGGTTTTTGTGAACTTAACTGTAGTAATTGGCGTAACAAGCAGTGTAATTCAGTAACATCTTGCACGATGGCATCGGCTTGCCAAGCGTCCAGATCATCTTGAGATGCTAATGGCAAATAACCATAGGCAGCCAAAATCGTGTACATTTTGGCGGCGCGACCAGCATCGATATCACGTGGATGATCACCCACATAAATGATGTGCTCGCTAGACAAATTTAACTGTTTGGCAGCTAGATACATCGGCTCAGGGTCGGGCTTGGTCTTACTCACATCTTCAGGGCACACCAGTACACTGCATCGTTCAGTTAAATTCAGTTCAGCCAGTAACAGTTCACTTAAGCCACGCGGCTTATTGGTGACAATACCCCACTGAATTTGATGTGCCTCTAATTCTTCAAGCAATGGATACATGCCTGAAAATAAATCAGTATCCACCACAATCTGCTGACCATAAATATCCAAAAAACGCTGACGATGCTGTAAAAATACAGGATCATCTAGTTCTAACTCTGGATAGACCAATTTTACCATCGCTCGTGCGCCCTCAGACACCTGAGTACGAATCAGATCAGCCTCAACGACTGGGCGTTGTTCTTCGCGACACATGGATTGAATAATCCGAATAAAATCAGCGGCGGTATCAATTAAAGTACCATCCAGATCAAATAGAACGGCTTTCATTGCTGCGCTCATACCGTGGCAGCCTTGACGGTATGTACCATATAGTTGACATCCACATTGGGTGCAAGCCAATAATGCTTGGTCAAGGGGTTGTAATGTAAGCCTGTCATTTCTTTTAAAGTCAGGCCTGCTTCACGAATATCATGTGCCATTTCTGAAGGGCGAATAAATTTGTGATAGTCATGCGTACCTTTTGGCAATAAGCGTAAAAGGTATTCAGCGCCGATAATGGCAAATAAATACGATTTTGGATTACGGTTAATCGTTGAAAAAAACACATGACCGCCAGGTTTGACCAAAGTCTGACAAGCCTTAACGATAGATGCCGGATCAGGGACATGCTCCATCATTTCCATACAAGTGACCACATCGTATTGTCCAGCTTGTTCCTGAGCGAGTTCTTCAACAGGAATCTGACGATATTCGATATTCTTAACGTTGTCCTGTTGTGCGTGTAAACGCGCGACATTCAGTGGCGCTTCACCCATATCAATGCCCAATACATCTGCACCACGTCGCGCCATACTTTCGGCTAAAATACCGCCGCCGCAGCCGACATCCAGCACTTTTTTGCCAGCGATGCCATTTGCATGTTCATCAATCCAGTTCAAACGCAACGGATTGATTTGGTGTAAGGGACGAAATTCGGAATGCTGATCCCACCATTTGGCTGCGAGTGCTTCAAATTTTGCGATTTCTTGTGGATCAACATTCAGTTGCGACATGGTGTCACCTCTTTTATAAGTGTTTTCATCAATCGTTAAGTTTGGTTTACTAGTGTTAGTGTAACCAGAAATCGGAAAAAAGCGACCAGCTTGCTAAAAGATATGCTAAAAATCTTCACACAAGGAAAACGAATTTAGCATATTTGTTTTATATTTAGAGCATAAACTCAACACAATGATTTAGAGGAAAAAAAAGCGAATGAAAAAGTTTGTATTTGGTGGTCTTTGTGCCGCTATGATTGCAATTTCTGGCACAGCGATGGCTGCTGATTTTGTAGCAGGAAAGGATTATACGGTTGTTGCCAATCCTGGTAAGGTAGCGGTACCAGGCAAAATCGAAGTGCGTGAGTTTTTTTGGTATGGTTGCCCGCACTGCTTCAAGCTTGAACCTTATATGCAAACATGGTTAAAACAGATTCCAAAAGATGTAAACTTTTTGCGTACGCCAGCTGCTATGAATAAGGTTTGGGAACAAGGCGCACGCGCGTATTATGTTTCTGAAGCTTTGAATGTTCGTAAAAAAACCCATTTGCCATTGTTTCATGCGATTCATGACCAAGGACAGCAAATTTTTGATCAGGCATCTTTAGCTAAATTTTATGCAGGTTATGGTGTTCCAGAACAGAAATTTAATAGTATGTTCAACTCTTTTCCAATTACTGCAAAAATTGCAGAATCGAATAAATTGGCACAACAGTACCAGTTAACGGGTGTTCCTGCGGTCGTGGTCAACGGCAAATATGTGGTTCAGGGTGAAGATGGCAAGGTTATTCAAGTTGTCAATTATCTGATTGAGAAAGAACGTACAGGTAAATAAGCCTGAGTGTTATAAAAGTCCCTCTATTGTTCAGATAAAGGGACTTTCATATTTTACTTGTTTAAATCATCCAGCTTAATTTCGAGTTCAAAAGCATCCAAATTGATTGACTGTGTTGGCAAAGAAAGTGCCTGATTAACATAAAGATTAATTAATTTTTGCCGTGAACCAATTGAACGTTGATAATAACTTGAATTGAGCAGTAACGCTGCACCATAGGTCAATGACCAGATATAAGACAGATAATCTCGAATTGACATATCATAATTAACTGATTTTAAATAAGATTCAGTAATTTCTTTAATCGCTAAAATACGTTCCTGACGGATGTCATACAATTCTTTAAATAAATGATTGAGTTTGGACTCACTCATCGTCAGGTTTTCCTCGAGCTGATGCAGTAAAATAGTTCGTGCTGGCGCAAGCAAGTGATGCAGCATATAGATCGGGGCATATTCCTTAAAATTACTATTGTGCTTTTGCGAGATTTCTAAGAGTTTTTTCTCATTTTCGATGACCAGTTCCAGTAGTAGTTCATTTTTACTTTTAAAATGTTTATACAATGTACCTTTGGCAATATCCAGTTCAGCAACCAGTTCATCTAGCGTGATTTCCTGATTGTTTTCCAACAGTAGTTTTTCTGCAACGCTTAAGATACGTTCTTTGCGAATTAAAAATTGTTGATGGCGATCTGGATTCATAACCGTTCCTATTACAGCAGTACATACATGCATGTACTGACATTAAGCCAAATTGGTAAATTCACCAAGCTGATTGAAGAAATTTACAGATATTTTTGCTATCCAATGGTTTTTGGCCTTTGCTTTATTCCCAGTTGGCAATACCACGGAAAATCAAACGAACTTGTGTAGAAGCATTTTCGATAAAAGCCTGTTGCTGCTGATGTAACGCTTCGCCTTCGTATTGTCGGGGTAGACTGAGCCACGTCATGGCCCAAGTAAATGACATATTAATCAGAATCGTAGAAAGTACTTTAAGGTCCTGATTGTCTTGAATATGTTCAAATGTCGGCAATTTACGCAGGTCTGTGGTAAGAGCTTCTGTCAAATCCTCAATTTCACGGGCAATTGCATAGCGGACAGTAGAAGATCCACCCCAACGTTCAGCAATCATAAATTGCCATTCGAGCGGACTGTGAATGACTGCCTGAACAAATAATTGGATACTGCTTTGAGGGTTGGCTTTGGCTTGGTGCAAATAACTCTGACCAAGTTGATGAATCAGATTTTTAATATGTAGTGCCACCTGATCGACCAATTCCTGACCGAGTGCATCCATGTCCTGAAAATGTCGATAAAACGCAGTAGGGACCAAACCGACCTCACGCGCGACTTCACGTAAACTAATACTGCTAAATGAACGTCCAGCAGTACTCAATTGCAATGCTGCATCGAGTAATGCTTGGCGACTTTGTTGTTTACGTTCATCCCGTATCGACATGCAACTGACCTATGTTAAACCAGCCATGAGTCTATCAAAAACTGCCCTGCTTTCAAAAAAATAAATCAATCAATAAAAAATCAGTGAACACCTGTTGACTGAATTAAAAAAAAAGAATAATGTGTACACATGTTCACTGAAAGAACATTTGTTCACTCATATAAATAGCCAGATACAAACGAGGAACGTATGAACATTGCAGCCAATTATCAGCCTCAATGGATTCGTGAAGATTTTGTCGATTTCATATTGGAAAAAGTTAACCCAATGTGGACTTGGAAAAAAGTCAAAGCTCAGGTGACTTCAGTAACCGCGATCACGCCCGAGCTTTATCAAATTTGTTTACAGCCAAATAGCAACTTCGCAGCACACAATTTTAAGGCAGGTCAAAGCGTTCTGGTAACGGTGGTAGTTGCAGGTGTGCGTTATCAACGTAGTTATTCTGTGATGCAGATCGATGCTCAGGGCAATCTGTATTTGGGTGTTAAAGTTCAGGGTGTGGTTTCACGTGCCATAAGCCAATTACACGCGGGTGATGTGATTGAGATTTCCCAAACTCAGGGTGAGTTTTGCTTGCATCAGGATCAAAGCGCTGCACTGCTCATTGCATCAGGCAGTGGTATTACCGCGATTTATTCATTATTACAGCAAGCGATTAAACAACAACTACCGCAAATTGATGTGATTTATTTTAGTCGTGATGCAGCGTTTCATCAGGAATTACAAAGTCTAGCTGATCATCATCCATCGATTCATTATCATCACATCGATACTACACAGCAAAAACAGCATCTAACTGTTGATTTGTTAAATAAGTTGATTAGTAACTTAGAGCAAAAGCACACTTATCTGTGTGGCGCATCTGGCATGATGCAAGCAGCCAAAACGATTTTTGCGGAATTCAATCTGAGTGATCGTCTGCATATGGAATATTTCCAACCTGTAGTCGATGAAACGCTTGAAGCTCAACCCGTTACTTTTTTGCGCTCGCAGCAAGAATTTGAAGCCAATACTAATTTACTGGAAAGTGCTGAACAAGCGGGTTTACGCCCCTCACATGGTTGCCGTATGGGCATTTGTAATACCTGTACTTGTACCAAAGTCAGTGGTTCAACCAAAAATTTACTGACGGGTGAAATTGATCATGGCAATAACACCCAAATTAAACTGTGTATCAGTCAGGCGATGAGTCCTGTCGTGATCAATCTTTAAAAAATCGTCAGTCCATTTGAATAGATTCGGAGAAAAATAATGAATATGTCCGTAAAATTTCCATTAAACAGTAAATCAAGTTATTTAACCCCAGAACAAATTGAGGCATTTGGTCAGCGTGTTGAAGAGATCCGTCGTGAAGTGATGGATAACTTAGGCGAAGCCGATGCTAAATATATTTATAAAATCCGTAATTTTGTACGCTATAGTGAAATTGCTTCGCGTGGCATGCTCATGTTTGGCGGTTGGATTCCACCCGTTTGGTTATTGGGGACTGGTTTACTTGGTATTTCCAAAATTGTAGAAAACATGGAGCTTGGTCACAATGTCATGCATGGTCAGTTTGACTGGCTGAATGACCCAAGCTTAAATGGTGCTAATTATGACTGGGATACTATTTCGACGGGTGATGACTGGAAACACACTCATAACTATGTCCATCACACCTATACTAATATTGTCGGTAAAGATCATGATGTCGGTTATGGTTTATTACGCGTCAGTGAACAACAAAAATGGGAACCTCGTTTCTTATTGAATATTCCTATGGCCATTCAGTTAATGGTATTTTTTGAATGGTATGTAGGAGTACAAAACCTGCATTTAGAAGATGCAATTGCCTATAAAACCAAAACATGGAAACAAGTTTGGCAAGATTCCACCAAATTACGCAAAAAATTGATTCGTCAGGTGGGGAAAGATTATGTGTTTTTCCCATTGATTGCTGGACCAAATGCATTGCCTGTCTTGGCTGGAAATGCGGTTGCAAATATCATTCGTAATCTATGGTCTTCTGCTGTGATTTTTAACGGTCACTTTACTGAAGATGCTGAAACCTTTGAGGAAGATAACACCGAGACCGAAACTCGTGCTCAATGGTATTTACGTCAAATTCGCGGTTCAAGTAACTTTAGCGGAACTCAAGGTTTGCATATCTTAAGTGGTAATTTAAGTCATCAAATTGAACATCACTTATTTCCAGATATGCCTGCCAATCGTTACTCAGAAGTTGCTCCTAAAATCAGAGCATTGTGTGAAGAATATGGTGTGAACTATAACGAAGCCAACTTTATGAAACAGTTCTGGAGCGTTTGGGTGCGTTTAGCGAAATGTTCATTACCAAATGGCTATAGCCATCAAGTATCAAATACGATTCAGAAAGTGAAAAATCTATTTTCATTTGCAAAATAAGTGCTTTTGTAAAAAGACAAGATTGGGCCAAATTCGGCCCAATTTTATTGAAGGCTTTTGCTATACTATGTTGCAATCTTATTAGCGGCAAACAAAGGATAGATGATGCGTCTTGACCAACGAGCACTTGATCAATTACGTGATGTAAAAATTACGCGAAATTACACCCGTTATGCTGAAGGTTCGGTTTTGGTCGAATTCGGTCATACCAAGGTATTGTGTACGGCAAGCGTTGATCACTCGGTACCACGCTTTTTAAAAGGGCAAGGGCAAGGCTGGGTTACGGCAGAATATGGCATGTTGCCGCGTTCTACGCATACTCGTAGTGACCGTGAAGCAGCACGTGGCAAACAAAGTGGCCGTACACAGGAAATTCAGCGTCTGATTGGTCGTAGTCTTCGTGCAATGGTCGATTTGAAAAAATTGGGTGAAAATACCATTACTATCGACTGTGATGTGATTCAGGCCGATGGTGGTACGCGTACCGCAGCCATTACGGGTGCAGCAGTCGCTTTGATCGATGCCATGAATGTGCTGCTTGAGAAAAAGAAAATTAAGCAAGATCCACTGAAAGGCTTGGTTGCTGCGATCTCGGTTGGGATTTATCAAGACCAAGTTTTACTGGATTTGTGCTATGAAGAAGATTCAAATTGTCAAACTGATATGAATGTGGTGATGACACAGGCAGGTGAATTTATTGAAATTCAGGGAACAGCAGAAGAAAAACCATTTACGCGTACCCAAGCCAATGACATGTTGGAAGTCGCTGAAAAAGGAATTCAGACCCTGATTCAAAAACAGCAAGAAGCATTAGGCTGGTAAGTGTTTGTAAAACGAAAAATTTGTTAATTTAAAACGCATCTTCGGGTGCGTTTTTTTATGCCTTCATCGAATCGACATCAAATCATCATATTGTTGTAATTTTCAAGCTTTTTACTAGTTTCCATTCTTCAATGGAGACACCCATGTCTAAATTCTTTTGTTTTTTTCTAATAATGAGCAGTGTCATGCTCAGTGCTTGCAAGGACGATGACTCATCGCCGCAGCCTATACAACCGCCTAAAAATACTTGCACGATGCACTGTGCTCCATAATAAAAAACATAAATAAGGATGAAATAATGAACCGTCGTGATTTTGTACTGAATACTGCCAAGACTTTATTTGGCACTGCTGCATTATCCAGTTTTCCCTTAAGTATCCAAAAAGCACTTGCCATTGATGCCAAAGTAGAAATAGGTAGCATTCAGGATGTTAAACATGTGGTGATTTTGACGCAGGAAAACCGCTCTTTTGATAACTACTTCGGCACATTAAAGGGAGTACGCGGTTTTGGTGATCGCTTTAGCATTCCATTGAGTCAAAAGCGTAAAGTCTGGGAACAGTACGATGCCAAGCAAAATAAAATTTTGCCTTATCATTTAGATAGTCGTTTAGGCAATGCTCAGCGTGTTTCAGGTACGCCGCATTCATGGTCAGATGGTCAGGATGCTTGGAATCATGGGCGAATGGGGGACTGGGTGAAATTTAAAAAACCGCAATCCATGGGATACTATAAAAAACAGGAAGTTGAATTTCAGTTTGCTTTAGCCAATGCCTTTACGCTGTGTGATGCTTATCACTGTGCTATGCATGCAGGGACTAATCCTAATCGTATGTTTATCTGGACAGGCACTAATGGACCCGCAGCGGGGGTTGCTGCGGTGGTGAATGAATTTGATGGTCTGGGTACATCTTCAAGTGGTTATGAATGGACGACTTATCCTGAGCGGTTACAACAAGCAGGGGTGAGTTGGAAAGTTTATCAAAATATGCCCGATAATTTTACGGATAATCCATTGGCTGGTTTTAAGCAATATCGTCGTGCCAATGAATTATCAGGTCAACCTGTTAGTCATGATGCACCTGTTTGTCCTGCCTACGATGAAAAAATCGATGCAACCCAACCTTTATATAAAGGCATTGCCAATACCATGCCTGATGGAGGCTTTTTAGGTACATTCAAAGACGATATTGCTGCGGGTAAATTACCACAAGTGAGCTGGATTGTAGCGCCAGCAACTTATAGTGAACATCCGGGGCCATCTAGTCCAGTACAAGGCGCATGGTATATTCAGGAAGTGCTCAATGCACTTACCGCGAATCCTGAGATTTGGTCACAAACGGTGTTACTGATCAATTTTGATGAAAATGATGGTTTCTTTGACCACGTACCCTCACCTAGTGCACCATCTAAAGATGATTCAGGCAAGATATATGGTAAAACCACATTGTCCGCTGAATCACTATCACCAGAGTATTTTAGCCATCCTGCAGTGGCGACAGCCAAATCTCAACCTCAGCCAGATGGTCGAGTTTATGGTCCAGGAGTTCGTGTACCGATGTATGTGATTTCACCATGGAGTCGGGGTGGGTGGGTCAATTCACAGGTATTTGACCATACGTCGATTATTCAATTTCTTGAACAGCGTTTTGGTGTGAAAGAGCCGAATATCAGTGCTTATCGTCGTGCAATTTGTGGTGATTTAACCACGGCTTTTGATTTTAAAACCCCAAATAGCACACAGCTTCCCGAACTTGAAGGTAAAAAGGCCAGAACTGAAGCAGATGCGATTCGTCTAGCGCAGTCGTTATTGCCACAAGTCGCTGTCCCGAACCAACAGGCCTTTCCACAGCAGGAGATGGGGATTCGTCCATCCAGAGCATTACCGTATATCTTGCATACCAGTGCCAAGGTCAATCCATCGGGGCAGAGCGTACAACTTTTATTCGCCAATACTGGGAAACAGGCTGCGGTCTTTCATGTGTATGATCGTTTAAATCTGGAGGCCATTCCACGTCGTTATATGGTCGAAGCAGGCAAGCAATTGCAGGATGAATGGAGTACGCAGCAAGGTGTGTATGATCTCTGGGTGTTAGCGCCCAATGGTTTTCATCGCTCATTTGTTGGTCATCTGAATCAAGGTTTACAACAGCAAGCCTTACCAGAAATTAGGATCTGCGTCGAAGACTGTGAAGCCAAATTATTTTTAAAAGTTCGTCATGACGGACAATCGAGTTGTAAGCTAAGGGTCAAAGCCAATGCTTATTTGCCCAATCAGCAATGGTCGATTGAAACAGCAAGCTCAGAAAAAGAATTAGCTTGGGATATGACTGAATTTGGAGGTTGGTATGATTTCACTGTTTATATGGAAACTGATCCAAGTTTCAGTCGACGGTTTGCAGGACGTATTGAAACCCCAAAAGATTCAATTTCTGATCCGTATATGGGCTATATTGAAAATTAATTGCATTAAAATCTAATGCAGAAAAAGGATGTCATCAGGCATCCTTTTTACATAAACGTCAACGATTTCACAAATGATAACTTTTTACATCTAGCTTAAAACAAAGCCTGCTCAAGTTTATCATCATTAAATTTTAAAGTAGAAAATAATTTTTATAGTTTTATGAGATAGGGAAAAATCTATATGCTACAAGGTTTTATTGTACTGTTTGCGATTGTTACATTTACAATTATGGCCTGTGATCCACGACCAAATGAGACCTTAGGTCATCCATCCGCATGGCAGGCTCAGGCCAAAACCTCAGAAGTTTTGACCCAGCCTAAGCAGGCGACCAAGATCGAAAATCAAACCACAAAAACAAATAATATTGAAACTGAGCAAACTTAAGCATTAAACCGCATAGAAAGATCAACAGCGGTAACATCTTTGGTGAGTACACCCATCGAAATATAATCTACTCCTGTGCTCGCAACTTCACGTAGATTATCCAATGTGATATTGCCAGAAGCTTCCAGTTTACAACGCCCAGCGACGTGTTGAACCGCATCGATCATTTGTTGTTGGCTGAAATTATCCAGCATGACAATATCCGCGCCAGCTTCAAGTGCCTGATTGAGTTCATCCCAAGTTTCAACTTCAACTTCAACAGGTTTATTGGGTGCGATGTGATGCGCTTGAGCAATGGCTTGGGCAATACCCCCTGCGGCCATAATATGATTTTCTTTAATTAAAAAAGCATCAAACAAACCTAAACGGTGGTTTTGACCACCGCCAATTGCCACAGCATATTTCTGTGCTATGCGTAGACCCGGTAAGGTTTTACGCGTATCCAATAGCTTAGTCTGGGTGCCTTGTAGCTGTTTTACATAATGAGCCACCTTCGTCGCAACCGCAGATAAAGTCTGGACAAAATTCAAGGCAGGACGTTCCACCGTTAACAAGCTACGTGCTGAACCTGTTAATTTTAAAAATGCTTCGCCTGCACCCACAGATTCGCCGTCTTGTTTTAACCAGATAATTTCTACACGAGGATCATATTGAGAAATCAATGCATCGACCCATGGACGACCAGCCAGAATCATATCTTCACGGCTAATAATGGTTGCTGTCGCGTGTTCATTTTCTGGTGTTAGTAAAGCAGTAATATCACCATCCCCAATATCTTCAGCCAGTGCTTGTTGTACGTTAATTTGAATCGATTGTTCTAGCAAAGATTGAGGAATGCTCATACTTGATACCCAGTATTAACCCAGAAAATTGAGCAATATATTAGCATTGTCCCTGTAAAAATTCATAAACGATTGTCATAAATATGCCTCATGAACAGTTTTAATTTTTGAGGACTCGATTACACTAGGAGTATTCAAAAACAAATGGGATCATCCTAACCATGCCATTAAGCACGACCTATCGAGTTGAACATGGGCAGTTGGTGGGTGCCAGACAAATCGCTTCTCCAAATTATAATCAGCGCCCTGAATCTACAGAAATTCAACTGATCGTGGTGCATAATATTAGTTTGCCACCGTCTCAGTTTGGTGGTGGTTATATCGAGCAGTTTTTTCAAAATCAATTGGACTGGTCTGTTCATCCATATTTTCAAACGATTGAGGGGATGCAGGTCTCAGCGCATCTGTTGATTCTAAGAACAGGTGAGGTGATCCAGTTTGTTAATTTTCATGATCGTGCTTGGCATGCGGGTCGATCCAGTTATCTGGCGCAAGTTGAATGTAATGATTATTCGATAGGCATAGAGCTTGAAGGAAGTGATGACTTGGCTTTTGAAGATATACAATATCAAGTATTAGCGGAGATCACCGCTGTTTTGCAAGCCACTTACCCTAAAATTCAGCAGCATATTGCGGGACATTCAGATATTGCGCGCGGTCGTAAGACTGATCCTGGACCCTTTTTTCAATGGATTTACTTCAGAAAATTATTAAATGAAAAAAATATCCTTACCAGACATCATTTCACAACGAAATAAATTTTTACTTTCATTACAATATCGGCTTTGTATTTAGCCGTGGGTGGATGCGATGGCATTATGGCGATCAACCTTTATTGTCAGTGCAATGACGATGTTGTCTCGTGTACTGGGACTGGTTCGAGATATGGTCTTGCTCAATGTGTTTGGTGCGGGAAAAGATTTCGATACCTTTGTGGTTGCCTTTCGTATTCCTAACTTCTTTCGGCGGCTGTTTGCCGAAGGTGCATTTTCGCAGGCCTTTATTCCAGTCTTAACTGAATATAAGACAGGGCGCGCCCATGCCGAAGTTCAGATTTTGATTAGTCGAGTCTTTGGTTGCTTACTTTTGGTCATGAGTTTATTGACCTTAGTGGCGATGATTATCGCACCTGTCATCATTTATGCTTATGCGCCCGGTTTTCATCATGATCCTGAAAAATTTGATCAGGCGGTGAGTCTATTTCGTCTGACCATTCCATATCTGATGTTTATGTCGTTGACCGCTTTTGCCAGTAGTATTTTAAATAGCTATGGTTCGTTTGCCTCACCTGCATTTTCTCCCGTGTTACTCAATCTCGCCATGATCGCAGGAGCATGGTGGTTGACGCCGTATATGCAACAACCGATTATGGCTTTGGGTTGGGCCGTATTGGGCGCGGGTATTTTACAGCTTGCGGTGCAGATTCCTGAACTATGGCGTAAAAAACTGCTCATTCCACCCAAAATTGACTTTAAACATGAAGGGGTAGAACGCATCATGAAATTGATGTTGCCTGCCTTGTTTGGTGTATCGGTCACTCAGATCAATTTATTACTCAATACCATCTGGGCATCCTTTATGCAGGATGGTTCAGTGTCATGGCTGTATAGTGCGGAACGGATGACCGAATTACCGCTCGGTCTCATTGGTGTGGCGATTGGTACGGTAATTTTACCTTCACTTTCAACACGACATGCAGAACAGGATCAGGCTAAATTTCGCGGCATGCTAGATTGGGCGGCACGTGTCATTGTCTTGGTGGGATTACCTGCCAGTATTGCGCTCTTCATGTTATCTACCCCGATTATTCAGGCATTGTTCCAGCGTGGCGAATTTGATCTACGGGATACCCAGATGACCGCTCTGGCATTGCAGTGTATGAGCGGTGGTGTGATTGCGTTTATGTTGATTAAAGTCTTTGCCCCAGGTTTTTATGCGCAGCAGGATACCAAGACACCCGTGCGTGTTGGGTTGATGGCCGTGGCTGCCAATGCGATTATAAACGTGGTGTTGATTGGCTTTTTTAAATTAATCAATTGGCATGCCGAGCATATGGCATTGGCATTGGCTTCATCTGGTTCGGCATTGGTGAATGCAGGATTACTCTATTTTTATCTGCATAAACGCAATATTTTTCGATTTGGTGGGCATTGGAAAAAACTGGCAGTTCAATATGCCATTGCCAATATTGCGATGATTGCTGCATTATGGCTTGGTTTGCACTGGTATGATGGTCAGTCGTCACAGTGGATACGGATTATTGAAGTGGCTGCTTTATGTGTATTGGGCGTGATTGCTTATGGTGTTGCACTGTTAGCCACAGGATTTCGACCACGCGACTTACGCCATGAGTGATAAGGTCTACTAAATTGAACTTGATGTTTTTGCTGTCATGAAATCTTTAATAGAGAATAAAAAAGCACAGCCCAAATCTGACTGTGCTTTAAGTAAAAAAGGATTGTATGCTTTTTGAGATCGCATAGATCATAAATTAGGGTAAAACTTGTAGCAGTTCAATATCAAAAATTAAAACGCTGTTGGGACCAATCGCATCGCCCGAACCGACATCACCATAGGCTAGATTTGCTGGAATAAAGAAGCGCGTTTTTCCGCCTTCTTTCATAGTTTGTACGCCTTCTGTCCAGCCTTGAATGACTTGACTGAGCTGAAATTCAACAGGATGATTACGTGCGATCGAGCTATCAAATACGGTACCGTCCAGTAAGCGACCTTCATAATTCACTTTAACTTTTGAATTTGCTTTTGGCGATTTGCCAGTACCCGCTTGAAGTACTTGATATTGTAAACCTGATTTAGTGGTGATGACCCCTGATTTTTTAGCATTTTCAGTTAAAAAAGTCTGGCCTTGTTTTTGATTGTCTTGTGCTAATTTTTGAAATTCGATCAGTTGTTTGGATTCAACCTGTTTTTTATATTGACTTAGGGCTTTAGCCATATCCTCATCGCTTAAAGAAGAGGCTTTGCCTGTAGAACCTTCTTTTAAACCTTGAATAAACGTTTCTAAATTTAAATCTTTTAGCGTATCTGCATTGGTACGTCCCATGACATAACCATAGCTATAACCCAATTGGTCTTTTTGTGGGCTTTTTGATGTGACAGGAGCAGCAAAACTGGTCACCGTCATGCTAAGTAATAAGAGTGCTAAACTGGTTTTTTTCATTGTGCTTCCTAAAATAAAAGAGGAGAGTATTCAGGGTCTGTTGACACTTCAGCCATGCCTTGCGTTATTCGCTAAAACAACTCAAACGAGGCATGAAACGCAGGCAATGGCATCTCCCTTGTCAAGTTTCATAACGAATTTTGAGGCAGTTTTAGCTATAACCCTGCGGGACAGGGACATTTTTTGCCGTTACTGCGTTATGCCTTATTCATTTAGAATGACTAAATTTCATAAGTCATGCCTTGTACCGTCTAAAAAATGTCCTCTGTCGCACGCATCTGTGAAATGTCAACAGACCCTGCTCTCCTTCCTTACGAATTATTTAACTTCTAACAGTTCTACATCAAAAATTAAAGTGCTATTTGGTGGAATCATACCCGGCACACCTTGTTCACCATAGGCCAGTTGCGCAGGAATATAGAAAGTTGCCTTTCCACCTTCTTTTAGGAGTTGTAAACCTTCTGTCCAGCCAGGAATGACTTTATTCAGTGGAAACTCGACAGGTTCACCACGATCATAAGAGCTGTCAAACACTT
This sequence comes from Acinetobacter sp. WU_MDCI_Axc73, assembly GCF_025562455.1. Taxonomy (GTDB): domain Bacteria; phylum Pseudomonadota; class Gammaproteobacteria; order Pseudomonadales; family Moraxellaceae; genus Acinetobacter. Next base: position 61,044 of record NZ_JAHPRO010000006.1, read on the forward strand.
TACCATCGGTCAATTGACCTTTGTAATGGACTTTTACCACAGACGTTGCAGTTGGTTGTTTGCCTGTACCTTGTTTAATAATCTTATACTGTAGACCTGAAGCAGTAGTTTTTACACCTTCTTTATGCGCATTTTCAGTTAAGAAATTGGCATTGGATGATTCAGTTTTCTTGGCATCTTCCAGTTGTTTTTGTTGCATTTGTTGTTGAAACTCTACATATGCAGCTTGAAGTTCCTGTTCGGTATATGCCGCAGGTTTCTTGTCGTGTCCATCACGGATACCGCTGACAAATGCATTGACATCAAGTTCTGGTGGGGTTTGATGGGCAACTTCATAGCCCAGTGCATAGCTGATTTTTTTTACAGGCGAGGCATTCTTGTCTGCCTTTGAACCAACCTCTGCCACTGGATGTTGAGATGCATAGTAAACGGGAATAAGTGCAGCACCGCCTAAAATTACAGCGACAGCAATGGGTAAGGCTTTACTCATGAGTGTTCCAAATGTTGTTTATTTAACCAAATATCAATCGCATGCAATCTTAGCATGGCTACCTTAAGCATATCCTGTTTAATAAAAAAAATAACAGGATTTTTATCTAATTTCACACCAATCCTGAATTCTGCATAAAAAAATCGAACCCGTAGATTCGATTTTTTAACGATACAGAGCTTAAGAATGATTAATCATCTTTGGCCGCTTTATAGGCATAAGCATAGTTATAGCCATAACTACCGCTAGCCGAACGCTGAATATCATTAAGAATAAAGCCATTCACTTTGGTTCCAGCCTGCTCGAAACGATTGAGCGTTAATTCAAGCTCTTTCATTTGCGTCTTGGCATGACGCGCCACAATCAGATTTACGCCAGTATATTGTGAAATAATAATACCATCTGTGACCGCAAGTACTGGCGGTGTATCCAGAATAATATGATCATAGTGCTGAGAAAGTTCTTGCAATAAAGTTTGGAACTTTTGAGAACTGAGTAGCTCAGAGGGATTCGACGGACTCTTACCACGACTGATAAAGCTTAAATTTGGCACTTCAGTTGAATGCATTATTTGCGTCAAAGAAGCTTGATCGGTTAATAATTCGGTAAGACCAGGTTGAGTCTCCAGATTAAAATATTTATGCAAATAACCACGACGTAAATCGGCATCAATCAGTAAGACTTTTTTGTCACTTTGAGCAAAAATCGTTGCCAAGTTGGTCGAGATAAAGGACTTACCAACTTCTGGCGCAGGACCACTGATCATAATGATATTATTTTTGGCTCCTGAAAGCGCGAAATGAATCGCAGTACGAATACTACGTAAGCTTTCAATGGCAACATCATCACTATGTTTAACTGCAAGAATAGGAATATTCTTTTTCTTTTTCAAAACAGCCAAACGGTTTTCTTGTACTGGAGAACGAGGCACAGTAGCGTATACAGGAAGTTCCAGTTCGTTCTCGATTTGGGCAGAATCTTTAATACCTGTCCGTAACATATTACGGGTTAAAGCAATCAGTACCCCAATAAAACCACCGACAAAAATAGACAGAATCAGAACGATCAGCTTTTTCGGTTTAATCGGTTTAATCGGCTCAACCGCATTATCGATAATACGTACATTACCAATTTCACCCGCCTCAGAAATTTTAAGTTGCTGATAACTATTAAGTAAATTCGTATAAAGTTCAGTATTGACCTTGACGTCACGATATAACTGTAAATATAAGCGTTGTAGTTCTGGTAAACGTTTCAGGGTTCCATTCAGTTCACCCAGTTTTTTATTAACGGTCGCCACCTGCGCATTAATTTCGGCCATTAATGGATGGTCAGGTGTGTATTTTGCGGCCAGCTCAGCTTGTTTCTGTTGTAATTCAATTCGCATGGTTTCAAGTTGAATATTTTGCTTAAGCAATAATTCTGATTCTTGAGTGACATCAACGGTATTATGTTGTTCACGGAATTGGTTGAATTTCTTTTCAGAATCTTCCAATTGTTTGCGTAATTCAGGTAACTGTTTATCCAGGAAACTCAAAGTTTGTTTAGATTCTAAGGACTTTCTTTCAATATTTTGCGCATGATAAACCGCTAAAATATTATTCAGAACTTGAGTAATTTCTTCCTGATCTTGTCCTTGATAGGTGAGGCCGAGGACACCCGTCATCTTGCCTCTTTCTGCCACACTATATTGATCAGTTAAATTTTTAACGGCAGTTGGCAACGCAAATTTGGTGATTTTAAATTCTTGCTTAAATGCTGTGGCGCTATTAATTCGAATTTGCCATTGACCTTTTTTGGTGGTTAAAACATTGTCCTGATTTAAACGGCCTTCAGCAACAACATCATCCTTATAACTTAAGCTAAATTGATTTTGTTTAAATTGAAGCGTTAATGGTTTATCCAGAAAATAGTGTGGAACGTCAAATTTTTCAACAAAAAAAGACTGTCCATTTTCTTTAAATAAAACCCCCGATTGGGAATATTCCAGTTTGCGTTTTGATTCTGAAATCAGACGATTGAATACGGTATCGTTGGTATCTTTAATTTGGATATTCAGATTTAAGTTTTGAATCACTTGGCCAAGAACCAGTCGGGAATTCAAGATTTCCCGTTCAGCATCGGCTGGTGATTTTTGTCCACCCACGGCACCCGCGACACTACTGAGCTCGCCTAGTAACGCAGCTGACGCAGCACTTTTACTGTCTTCGACCTGTACCAAAGCGTCTACGGAGTAAGTTTCAGGTGTTACACGAATATAAAGTAAAGCGCAAATCAAGCTTAAAATAATGCATAGCGTGATAATTTTCCACTGTGCGATTAAAGTAAAAAATAGCTCTTTTAAATCAATGGTGTCTTCAGTTGTTGTTGAATTTTGGCTCATGGGTATGCAACTACTTAAAATTAAATATGTGATTTCCAATCAGACACGTAAGCCTGAATATTACGACAAGTTTCATCAAAAAAAGCTTGGTCATGTTGATAAGGATCAGGCACATTTTTGTGTTGCCAATGTCCGAGTCGAAACACTTTACCTTTGGCAAAAGGCCAGGTTTGCTCTAAATGTTTTTGTTGATTTAAGCTCATCACTAAAATTAAATCTGCCTTTTTAATTAAATCACTATTTAGTTTCCGTGCAATATGGGGACGCATATCAATATGAAGTGCATCCATGCACTGAATAGCTTTGGCATCTGCCGCTTCACCAACCAAGCCAGAAATTCCTGCTGACTCAATATTAAGCGCTGGGTAAGATTGTTTTAAAAAATACTCTGCCATAGGGCTACGGCAAATATTTCCAACACACACCACTAAAATATTCTGTATTTGCATTCTTTAGTTCACCTAGTTTTTGCCTAATTGATCAAGGCTATAGAGTGCACTAGAGAATGGAACGATTTGGTTCATAATACGCTGCCAGCGTGTTAGACCAGTCGCATCGATATAGACGATATCATTTTTTTGCATTTGAAACTGATTGGCTAAAGCCAAGTTACCAATGCTGCTTAGGTTTAAGTGGTAAATGGTCGACGTATGTTGTTGTAAATCGGTACGCATTACATAAATACGAGCTGCGCTGGCTGAGTATGGGTTAATCCCTTCACTTTCACCTAATACGTCGCTTAAGGTCATGCCCTGATCACGTAAAGGCAGAGCCTGACTTTTACTAGACTCACCCATCACATAAAGTTTCTGGTTCTGCTTGGTGTTGACATAAATCGTGTCATTCGGTTGGATCAGTAAGTTATGTAGAGAATATCCCTGTTTTTCCAGACTGACTGCGTTTAAATCAAAAGTTTTACCATTTCGAATCAGTTGGATCGAGGTATTATCACCTGTTTCAGTATTGACACCACCCGCCATACCCAGTGCGGTATAAATACTAATTGGTTGATCATTTAAGGTATATTGGCCACTTTTCATCACTTGGCCATTCACAAAGTAACGTTTCCCTTCATAGGAAAGCACGCGAACCACAACATCGGGTGTTTTTAAATAATGCGCGAATTGAGCTCGGAGATTTTTATTCAGTTCAGATACTGTGTTGCCCGCGGCATGAATTTTACCCACAAGTGGCAAATAGAGATTACCATCACTGTCAATCGGGTAGCCGATCCCTTTGATATTATTCCCGTCTTGAAGTGGTGGGGTAATCTCTGGATAGGCCCAAAGCTGAATGGAAAGCACATCACCCGCACTTAAGCGATATGAAGCATGGCGTGACTGAAATAATGAAGTTAAATCGGAAGAGGTTGTATTCTCCGAAAGACGCAAGGAAGGAAGATTTGCCTGCGTCAGCTGAACGACAGAAACATCGGCCCCTTGGTCGGTTCGATAATGACCTTGTTCTGGTAGATCATAGGTCTGAAGTCCAGAAGTAACAGCACATCCAGAAAGGCTTAAAATACAGACAGATAGTAAAAATGAGGTGCTTTTCAACTTCACAGCAAAACCCTTTGTTTGTAATTCATTGTAACTTTGAATCGAATTCTGTCAGAATTGTAGACCATAATGAAAATAAGATGTAGGTTTTTAAATGTTAAATTGTATAATTCAAACAACTGTCACGTAAGATCTGCTATATTTTGTAGCATGTAAAGGTATACTTTCGTAACACGCTCCCATACAAAACGATTTATCAATATCAGGTTTCTTATGTTTCAGCTTGAACAACTCAGCATTGCAATTGTTGGACTAGGTTATGTCGGATTGCCGCTAGCCGTTGAATTTGGCAAGCAAAAACCAACCATTGGTTTTGATATTAATCAGCACCGTATTACGGAACTACTTTCTGGTCATGACCATACCTTGGAAACATCGGCAGAAGAACTAGAACAAGCGCTTAATTTGAGTTATACCAGCGATTACAATACATTAAAAGCATCTAATTTTTTTATTGTTACTGTACCCACCCCGATTGATGATTTTAAACAACCTGATTTAACCCCGTTGATTAAGTCTTCTGAAACTATTGGTCAAGTCCTAAAAAAAGGCGATGTTGTGGTCTATGAATCCACCGTTTATCCTGGTGCGACCGAAGAAGTATGTATTCCAGTTTTAGAAAAAGTGTCGGGGTTAAAGTTTAATCAAGATTTTTTTGTAGGTTATAGTCCTGAGCGAATCAATCCTGGTGATAAACAGCGTCGGGTCACCAATATTTTAAAAATAACATCAGGTTCAACCCCCGAAGTTGCAGATTATATTGATCAAGTCTACCAATTGGTTATCGAAGCAGGCACGTATAAAGCGCCTAATATTAAAGTCGCTGAAGCAGCCAAAGTCATTGAAAATACCCAGCGTGATGTCAATATTGCATTGATTAATGAACTTGCCTTGATTTTTAATAAGCTAGGTATTGATACCGAAGAAGTGCTGAAAGCCGCGGGGACGAAATGGAACTTTTTACCCTTTCGTCCAGGCTTAGTGGGAGGACATTGTATCGGTGTCGATCCTTACTACCTGACTCATAAAGCACAATCGATTGGTTTGCATCCTGAAATTATCCTTGCGGCTCGTCGTTTGAATGATCGCATGGGTGAATACGTCGCGACACAGCTCATTAAGGAAATGGTGAAGCAGCGTATACAAGTGGTTGGGTCAAAAATTTTAATTATGGGCTTAAGTTTTAAAGAGAATTGTCCTGATATTCGTAATACCAAAATTGTCGATATGGTTAAAGCGCTCAAAGAGTATGATCTGGATCTGGATATTTATGATCCGTGGGTCGATGATGCAGAAGTGCAACATGAATATGGTCTAGCGCCTATTAAACAATTGCAGCAAGGTCAGTATGATGCCATCGTGCTTGCAGTTGCCCATGAGCAATTTAAAAGTATGACAGTTGATCAATTTACACAATTAGGTAAAGCACAACATGTTTTATATGATTTAAAATATGTTTTAGATAAGAATAATACTAACTTACGCCTTTAATATGAATTTTTTGAAATTAAAAGATAAAGTTTTTATTAATTCAATATGGATAATGTTTGAAAAAATATTAGCTTTATTTGGTTTGATTTTTATTACATCGTTTTTGGCAAAATATATTGGGCCAGAAAATTTTGGAAAACTAAGTTTCGCAACAACTTTGTTTGCAATGGTTCAAACTATATCAATATGGGGGACGGATGTTGTTTGCTCTAAAAGAATTAGTCAAAAACATGATTCCGGGCTGAGCCTTTTACTTTCAATTTCAGTTCTTAGAGGTATTATATTCTTCCTAACTAGTATTCCACTTTTACTATATATGTGGTTTGAAGTGGATTCATTAAGTTTTATTTTTGCAATAGCGGTTGGAGCTGCCACTTATATTACTATTCAGGATATATACATATTATATAATGATGTTACTTTAAAAGCGATCTACAATGTTTTTGCGAATATTATTGGTTTGTTAGTGAGTTTGGGGCTTAGATTTGTAATAGCGTACTATGAGTTGGACCCCGTGTATTTGGTTTTACCCATAATTCTTATTGCTTTAATACCTTTCTTTATAAGAAGAGCAATTTTTATTAAAAAAACATCATTTAAGATTAAAAAATTAAGTTATAGGCACAAAATTAATTATTCTAAATATGTTTTTATTTCTGGTTTTAGTTTGGTTTTATCAGCAGTTGCTATCACTATTTATGTAAATATTTCACAGTTCTTGCTTGGAATAATGGTTTCGAAAACGAGTCTAGGTGTTTTTGCTGTGGCGGTTACATTGGGTGGGGCTTGGAGTTTTGTTAATTTAGCTTTTTTGACATCTTTTACGCCTAGGTTGTATCAATCAAAAAATGAAATTGAGGCATCGGAAAATACAACAATAATTATTAAAATTATGTTGTTATTTAGTCTTCTATACATTGTCTTTTTTTATTTTTTTGGTAAATTTTTTATAAATAAACTATATGGAAGTGCATATATTAGTGCATTTGAAATTTCATTAATTCTTATTATGGCTACAATATTTTCTAATTTTGGTCAAGTTTATGCAAGATATATGTTTTTATTTAATGGCTTTAAATATTTAATGTATAAAACTTTCTTCTTGATGGTGTTTGGTGTGATTTTGGCCTATATTTTAATCAGTAAGTATCAAATTTTTGGAGCTGCTTATACAATTTTAATTGTAGAATTTCTGTCATTGACAGTATTTAATTATTTTTTTAAAGACTTTGATGTATTAAAAGCTCAGGCTACACTGTTCGGTTTTATAAGGAAGGAAAAATGATTGCAGAGATAAAGAAAAAATTAAAATTTTTGCGATATTATTTCTTTAGAAGAAATGATTTGAAGATTGTTTCTTATGTTCAAAATGAAGTTGATGTTATTGATATTAAAGGTGGCAATCAGCTGAAATTTGTCCCTAAGACTATTTGGATGTATTGGGATAATGGTGAACTGACTTCTTATTTGAAAAATATAGTAGATAGAATAAAAGAGCTAAATCCTGATTATGATTTAATAATAGTTAATAAAAATACGCTTAAAGATTTTTTACCTAATTTGGTTTTTGAAGTTGTTGATTTACCTTTAGCAAATAAGGCGGATATTATTCGTTTAGAGTTACTTTATAAATATGGTGGTATCTGGATTGATACTAGTACTATTTTTTACTCTGATTTATCATGGTTAAATAATGCAATTGATCGTAATCAAATAACTGGCTATGATTGTATTGGTTTTTATAGAGATATTTCTACTATTGATAAAGACAACCCTATCATCGAGAGTTGGTTTCTTTGTGTGCCAAAGTCAAATAGATTTATAAAAGAATGGCTAGATGAATTATCACCACTTAAATATTTAGGGGTTGATGAATATTTTAAGGTAATTTCTACAAGAAAAGATTATGAAATTATAAAACAGAAAATTACTACTCCATCATATTTATTGGTCTATTTAGCTGAGCAAATCGCGATGCGTAAAGGGAAATTTAATTTTTATCTACGTAAATGTGAGAATGATGCTTTTTTTTATCAAGAGCAATTTAACTGGTCAGCAGAAAAAATGACAACCTTTCTAACCCAAATTCCGCAGCCTATTGATATATCTCCTATCATTAAACTTACTAATTATGATCGAGTTTTTCTCGCAGATTTAATCAAATGGGATAAAGTACATAAAGATAGTATAATAGCTCAGTTTTTGGGGGATTATAATTGAAAAAACTTCTTTCTATTATTATTCCTGTGTATGGTGTAGAGCGATATATTGAAGAATGTATGCGAAGTATAGCGTGCCAAATTTTACAAGAAGTTGAGGTAATTATTGTAAATGATGGTACTCAGGATAGATCGATAGAAATAGCAAAAGAAGTAGTGAGTGAGCTTTCTTCTGAACTTCAAAATTGTTTTATTTTTCTTAATCAGGAAAATCAGGGGCAGAGTGTTGCAAGAAACTATGGGATATTAAATTCTACAGGAGAGTTTATAGGTTTTATTGATCCAGATGATATAATTTATAAAGATTATTTTACTATAATTCTTAAGGAAATAGAGAGGGCTGAGTCAATAGATGTAATTCATATAAATGCGTATGAAATATCAAGTAATTCAAGTCGGCTTAGAGAACTGAAAATTTGCAATAATGATGATTTTTACGATCTTACTGATAATAAGTTGGTTGAAATTATAGAGATGGATTTTTGGCAACCTTGGTTTAGAATATTCAATGTGAAATTAAAAAATGATTTAATTTTTACACCTAATATTTTACTTGAAGATAAATTTCTCTTTGCATATTTATATAAAGAAAAAATTAAAAAAATACGAAATATTAATAATAATTTGGTTGGGTATCGTGTTCATAGCTTTAGTTCACTAGGAAATAAAGATAATTTAAAGAAAATTATGTCTAGTGCAAAAGAAGGCGCAGAAAAATATGCACATTTAAATTGTTTGTCAATGAGGTTGGTTTTTTTGAGTTATTTAAACTTATATATAAGTTTAAACTCAAATAGTCGGATTTTGGGAATGAAACAGAATAGTAATGATATTCGAAAGCTTTCTATGATTGCATTGAAGAGCAATGATTTATCCTTTTGGAAAAGGGTGAAATTTAGGTTTCCTACTATATATGCATTTTTTAGATATATGGTTAGAAAATTAATAAGGGTATGAAATGTTATTTTCTTTAATTATTCCAATATATAATGTTGAGAAATATATAATAGAATGTTTGAGTTCTATTAGTATTCAATTATCTAATCAAGATGTAGAAATTTTATTGATTGATGATGGTTCACCAGATAATTCAGTAACCTTAATTAATGATTATCTTGAAATTTTGCCAGAAAATATAAAACATAAATTCAGATTGATTCGTCAACAAAATAAGGGTTTAAGTGGAGCTAGAAATACTGGTATTGATGCTGCTTTAGGAAGGTATATTGGTTTTTTAGATTCTGATGATAAGTTATATGAACGGTATTTTGATTGTTTATTAGATGTCATTATTTCGCAAGATGTTGATATAATTGAGTTTGAGGCTACTCGTTTCGATGATAATTCAAATATTTTTTATATATGGAAGCCTGCTGTAGAATCGGGGTTTTACCTAATTAATGATTTAATTTTAAATAAGGTTGCAACTCAATCTGCTTGGTATGCTTGGAAAAGGATATATAAAAGAGAGCTCTTTAAGGATATTAAGTACCCGATTGGAAAGAATTTTGAAGATATTTACACAACCCCCTATTTGTATCTAGCCGCAAATACTATGTTTTTTATTAATGAAATTTTAATTAATTATAGATATAATGCTAATAGTATTACAAATGTGATATCTGATAAAAATTTAAAGGATATGAAAGATGCTATATTAGGGCTGTCAATGACCATTGATGATCATCCTTACTATATGGGTTCTTTGGTTTCATCTGCAAGAATGTATGTGCAAATGCTCATTACAAGCAAAGGATTTTTCTACGCAAGGGTTGAGTGGAAACAATTGCGAATCCAGTTAAAATTCTCTGAAAGAAGATATATAGTGAAGCAGTATGTGAAATCTAGAAAACATCTTGCCTTTTATTATGGTGGTATAATTGTGGCTTGGCTTGTAATCCTTAAAGCTAAAATTTAAATTTGGATTTTTAGAATTTTAAATATGAAAAAACATAATGTACTTAATCTTAGTCTATCATTTATAAACCCTGTTTTAGGTGGATTATTTTCTTTAAAGGATTTATTGATTGGTCGAGATGCATCCTTAACTTTTTCTTTTTGTATCGCTTTGATTAGTGTTTATCTACCAGTAATGTGGGACACATCAGTCAACTTTTTTTCTGCCTATTATGGAACTTATAGTGGTGGTTTGAATGATTGGTTAAATCCTTATGTGTCAATTCCATCTTATTTTATGTTTCATTATGGAATTGATTTTTATTTTTTTATTTTTTTGTATGTTTTTTTTATTAGCTATGTTTGGACGAAAGTTGTTTTTTACTCGACTCTAGAATTGGATGTAAAATATAAGTTTTTTATAATATTTTCTGTTTTATTTTTTTCTTTCACTTATTATGATTTTTTACTGCTAACTAGGTCAATGCTAGCAACATCTGTTTTTTTCTATTACATTTTTTTTGTTAAGAATAAATCATTATTGAAAGGATTTATTTTTTTTGCACTTTCTATATATATACATTTTTTTATTTTTTTGTTTTTAATTTTATTCTTGTTATCTAAGTTTGATATAAATGTTAAAATTATCAAGGTATTACTGCTTTTTTCATTAGTTGTAGGTTTTTTTCTCCCCCAAATTATACATTTATTTTCTGGCTTAATTACAGGTATTCCATTAGTTGGTAATAGCATTTACTATTATATTTTTAGTGATACTTATGGTGTGCAGAGTTTTAGCTTAGGCGAGTTGATAAAGAGACTGTTTGTATTGTTTTTTGTATTCATAACTAGCTTTTTTGCTTCTAGTTACGCTAAAGAAAATTCTCGGTTATTGGTTTATCTTGGTTGTTTTTGCTTAATTTTTTCTGGTTTTTTTACATTTTTTGAGCGAACTTTTTTAGCGTTTAGTTTCTTATGCCCTTGTATATTTGCTTTTCAAGTTCCTAAAAATGTTAAATATTTAATCTCATTTATGATTTTTGTTCGTGGTTCTATGAGCTACATTCCTTTATTATTTTTTGCTTATTTTGTTTCAGTAAATGGTATTGATAATGTTATTCCTGATAAAGGTTTGAGAAACAAAATTGCAGCAAAACCACTATATTATTCTACACCTTTGCTTTTAGATATTCACAATAATGGGTACTCTGATTTTGTTTTATTGAATCATTCGGTTGCTAAGGTAGCTCCTATTACTGAATTAAATGACTAGTTGAGTCTTAAGCATTATGAAGATTGCAATATTAGTACTTGCCCATAAACCAATTTACTATTACGAGCAGCTTGCCTTAGAAAACAGCGACTTACTTTTTTTTATTCACTTTGATAAAAAATGCAATTATCCAGAAACTCACCTTAAAAATATGATTTATATAGATAAGGAATATCGAGTTGATGTTAAATGGGGTGGGTTTTCTCAAGTTCAAGCTATGCTGAATATTTTTCAGTATGCTCTAAGTTATAGTGAAGAAATTGAGTATTTCCATCTTATAAGCGGTGAAGAAGTTTTATTATTGTCAAATAATCAAGTATTTGAAAAACTTTCTTGGGATACTTCTGAAATTTTCATAGAACTAATTAATTCAAAGCCGCATCGATATCGTGTTAGATTTCCTGCTATACATGTTGAGACAAAATGGCAAAGGAAACCTTTAGGCAAAGTCGTTACTTTAATGTTAAAAATTCTGGATAAAATTTTTCCTACATCTAAACAAATTTGGTTTGGTAGTAACTGGTTTTCAATCAAACGGAATGAATTATTGACGCTAATAAATCATATTTCTCAGGAGGATTTAACTTTTTTTCGTAAAAGACTAAACCCAGATGAACATTTTTTTCAATATTTGATTATTAAAGCTAAATTACAGAAACAAGTTAGTGAATTGGGGAATAAAAGATCTATCATATTTGATAAAAACTATAATAATGGGAATAATCCTATTTATTTGAATTTAGATCAACTTGTTAATATTTCTAATGAACATCAATATTTATTTGCGCGTAAAGTTCATATTAAAGAGCAGTTGGAGTTTTTTGAAAAGGTAAATGCAAGTGTCTGATTTAAATTATTTCTCTGTGCTTATTTCACTTTATTATAAAGAAGATCCTTTGTTTTTAGATCAATGCTTTGAAAGTATTTGGAATGATCAAACGATTAAACCCTCAGAAATTATTCTTGTTTTGGATGGTCCGCTTGGAAACCTACTACAACAGAGAGTAGTATTTTGGGAAAATATGATTGGTAAAAAATTAAAAGTGATTCTCTTACCTCAAAATATGGGGTTGGCAAGAGCATTAAATGAAGGTTTAAAACATTGTTCAAATGATTGGGTATTTCGTATGGATACAGATGATATTTGTATGCCTAATCGTTTTGAAAAGCAGCTTGCTTTTATTAAGCAAAACCCTGAGGTTGTGTTATTTGGTGGTCAGGTGATTGAATTTAATAAAAAAATATCAGATTCTGATGTGCTTAAAGCTGTTCCAATTGATTTTGATGAAATCAAAAAATTTGCACAAAAGCGTTGTCCATTTAATCACATGGCTGTTGTTTATAAAAAGTCTGTCATTGAAAAATTAGGTGGCTATCAACACCATTTGTATATGGAAGACTATAACCTATGGCTACGTGTCATTGGTGCAGGTTATAAAGTTGGAAATTTAACTGATATTATTGTCTATGCACGAGTGGGTAATGGTATGCATGCCCGTCGTAAAGGTTACCAATACATTAAAAGTGAAAAACAGTTACGAGATTTAAAAAAACAACTAAAACTACAATCCCCCATTCATGCTAATATGTTGTTCCTAGTGAGATCTTTATTTAGATTATTACCTGCAAGTATGCTCGGTAAAATTTATAATTTGTTCCTTCGTAAAAGGACTAAATAATAGAGTTATAGTGTAATGAAAAGACTGATTGATATTTTTATCTCATTGATAGCATTAGTAATTTTGTCGCCGATATTCTTCATGGTCATGTACAAAGTTCGGAAAAATCTTGGTTCCCCAATCTTCTTTTATCAAGAGCGACCAGGTAAAGATGGTAAACTTTTCAAGATGATTAAGTTTCGGTCTATGAAAGATGCTTTTGACAAAGAAGGCAATGCCTTGCCTGATGAAAAGCGTATAACTCCTTTTGGACAAAAATTACGTTCGACCTCACTCGATGAAATGCCCCAACTCATCAATGTGCTTAAGGGTGATATGAGTGTGGTCGGTCCACGTCCTATGCTAAAAGAATTTGTTGAGCTATATTCACCAGAACAAGCGAGACGTTTAGAAGTGCGTCCAGGTATGACGGGACTTGCTCAAGTCAGTGGTCGTAATGAGTTGGACTATGAAGAGCGTTTTAAATGTGATGTCTGGTATGTAGACAATCATAATGTTTGGGTTGACTTTAAACTTATGTTTAAAACCGTTGAAGTCATGACCAAACGTGAGGGCATTAATGCGCCTGGACATGTAGGGCCTTCTTTATTTAAAGGCAACAATGTCCAAGAGCAAGATGAAGTCAAATCTTAAATTTTTATCAAAATAGTAATATTTTCAAATGATCAAAAAAGCAATTTTACCAGTAGCAGGTTTGGGTACTCGATTTCTTCCTGCAAGCAAATCGATTCCCAAGGAAATGGTCACGGTAGTTGATCGTCCAGCCATTGAATACGTGGTACGTGAAGCGGTTGCAGCGGGCATTGAGCAAATTATTTTAGTAACACATTCATCTAAAGCTTCCATTGAAAACTATTTTGATCGTAATTTTGAGCTCGAAACCACTTTAGAAAATAAAAAGAAATTTGATCTGCTCAAAGAAATTACAGATATTGTTCCTGCCCATGTGAGTGTGGTGAGTGTGCGTCAGCCACAACCTTTAGGTCTGGGTCATGCAGTACTGTGTGCAAAAAGTATCGTTGGAACAGATGATTTTGCTGTGCTATTGCCAGATGTGCTGGTGAAAGCATCATTTGAACAAAATGATTTGGCTCGTATGATTCAGCGTTATAACGAAGTATCCGCTGCCCAAATTATGGTAGAGGCTGTACCTGATGATTCAGTAGATCAATATGGAATTGTCGATGTCGCATTGATTCCAGAAAAAGGTCAAAGTCAAATCATGCAGGGGATTGTAGAAAAACCTGTGGTGGGTGCTGCACCATCTAATCTTTCAGTGGTGGGTCGTTATGTTTTACCTGCCAAGATTATGCAGCTCTTGGAGCAAACACCAAAGGGTGCAGGTAATGAAGTCCAGTTGACTGATGCAATTGCCATGTTACAACAGACAGAAAGTGTTGAAGCCTATCGTATGCAGGGACAAACTTTTGACTGTGGAAGTAAGTTAGGCTATTTAAAAGCAGTATTGCATTATGGAATTGAACACCCAAAGTTGGGTGATGATTTTAAAGCATTGATTCGTGAGTTATCTCTTTAAACTTATAAGACCTTAGGTATAAAAAATGAAGATTGCGATATTGGGCAGCACATTGCAGGCTGGTGTAATGGCAGCGTTGTTGGCCGAGTATGGCAATCAAATCTATTGGTGCTGTCAGCATTCGCATCTATCTGCAAAAATAACAACAATTCAATATCAGGATGAAGAAGTAAACCGTCGTTTAGCCAAACAGCGTGATAACAAAGCATTATTTCAAACGACTTTTGTAGATATTCCACTTGATATCGATGCTTATCTATTTTGTTATAGTCCAGCAGAGTTTGAACTTGCGCTCAATACACTGAAAGAAATTGCATTACGACCAATTATTCATCCACGTTTGATGGTGAATGGCTCAACCTTTGGCCTACATGGCACAGATAAGCTTAAAGCAATCATGCCGAATGATTATTGGGTGTATTGTCCTGATGTTATTCAGGAAGGCAATGCGATGAATAGTATTTTGAATGTTAAACACATTATCATTGGGGTTGAGGCGGATGCGGCTAAAGTCATGATGGAAGAATTGCTTCGCCCATTTTTCCCTTATCAAAATCAATATTTGTTTATGCCAATTTTGGATGCTGAATTTACCAAACTCAGTATTTCAGGCATGTTAGCGACGCGAATCAGT
This sequence comes from Acinetobacter sp. WU_MDCI_Axc73, assembly GCF_025562455.1. Taxonomy (GTDB): domain Bacteria; phylum Pseudomonadota; class Gammaproteobacteria; order Pseudomonadales; family Moraxellaceae; genus Acinetobacter. The sequence goes on from NZ_JAHPRO010000006.1 coordinate 76,205, forward strand.
TATATGAATGATTTGGCTGTGGTCGCCGAAAAATTAGGCATAGATATTGCGAATGTGCAGCAGGGAATGGGCGCGGATACTCGTATTGGTTCGGCCTATTTATCAGCGGGTGCAGGTTTTGGGGGGGAGAATTTCTCGCATGATATTTTGACCCTATCTAGCGAAGTTTCAAAGAGTGGGGCGAAAAGCCGTTTATTAGAGCAGGTCTGGGAAATTAACGAGCAACAAAAAGAAATTCTATTTCGTAAACTTTGGAATTATTACCATTCAGATTTAAAAGGCAAAACCATTGCCATCTGGGGCGCTGCATTTAAAGAAAATACATCAAGTATTCATAATTCTCCTATTCATGCGATGTTGGCCGCATTATGGGCACAAGGTGCTAAGGTGCAACTGCATGATCCACAGGCTTTACAAGAAATTTATAAAATGTATGGTGAGCGAGATGACTTGATTTTGAGTCTAGACGCTTATGACGTAGTGCAAAATGCAGATGCACTTTGTGTGATTACCGCATGGAAGCAATATTATAGCCCTGATTATAAAAAACTACAGCAAACTATGCGGCATCCGCTTATTCTGGATGGACGTAATCTTTATGATCCTGATTTTGTAAAAGCTCAGGGTTTCGCCTATGAAGGTGTTGGTCGGCTATGAATGAAAATATTGAAAAATTTCCAAAGCAAAATAAACAATCAGCAGTAATACAACTTCAATCTCTTGCTGAGAAGATGCAAGACATGCATCTGAATCAATTATTTGAACAACAAAATGATCGATTTGAGCAGTTTTCATTGGGTTGCGATGATTTGACTTTCGATTTTAGTAAGCATCGAGTCAATCAAGACATAATACAGTCTTTGGTTACTTGGGCTGAGTCTAAACACTTAAGTCAATGGATTAAAAGATTATTTTCTGAAGAACAAATTAACTATACTGAGCAACGCGCTGCCATGCATTGGGCATTACGCCTGCCTAAAAACACCGTACAGTTTCCAACCCTTTCAAAGCAAGTGCATACGCAACTGGATCGGATGTTCCACTTGGTAGAAAAAATTCATGCGGGGCAATATCGCGGTGTTACTGGTGAGGTGATTCAGGATGTCGTGAATATTGGTGTGGGAGGGTCGGATCTAGGACCACTCATGGTCAATCATGCTTTGTCTGATTTTAAAGTGCCAACAGCAAAACCATTGGACGTACATTTCGTATCGACGATGGATGGTAGCCAGCTTTCCGACTTATTACATCAGTTACGTCCAGAAACGACACTGTTTATTATTTCTTCCAAGTCATTTGGTACGATTGATACCTTATCTAATGCCGAAACAGTACGTTTATGGTTAGAAAAATCTTTGGGACGCCGCGATTGTGTCTTAAAAAGCCATTTTATTGGAGTATCAACCAAACCTGAAAAAATGACTGAATGGGGGATTCATCCTGACAATCAATTCCTGCTTTGGGATTGGGTCGGTGGACGTTATTCGCTATGGTCATGCATTGGTTTACCGATTGCGCTTAAAGTGGGTATTGAAGGATTTCAGGAACTGTTGGCCGGTGCTTATCTAATTGATCAACATTTTCGTCAGACCCCATTTCATGAAAATGTCCCAGTGATGATGGGATTGCTTGGGGCATGGAATACTAACTATTTAAACATGCAAACCCATGCAGTCTTGCCTTATGATGGTCGCTTAAAATATTTTGCCTCTTATCTGCAACAGTTGGAAATGGAGTCGAATGGGAAGTCGGTTCAACGTAATAATGACAAAGTAGAATCAAACACCTGCCCGATCGTTTGGGGTGAAGTTGGGCCAAATGCACAGCATGCTTTTTATCAGTTGTTACATCAAGGCACGCATGCGGTGAGTTGTGATTTTATCGCGCCGATTCATCGTTATAATGCTAATCATTTTACCTATGTTGAAAATGCTGAAGCATTGATTGAGCAACATCATTTGGCTTTATCCAACTGTTTGGCACAGTCTCGGCTTTTGGCCTTTGGTAATCAGGCTTTAGATCAAAAAGAGTTAGAAAATTTACCCATCTATAAACAGTATACGGGTAATCAACCAAGTTCGACTTTTTTAATTAAAGAGTTAAATCCAAAAACCTTAGGCATGCTGATTGCGCTATATGAACATAAGGTTTTTGTACAGTCTGTATTATGGAATATTAATCCCTTTGATCAATGGGGCGTGGAAAAAGGCAAGGAAATTGCCAATCAAATTTTACCGATCTTAAATGGTCAGCAACAAGAGACAGCACATCTGGATGCCTCAACGCGAGGTTTGATTGAGTTGCTGCTTGGAAATAAAAAGGGTTAAGACAAAGATGGCAAATATTTTAGTGACTGGCGGCGCTGGATATATCGGTTCACATACTTGTATTGAATTACTCAATGCAAATTATGATGTCGTGGTATTTGATAACTTATCTAATAGTTCACTAGAATCACTGAAACGGGTTCAGGAATTGACAGGAAAATCTCTGACCTTTGTACAAGGTGATATTCGTAATAGTGAACAACTCGATCATGTGTTTGCACAGCATCAAATTGATGCGGTGATTCATTTTGCGGGTTTAAAGGCAGTCGGTGAAAGTCAACAGCAGCCCCTAATTTATTTTGATAATAATATTGCGGGAAGTATTAACCTCGTCAATGCCATGCAGCGTGCAGGTGTATTTAAATTGGTATTTAGCTCATCTGCCACTGTTTATGATGAAGCCAATACCTCACCGCTCAATGAAGATATGCCAACGGGGATGCCATCGAACAATTATGGCTATACCAAACTGATTGTTGAACAGTTACTACAAAAATTATCGATTGCCGATGAGCGATGGTCTATTGCTTTATTACGCTATTTTAATCCCGTTGGGGCGCACAAAAGTGGTCGTATTGGTGAAGACCCTCAAGGTGTTCCAAATAACTTAATGCCTTATGTGACTCAGGTCGCTGTGGGTCGCCGTGAAAAGTTAGCAATTTTTGGTCATGATTATGACACTGTTGATGGAACAGGTGTGCGTGATTATATTCATGTTGTGGATTTAGCCAATGCACATTTATGTGCTCTCAATAACCGACTACAAAATCTTGGTTGTCGTGCTTGGAATATTGGAACAGGAAATGGTTCATCGGTATTACAAGTCAAAAATACTTTTGAACAGGTCAATGGTGTTCCTGTCGCTTTTGAATTTGCACCACGTCGTGAAGGGGATGTCGCCACTTCTTTTGCCAATAATCAACGTGCAATGGATGAATTAGGCTGGACTGCAAACTACACGCTAGAAGATATGCTGAAAGACAGTTGGTATTGGCAAAAACAAAATCCGAATGGTTATCGCCAAGATTAATGGGATAATCTGTCATGAACATAAATAAAGTAGCTATTGCGCTACTTTATTTATGCAGGTTTTAGCTTGAAAAAGCTAGATGAATTTCTTAGAAACCAAAAGTTTTAAGATCTAATGGAAATTCAATACCGACAGATGCGCCAGTATCATTGCCATGAACATCTGAATCACTGACCCAAGCATTTATTTTTAAAGGAATATCTGGTTTTATATAATGCGACCATGTGATATCTAAAGCTTTAATTTCATCTTTTTCAGGAAATGCCTGATTGATGTCTAAATTAGATTGGTTCACTTTAGCAAATAATACACGTCCACTGATTCGATTCATAACATCAACCCGGATATCACCACCGACGGACACCATTTGACCATCACCCCCCATTGCATGAGCGAGAGGATAGCCATGCTGATAATAGCCATCGGTATAAATATAATGATTATATGAAATGCCTTTGACATCACCGTTGGTACGCGTATCTGCCCATTCTAAATAAAGTTGATACGGCATATTCTTATAAATAGATGAATAATCCATGCCCGCTAAATACATTTTTTTAGATGGCAATTTGCCCGCTTCATCTTCACCGACATATTGGCCATAAATACCAATAGGGATATTAACTAATTGTTGTAGATTTAAACGGCCGTCAAATCCGGCAATCTGATTTGAACGATCATCATCTCCATCATAAACGTTATCATTGCCTTTGATAGCATTCCACAAAGAGTCCCAACTTTCAGAGCGTCCTTTTCCACCCCATTGTAGGGTTCGAGAGGCTCCTAATTCCAGATAAGGTAAGGGCTGAGCTGTAACACGTAAACCTAATAATTTTGCATCAGGAATTGCTTTATAGTCATCTAACTGACCTGCAAATACCTGATACTGCCATGGACCAATCCAGGAGAGCCATTTTGTTTCAAAAGCATTTTGTTCAGCACGTTGCATGGTGACACCATACACGGGACGACTCGCATCTCCTCGAATCAGACTGCCGTCATGTCCTGGTCCCCACCATGTTGGAATCTGACCAGCGACTACCCACTGATTCCAGAGCTTTCCAGCAAGATAAGAACCTTCGACATTCACATCATGACCATTATCAATCAGTGGATCTTTTTCGGCATTAACACGGATTTTAGCATCCCAGTTTTCACCGCCCGCATTAAACTCGAGTGCAGCTTGGTATTGTGATTTTTGCTTATCACCAAATGCCTGAGGAATATTTTTCTGATCAGTTTCTGCAAATAAGCCTACTTTAACGGGATGATTATCTGCTTTTAAAGCAGCTCGAACTGAGTTAATCACTTTTTCCTGTGTGGTATTGGAAATATTGGCTTGAGAAAGCGCCCGCTCAATTTCATCACCACTTAAAGGCCAGGTTGAAGTGCTAATTTGAATAACGCCTTGCTGATTCAACCAGTTCAAATCTGTTCTTAAATTTTGATCGTTTAGTACAAGCCCTTGTGCGAATATGGAAGATGAGCTTGTGGCCAATATTGCCATCAAAAGTGATTTTCTCGAAAACATTTGTCTGTCTTTCTCAAGTTTATTTCTCTGCCACACCTTAAGTTTTTTATCAAAAGTTTGCAATCTTTAAACGTAACATTTACGTAGCATACATATTAACGGCTAAAAAATGGTTTAGAAACGTAAGAGTTTTCTATAAGCCAGAAGAAGCGTTTCTATGCAAATGAATCGCTCAAGCGCTGATAAAATGTGGGGTTATAGGAGCTCATCTCGAATATATGCTAAAATAAAGCTTTGTTGTATTTCTCCCAGATCTGCCTATGTCGTTTTTACGCCAGCAATTGCTGTTTATTGGCGTTGCTTTTTTATCTGCATGTATTGGTGTCTACATTGGCTGGGGCGATGCATTTACACTTAAAAAGTTTTATTTATATATTGGCTATAACAAAGTTCTATTCGCCGTTTTATTTAATTACGCCATTATTCAGCTTTTCTTTATCGCCACTGGCCGTCAATATACGGCGTTGATTTTAAGTCAAATTTTTGTGATGTTTCTGAATTTTATTAATCAGAAAAAACAACAATATTTATTCAGCAATCTCAGTCCTGAAGATGTGTTTTTATTACCAGAGGCGATGAAAGCTTCTCCATGGTCATTACAACTGATTTTTTTCATTTTAATTGCACTGTTCCTCGTGGTATTGGTGATTGCAATCAGAAAAGAAGAAAAAACAACGATACATAGTTATGTTCCGAACACGATTATTTTCTTTTTTATCAGTAGCAGTTTGATATATCTCAATTTCATTATGAATCCGACAGGGGCTTGTCAGCGTGACGATCGTCCCGCCATTTGTAATCAACTCGCAGATTTTCCCAATACGCGAAATGACTGGGTTGGAGATTATCGTAAAATTCAAAACTATGGTTTTAGTACATTTTATATTTCTAAAATACTTGATCAGGTGACAGATCGATTATTGCCCCGTGCGCAAGTGTCAGAGCAGGCGATACAGGATATTTTGCATCAAAATCCAGAAGTTAAGGGTACTTTGGCTGATGATGCAATAAAACCCAATATCGTGATTATTATGCAAGAATCCTTTTGGGATCCGCGACATCTGGATCAGGCTTTAGGGCGTAATTTATTGCCTTTTTTTCAGAAAAATCAAATCTCGCATTTGATTTCTCCTTCATTTGGCGGTGGGACAGCCAATGTTGAATTTGAGGTATTGACCAGTTTAAACACGGCATTTTTTCCCAATGAATTATTGTATGTGTCTAAAGTGAAACGTCCGATTTATGCGTTACCTTTTTATCTAGATGGTTTGGGGTATCAAACCATTGCCATGCACAATAATTATGGCTACTACTATAATCGTAATAAGGTCTATCCTGCTTTAGGCTTTCAACAATTTATTTCTCTAGAGAATATGGTTTCGCAGGAAAAACGACCTCAGATATTTAACGCAGGCGGGTGGGCGACTGATGTGCTGATTTATGAAAATATTAAGAAAGTGTTACAGCAAGGGGATCAGCCCAAGTTTATCTATGCGATTACGGTTGAAAATCATCCAATGTACAATGATGATCGTTATGGCAAGCAACAATTTAAGTTCAGCAAAACGCTTTCAGAGCTCAACCAACGAAAACTTAGTACGTATACGGCTGGCGTTGCACGAGCAGATCAGAAATTATCAGAATTAACTGCGTATTTAAAAACCTTAAAACAACCCACAATTTTGCTGGTTTTTGGCGATCATTTGCCAAATTTGCAGGGCGTTTATGATGAATATGATTATTTTAAAAATGATCCAGAACGCACGGCATTAAAGAACTATCAAACGCCTTTGGCGCTCTGGAGTAATTTTCCAATTCAGAAAAAAGTGTTACAGCAAGAGTCGGTTCCAAGCAGTTTTGTGGCACCTAAATTGTTGCAGGTCGCAGGATTGCCGCTTTCTCCATATTATCATTTTATGCAGCGCTTATCGGGCTGTTATGCGGTGATCCACCCTAAATTTTTGATGCCAGCTTCTGAGTGTAAACATGATGCCAAACAACTTTTAGAGCAGTATAAAAATATCAATCAGGATAGTTTATCGGATGAAAATTATCTTTATGGTTTAAGTCTAACGCCAGACAAAACGGCTGAGATTGAGTAATCTCAGCCGTATTTTAATTTGATTATTTAAGCCTGAATGAGTGCTGTTAACTCATCAACATAATCTTGCATTGGACGAGCCTGATCACCGCGACTCTCGATATTCAAACGCAGTAAAGGTTCGGTATTGGAAGCACGCACATTAAAACGCCAAATACCAAAATCTAAACTGACACCATCGGTACGGTCGATTTGTGGATGTTGCGCTGCATAATGATCAAATAGTTTCTGAATGGTGATTTGCGTATCTGCCACTTTGAAGTTAATTTCACCACTACATGGAAACTTCGCAATCATATTCTCAACCAAAGTTGAAAGCGATTGACCTGTTTCAGACAGTAGCGCGATGGTCAGTAACCACGGAATCATGCCACTATCACAATAAGCAAAGTCACGGAAATAATGGTGTGCACTCATTTCACCGCCATAGACGGCATTGTGTTCGCGCATGACTTGCTTGATAAAGGCATGTCCAGATTTGGATTGTACGGTTTCACCCTGATATTTTTCCACAATATCCAGCGTGTTCCAGATTAAACGAGGATCATGTACGATTTTTTCACCCGATTGTTTGATCAAAAAGGCTTGAGCTAACAGACCGACGATATAATAGCCTTCAATAAATTGACCTTTTTCATCGAATAGAAAACAACGGTCGAAATCGCCATCCCAGGCAATTCCCATATCTGCATGATGTTCAATTACGGCATCGCGAGTGCTATCACGATTCTCAATTAAAATAGGATTAGGGATGCCATTGGGGAAAGTGCCATCTGCTTCGTGATGAATTTTAATAAATTCAACAGGTACATTAAGCGTTTTAAATTTCTCTTCAATCGCATCAATCACGTGACCCGCTGCACCGTTGCCTGCATTGACCACCAGTTTTAATGGTTTGATTTTGGCTGGATCAATATAGCCCATCAGGTGATCTACAAACTCAGGCAGAATATTGTAGTGACTTGTGGTTCCTGTAACCGCGACCTCTGTAAATTGACCAGATTCTGCCAAAGCTTGAATCTCTTTTAAACCTGTATCAGCACTAATCGGGCGCGCATTTTCACGTACCAGTTTCATGCCATTATAGTCCATCGGGTTATGGCTCGCCGTAACCTCAATACCGCCTTGTACATCCAGATGGAAGGCAGCAAAGTAAACTTCTTCGGTACCCGTCATTCCTAAATCCAGTACATTCACGCCTACATCATTTAAACCGCGAATAGTGGCTTGTTTTAAGCCTTCACTGCTTAAACGAATGTCGCAACCAATCACAATCGTTTTAGGTTGATAGATTTGCCCATATGCGCGGCCAATCTTATAAGCAATATCTTCATTCAGTTCAGTTCCGAGTTTGCCTCGGATATCATAGGCTTTAAAGCAAGTTAGTGTCGTCATTTCTAGAATAGTTAGCGTTAAAAATTTGTGAAATGATTATACAGAAGTTTGGTTAAAATCCGAGTTGCAAATCAGAATGCTTACATGATTCAACAGTATTGAATTGAACCTCTTTTCAATTAGACTTTTTTTATCAACCCATTTTATTTCTTCCTAAGGGAGAAAAATAAAGAGGATTTAAACAATGATGAAAAAAGTTGATTTAAAACAGGGATATCAGGACATATTTTTAAAAATTTCATAGCAGGATTTACGAAACCATTGATGGCTGGTTTTATGATGACAACACATATGCCAGTGTTGTTTGATGCTATACGTTGGAAAATCGACAGGCGCATCCAGAATTTGTAAATTATCACGTGATAACAGTACTTTACTTAAATAATAAGGTACCGTCGCAATCGCATCGGTTTCCTGTACCATCAAGCCGACGCCAAGATAGCTCGGCAGGCGAATCAAAATATCACGCTTCACACCACTGTTTTGTAACGCATTTTCAATCTGGTAATGTCCCACACCTGTATCAATATCGATATGCAGTTCGCGCATATAATCTTCAAGGGTAAAGTTCTGCGCGTTAATACGTGGATGATCTTTACGTGAAATCACCACATAGCGCTGTGAAAATAGTTTTTGTTGATAAAAGCCATCTTCAAGTTGTGGTAAAAACCCAATTGCCATATCAATCTCACCATTGGCCATCTGGTAACTGGTTTCCAGACTGATCGGGCGGACATTGATGCGAATTTGCGGCGCACTTTGTGCCAAAAAATTGGAAATTTTGGGTAAAAGTACCAGATGTGATACATCGGTCATGGCAAGTGTAAGTACCATGTCGGATTTAGACGGTTCAAAATGCAGACTAAAATTATTAATGCTCTCGACTTTATTGATCACTTCACTGACCAGTGGAAAAATCTGTTTGGCCAGTTCAGTTGGAATCATTTCATTTCCGACCCGTAAAAATAGCGGGTCATCAAAATGTTGGCGAATTTTAACCAAGCCATTACTAATCGTGGGCTGACTTACGCCAATGGCATCTGCTGCCATCGAAACACTTTTGGATTTATAAATATGATAAAAAATATTCAGTAAACGGCTGTCTAAATCGAACACCTATTTTTTCCTTTTTCCCAAACAGATGAATTGACATCTTCTGTCAAGAATCTACCGATCTTAATGATTCGTCAATCCTTGTATAGATGGACTGATCTAAAAGCAGAACTGACGCTAATGAAAGTCTGGTTTATACGAAATTTGACTCAAAATTAAAACAGCGTTTTATGCCAAACACTATTTTTTGAAATCCGAGAATGATCAAGGTGGATTCTTGTGCTGAAACTTTAGTCGTATAGGTCAATCATACAATGCCCGCTAAACACCAGATTTTATCATGTTTTATTATTGGTCATACCAATAATGTTTTAAAGTTGCCCTTGAAATGCTGATATAGACTATTTATGATGCATTTGTTTATAAGTTTCTTGTGTGGTTGGTTTTTTGATTTAAATTGGTAATACCAATTTTTTGAAATAAATATTGAATCGTGATGATTCATCAAACAAATATCTGGCAGCATTTCAAGGAGATGACAATGCTCAATGTTTGGCAGCAAGTTTATGATCCACTGGCGAATATCTGGCTTTCTAGTCTGATTGCCTTAATTCCAATTATCTTTTTCTTTTTAGCGTTGGCCGTATTTCGTTTAAAGGGCAGTATCGCGGCGACTTTAACCGTGATGATTGCATTGGCTATTGCGTTGTTCTTTTATCAAATGCCTGCGGCAATGGCCTTTGCTTCGCTCATTTACGGTTTTTTTTACGGCTTATGGCCGATTGCATGGATTATTCTAGGCGCGGTATTCCTATATAAAATTTCGGTGAAAACAGGTCAGTTTGACATTATTCGTTCCAGTATTTTGTCCATTACTGAAGATCAACGTCTACAAATGCTGTTGGTAGGCTTTGCATTTGGTACTTTTCTGGAAGGGGCTGCGGGTTTTGGCGCGCCAGTGGCGATTACCGCTGCTTTACTGATGGGGCTTGGTTTTAAACCTCTATATGCTGCGGGTCTATGTCTGATTGTGAATACGGCGCCTGTTGCCTTTGGTGCGATGGGGATTCCGATTATTGTGGCTGGGCAGGTTTCTGGGGTGGATACCATGGAAATCAGTCAGATGGTAGGTCGTCAGTTACCTTTTTTAGTCATCATCGTATTGTTTTGGATCTTGGCAATTATGGATGGCTGGCGTGGTGTCAAAGAAACTTGGCCTGCGGTGTTGGTCGGTGGTGGTTCTTTTGCCATTGCTCAATATTTAACTTCAAACTTTATTGGGCCAGAATTGCCTGATATTACAGCAGCAATTGCCTCATTGGTCAGCTTAACTTTATTGTTTAAAGTCTGGCAGCCAAAGCATATTTTCCGTTTCGCCGAAGCAGAAAAGCTAGATCAACAAACGGCATCGGTCACCCAATATTCGTTTGCACAAATTGCCAAAGCATGGTCTCCGTTTGCGATTTTGACGGCGATGGTGACGTTGTGGAGCATTAAACCGTTTAAGGATCTATTTGCCAAAGGTGGTGCACTCGAACATTGGATCTTTAAAATAGAAGTTCCAGATTTGCATCGTCTGGTGGAAAAAATGCCACCGATTGTGGCTGAACATACGCCTTATGATGCGATTTATAAATTTGACTGGTTTTCAGCCACGGGGACTGCGATTTTTATTGCGGCAGTGATCAGTGTCATTTTCTTAAAAATGAATGCTAAACAGGCCGTCGTGACTTTTGGCGAAACCTTGAATGAACTGAAAGTTCCGATTTATTCAATTGGTATGGTATTGGCCTTTGCCTTTATTGCCAATTATTCAGGCTTATCGGCTACTTTAGCCTTAGCTTTGTCACATACAGGTCATGCATTTACGTTCTTCTCGCCATTTCTGGGCTGGTTAGGTGTGTTCTTGACGGGATCAGATACCTCATCCAATGCATTGTTCTCTGCATTACAGGCAACGACGGCACAACAAATTGGAATTCCAGAGGTTTTATTGGTTGCAGCGAACACCAGTGGCGGTGTTACCGGTAAAATGATTTCGCCTCAATCGATTGCAATTGCATGTGCGGCAGTCGGTTTAGTGGGTAAAGAGTCGGATTTGTTCCGTTTTACGGTAAAACATAGCATCATATTTACGATCTTTGTCGGAATCATCGTGACAGTGCAGGCATATATTGTACCGTGGATGATTCCTTAAGCGAAATTGAAGGAAAAATGATGCGAGTCTCCGATCAGGTGGTAAATAAGTTAAAGACGCTTATTGAGCAACGAAATCTCAAACAAGGAGATCGTTTGCCTGCTGAGCGTCAACTGTCGACCAGTTTGGGGATTTCGCGTCCGTCATTACGTGAGGCCATTCAACAACTCAATAGTTTGGGGATTTTGTCTAGCCGTCGTGGAGATGGAACTTATATTCAACAACTTCCTGAAACATGGCCGCAGCAGTTAATCGTTGAGCCCATTAGCCATTTGATACAGGACGATCCACACTACCGTTTTGATGTGCAAGAGTCGCGTTTGGTCCTAGAAGGTGGTACGGCTTGGTATGCAGCCTTGCGTTCTACTGAGGCTGATCGAGCTAAGATTCATCAATATTTTGATGAAATTTCGCACCATCAGTTACGAGGTGATTCCGCAGCCGCAGCGGTTGCCGATGCGAATTTCCATTTAGCGATCGCGGAAGCTTCTCACAATGTCGTGCTGATTCAAATGATGCGAAGTTTATTTGATTTACTGCAGTACAACGTCTTTTTAGGGCGAAAAAAAGTCTATGAACATCCGATTAGTGCCGATCTTTTGAGTGACCAGCATTTTCAGGTGATGGATGCGATTGACCGTAAAGATGCTCAGGCTGCTCGTGATGCCGTCTGTGGGCATATTGAATTTGTCATCGATCATGTACGTTCTCTGGATGAAGATGAAGCTCGCCAGAAACGTGCCACACGTTTAACTAGGATTGATCCAACATGATTATTTCTTCTTCAAATGATTATCGTGAAGCGGCGCGCCGTCGTTTACCTCCTTTTTTATTTCATTATATTGATGGTGGTGCTTACGCAGAATATACCCTGAAGCGTAACGTTGAAGATTTATCCAAAATCGCTTTAAGGCAACGTGTGCTGAATGATATGTCCAGTTTAAGTCTGGAAACCAAGTTGTTTAATGAAACATTATCCATGCCTGTTGCTTTGTCACCAGTTGGCTTAACGGGTATGTATGCACGCCGTGGTGAAGTACAAGCCGCCATTGCAGCAGATAAAAAAGGCATTCCTTTTACTCTATCTACGGTTTCTGTCTGTCCGATTGAAGAAGTCACTCCTGCAATTGGTCGCCCAATGTGGTTTCAGTTGTATGTACTTCGCGATCGGGGCTTTATGCGAAATGCATTAGAGCGAGCCAAAGCTGCGGGTTGTTCAACACTGGTCTTTACTGTAGATATGCCTGTGCCTGGGGCGCGTTATCGTGACGCACATTCGGGCATGAGTGGGCCAAATGCAGCGATGCGACGCTATTTGCAGGCTGTTACGCATCCTCAATGGGCGTGGGATGTGGGTTTATTGGGACGTCCACATGATTTGGGCAATATTTCCAAATATTTAGGTAAACCAACAGGACTGGAAGATTATATCGGCTGGCTGGGTAACAACTTTGATCCATCCATTTCGTGGAAAGATTTAGAATGGATTCGAGAATTCTGGGACGGCCCGATGGTAATCAAAGGAATTTTAGACCCTGAAGATGCTAAAGATGCAGTGCGCTTTGGTGCAGACGGGATTATTGTTTCCAATCACGGTGGACGTCAATTAGATGGTGTGATGTCTTCTGCACGAGCGTTACCTGCGATTGCAGATGCAGTGAAAGGTGATCTTACGATTTTGGCCGATTCTGGTATTCGTAATGGTTTGGATGTCGTGCGCATGCTGGCATTGGGTGCGGACAGTGTCATGCTCGGACGAGCGTTCATTTATGCATTAGCAGCAGCAGGCGGACAAGGTGTAAGTAATCTGCTTGATTTAATCGATAAAGAAATGCGCGTCGCTATGACTTTAACAGGTGCAAAAAGTATCGCAGATATCAATGCGGATTGTTTGGTACAAGTCAATAAACTGGTTCAGGATTAAACCTGACGATAGGAGATACCTATGACGTTCCAAGTAGATCCGAACTTATTGTTACAACTGCGGCATCTTGTTGGCGAAGCTCATGTTCTAACGGATGATCAACACACTCGGCAATATCGTCAAGGGCGTCGCTTTGGTGAAGGCAAGGTTCTGGCGGTTGTTTGTCCGGGTACATTACTTGAACAATGGCAGGTTTTACAAGCTGCTATTTCCGCAGATTGTATTGTGATTATGCAGGCGGCAAATACTGGACTCACGGGTGGATCAACGCCTTATGGCGAGGACTATGATCGTCCTGTGATTATCATGAGTACGCGCCGTTTGAAAGGTATACAGGTGATTCATGAAGGTCAACAGGTGGTGTGTTTACCTGGTGCGACGCTCGATAATCTTGAACAAATTTTAAAGCCTTATCATCGAGAGCCACATTCCGTGATTGGCTCTTCATGCATTGGTGCTTCTGTATTGGGTGGTGTTTGCAATAATTCTGGTGGTGCATTGGTACGACGGGGCCCAGCGTATACAGAACTCGCATTGTATGCTCAGGTAGATGAACAAGGACAATTGAGATTAATCAATCATTTAGGTATTGAGCTTGGATATACTCCTGAAGATATACTAACCAGATTGGAAAAGCAGCAATATCAAATCAGTGATATCCATGATGATTCAACTCGTCAGGCTTCAGATCAGCGTTACGCCAAAGATGTAACGCAAGTAGATGCAGATACCCCCGCACGCTTTAATGCTGACCCTTCTCGATTGTTTGAAGCCTCTGGTTCTGCGGGTAAAGTATGTGTATTTGCAGTGCGTCTGGATACCTATGAAAAAGTAGAAAGTGATGTTTTTTATATTGGTAGTAATGACCAAAATGATCTGACTGCGATTCGTCGCTATTTATTGACCTCCTTGCCGAGCTTACCGATTGCAGGTGAATACATTCACCGAGATGCTTACCAGATTGGAGAAAAATACGGTAAAGATACTTTTTTATTTATTGAAAAGTTTGGTACTGCCAATGTGCCGAAAGCGTTTGCTTTAAAAGATAAAATCGATGGTTTTCTGGAAAAGTTTAAAATTAAAGGGCTGACAGATCAATTGTTGCAGGCCGTAACATTTTTTCTTCCAAGTCATTTACCTAAACGCATGACGGAATTTCGCGACAAATATGAGCATCATCTCATTTTAAGGATTGAAAATAAGAGTAAGCAACAAACAGAACAATTCCTAAAAGAATACTTTGCTGTGCATCCGACAGGTGCTTATTTTTTATGTGATGCAGAAGAAGGCCGCAAAGCATTTTTACATCGTTTTGCGATTGCTGGCGCAGCGATTCGTTATCGAGATACACATCGTAGTGAAGTCGAAGATATTGTGGCATTAGATATCGCGTTACGTCGTAATGATCGCGATTGGGTCGAACAACTTCCTGCCGAAATGGAACAGAAAATTTTACATAAACTGTATTATGGGCATTTTTTCTGTCATGTGTTTCATCAGGATTATATTGTTAAAAAAGGTGTTGACCCTTTAGCAATGGAACATCAGATGTGGAAACTGTTAGATGCACGCCGTGCTGAATATCCAGCCGAGCATAATGTAGGACATTTGTATATTGCAAAACCTGCTTTGGCAAAGTTTTATCAGAAACTCGATCCGACCAATAGCTTTAATGTCGGGATTGGACAGACTTCAAAATTCAAATATTGGGGAAATGGCAAAGGTTTTTCTTAATTAATCGAGTTACAGACTTATAACTTTTTCTTTGCAAGAAGAAATCATAATGTGAACGTCTAATCTCGGTATTTTCATTTAAATTTTTAAATAAGTGAAAGTTATTTTAAGGAGAGAACTTATGCCGACTAAAATAATATGGTTAACATTTGCCTCAGCGCTATTGATGACAGGTTGTGTCGTTGCGCCTGATGATCATCCGATTGATCCTGGATATGGTCACCCTGCGCCGCAACCTCATGATCCACCACTACGACCAGGTCAAACCATTCATGATAATCAGTCGCCAGATGTTGACCCAGGATTTAATCGTCCAACGAATCCTGATCCTGGTTTCGGGCGTCCGACTAATTCGGATCCTGGTTTTGGTCGATAAAACGATATTTAAAATAAAAAATCCCGAGGCATCAATGCCTCGGGATTTTTTATTTTAAGAGTTGTGAAATTATGCACTGATCGGCTGTTTCGCTAAGACTTCAGCGACAGCTTTGGACACGGTATAAACATTATTCATGTTGAGGCCTGCAACGCAGATTCGACCACTGCGAACCAGATAAATGGCATAATCTTCGCGTAAAGTATCGACTTGCTCAGCAGTCAATCCTGTATAGCTAAACATGCCTTTTTGCTCAACTAAATAGTTAAAGTCACGATCAGGCAGAGCTTTACTTAATTCATCACGCAAAATTTGACGCATTTTTATAATACGTTCACGCATTTGTTTGACTTCTTCTTGCCATTGTTGATTTAGGTCGACATCGTTTAGAACCTGATCGACTAACCAAGCCCCTGTTGTTGGTGGGCTAGAATAAATACGGCGAACAGTCGCTTTGAGTTGACCAAAAGTTGCTTGTGCAGCATCTGCATCATCACAAACGAAAGTCAGGCCACCCACACGTTCACCATACAACGAGAAAATTTTTGAGAATGAATTACTGACAATAAAATTCAGACCTGCCTGATCCATCGCACGAATTGCATAAGCATCTTGCTCCATTCCATCACCAAAGCCTTGATAAGCAATATCTAGGAATGGAATGAGATTACGATTTTTAAGGACATCAATCACTTGATCCCATTGTGCAGGATTTAAATCTGCACCGGTTGGGTTGTGGCAGCATGGATGCAATAAAACAATACTGTGTTCAGGCAGTTGTTTGAGGCTAGAAAGCATCCCTTCAAAATTTACGCCGCCTGTTTGAGCATCGAAATACGGATAAAAATGGGTTTTAAAACCAGCCCCACTAAAGATAGCAACATGGTTATCCCAAGTTGGTTGACTGACCCATACTTCAGAATTTGGGAAATAGTTCTTAAGAAAGTCTGCCCCCACTTTGAGTGCGCCTGAACCACCTAAAGTCTGAATGGTGACAGCACGACCATGTTGCATGGCTGAGCTATTTGCTCCAAATAATAATGTCTGAATTGCTTCGCGGTAAGGTTTAAACCCTTCCATCGGCAAATACAGCTTGGTTTTGCTTTGCAGTGGTTCAATACGTTTTTGAGCTTCAATAATAGTATCAAGCTGAGGAACAATACTGTCTTCATTATAATAAAGTCCAATACTTAAATTAACTTTGCCTTCACGTGGGTCGGCATTGAATTGTTCCATAAGCGATAAAATTGGATCGCCTGCATATGGGGGGATATGTTGAAACATCAAAAAAATCCTTTCATTTCACAGTTTGAACCAAAACTGTGCGGTGTTGGAGCGGATGTATGATATTTAAGCAAATATCAAACTTGAATAATGTATCAGTAACACTTCTATCGCGCTATGCTCTTGTAGTCTTAGAACTTAAAATATTTTGGTCTGATGGGTCATAGGGATACTAACTTGATTTTTTATATTCAGATTAATAATTTTTAGAATCGAGAGACATTTTATAAAGCACAATTTTCTGAATTTTAGCAAAAAAAAGCCACACAGGGGAGTGTGGCAAAAGTTTTAAGCTCTGAGGACTTCAATTTAGAACCTGAGACTTAAATGAATCTTAATTTAGCAAAAAAATTATGTAAATTCTCTCTTTGTGAGAATATAGTTATATAAAAACTTCATTGGCTAAGATCTAGATACAAGCTCTCTTTAATTTCTTCCATCACCACATAACTATGCGATGAAGCAGATGCTGGTAGCTTTTTTAAAATATTGCCGAGCAGTTTTCGATAGGCACTCATTTCCTTAAGTCGCGCTTTTACCAGATAATCAAACTCCCCAGAAATCAAATGACATTCAAGAACTTCAGGCACTTCAATCAGATCTCGCGCGACTTGATCAAACACATCACCTGATTTGGCCGAAAGCTTAATTTCAAGAAACACCAGCAAGTTCCGATCGACGTATGCGGGATTAAGCCGTGCGTAGTAACCCATAATAATGCCATCACGTTCCAGACGCTTGACTCGTTCTGAACAGGGGGTGGTGGATAAATTGACTCTAGATGCTAATTCACTGATGGCAATTCTCCCTTCACGTTGCAGGATATCCAAAATCTGTCGGTCAGTTCGATCCAGTACTCGCATTATTTTTTCCTTTTTTTAGAATTTCTACACGACAAAACTGTCAATTTTCCTAGATTATAGTGCTTAAAACAGTGAAATAAACTATTGATACGAAAATATACTAGTTAAATTCACTGGACTGCGTGAGGGAAGAAAAATGCGCGTGATCGTTTTAGGGAGTGGTGTGATTGGTGTCGCAAGTGCGTACTACCTTGCGCAACAGGGAGCGCAAGTCACGGTATTGGATCGTCAGGCTGGACCAGCCGAAGAAACCAGTTTTGGTAATGCTGGGCAAGTTTCCCCAGGCTATTCCACCCCTTGGGCAGCACCAGGTATTCCGTATAAAGCAGTGAAATGGATGTTTCAGCATCATGCACCGCTTGCCATTCATATGGATGGCAGCATGTGGCAACTGCAATGGATGGCACAAATGCTGAAAAACTGTAATCCAGAAAGCTATACCAAAAATAAAGAACGTATGATGCGCGTGGCCGAATATAGCCGCGACTGTTTAAAAGAATTACGTGAAAACACGGGAATCAGCTATGAAAACCGTGCCAAAGGCACCTTGCAGGTGTTTCGTAATCAAGCCCAACTCGAAGCAGTTCACCGCGATATCGAAGTCCTCAAAGAATGTGGTGTCAGCTATGAATTGCTTGATCAACATGATTTAGCCAAGGTTGAACCAGCACTGCAATATGCTAAAGACAAGCTGGTCGGTGGTTTACATTTACCTCATGATGAAACAGGTGATTGTTATTTATTTACCAATGCACTGGCGCAAAAAGCTAAAGAATTGGGTGTGGAATTTAAATTTAATCAAAATGTTGAAGCTTTAGTGGTCGAAGGCGATGAGATCAAAGGTGTTCGAGTCAATGGTCAGGTTTTAACTGCCGATCGCTATATCTTGGCATTTGGTAGTTATTCGCGTGATTTCCTCAAACCATTACATTTGAATTTACCTGTTTATCCAGTCAAAGGTTATTCATTGACCATTCCAATTGTGCAGCCTGAGTTTGCGCCGCAATCTACGGTACTCGATGAAACCTATAAAATTGCCATTACCCGTTTTGATCAGCGGATTCGTGTCGGTGGCATGGCTGAACTCAGCGGCTTTAATTTGGGATTAAATCAGGATCGTCGCGCTACATTGGAAATGGTCACCCAAGATCTGTTTCCAGGTGGAGATATGGCGCATGCATCGTTCTGGACAGGATTACGTCCAATGACCCCAGATAGTACCCCAATCATCGGTGCGACTCGTTTTAGCAATCTGTTTCTGAATACGGGACACGGTACTTTGGGCTGGACCATGGCATGTGGTTCAGGCAAGTTAATCAGTGACCTTGTGCTTAATCACCAGCCTGAAATTAGTACCGAAGGCTTGTCGATCCAGCGTTATTCACATGCAGCATAAATTTTAAATTTGCGTTCAGGGAAGAACCATGCCACGTCCTATTCGTGCCATCATTCATCAAAATGCTTTGGCACATAATCTTCAGATTGCCCGAAAACATGCCTCACAGCATGAGGTCTTTGCAGTGATCAAAGCCAATGCATACGGGCATGGAATCGAACGAGTTTATCCAGCACTCAAAACTGCTGATGGTTTTGCCTTACTAGATATCGAGGAAGCCAAACGCTTACGTGCATTGGGTTGGACGGGGCCAATTTTGCTGCTCGAAGGAATTTTTTCGGCGCAAGATTTGTTTGATTGTACTCAATATCAGCTCAGTTTTACGGTACATAGTGCGCTACAACTGCAATGGGTGCGACAGCATCCTGAGCCTGCTCAGTTTGATATTTTCCTGAAAATGAATAGCGGCATGAACCGTTTGGGTTTTCAGCCACAGCATTACCGAGAAGTGTGGCAGACACTTAAATCTTGCGCTGCCGTGAACAATCTGACGCATATGATGCATTTTTCTGATGCCGATGGCGAACGTCTTGGTCAATCGGGAATTGATGCGCAGTTCAAAATCTTTGAAGACACCGTACAGGATTTACCAGGTGAACGCTCGATTTGTAACAGTGCTGCGATTTTGCGGCATGGTTCACAATTGTCTTCTAAAACTGTCCGTGCGGGCATTTTACTTTACGGCAGTTCACCCGATTTTCCCCAACATTCGATTCAGGACTGGGATTTACAACCCAGCATGAGTCTGCGCAGTGAAATTATTGCCATTCAAAATGTAAAGCCCAAGCAAACTGTCGGTTATGGTTCAACGTTTCAGGCAGATCAAGCCATGAGAATTGGCGTTGTGGCCTGTGGTTATGCCGATGGTTATCAGCGTATTTCTGCCACAGGTACGCCTGTGTTGGTCGATGGCATCAGAACCAGAACGATTGGTCGGGTCAGTATGGATATGTTGGCAGTCGATCTGACTGAGATTGAAGATGCGTTAATTGGCAGTGAAGTGGTGCTTTGGGGTAAATCCCGTTTTGGGTCGATCCTGCCGATTGATGAAGTCGCAGCGACCTCAGACACCGTGGGTTATGAATTGATGTGTGGTGTAACCGCACGTGTTCCATTTTTTATTGAAACGCAAGGATAGAGTGATGTCAGCTTCTGATATTGAAAGAATCAACAGCAATCAGGTGATGAGTTCTGCCACCATTTTTAATCAAGTGGTGTATTTATCTGGGCAAGTGCCAAAAAATACGGAGCTTGATATTGAAGGGCAGACTTGTGAAATCTTGGCGACCATCGATCAACTGCTAGCGCAGGCGAAAAGTGATAAATCGCGTCTGCTTTCAGCACAACTTTTTATTAAGAATTTGGATGAATTTCCTAAAGTCAATGCGATCTGGATTGAATGGTTAGACGGATTGGCAACACCCGCCCGCGCCACGATTCAGGCAGATTTAGTCAATCCCGCTTGGCTGATTGAAATCGCTGTGATTGCTGCACAGCAATAAAGTGATTGATTTATGTTCATCCACCTAATGTTTAACGTTAAAACCATCATTGCCACGGAAAAGGATGCCTTTTGATTTTTATTTTGATGGTACTCGGCATTAATGCTGCGGTTTCTGCTTCCTTATTTTGATTGGCAGTCACTCAGAATTGATCAAAAAAAGGGACATTTAAAAAGGATATTTAATCATGACAACAGTACGTCATTCTGAAGACGAGCATTCGTCGCATGATCTTCAACGTAAACTGTCCAATCGACATTTGCAATTGATTGCGATTGGCGGTGCGATTGGCACTGGGCTATTTATGGGTTCTGGTAAAACCATTTCATTGGCAGGACCTTCAATTTTATTTATTTACATGATCATTGGCGTCATGTTCTTCTTCCTGATGCGCGCGTTGGGCGAACTTTTACTGGCCAATCTGCATTACAAATCGTTTGTTGATATGGCGCATGATTTGATCGGTCCGAGTGCAGGGTATTATATGGGCTGGACTTATTGGCTGGGCTGGGTATTGGTGGGTATTGCCGATCTGGCGGCGATTATTAATTATCTGGGTTTTTGGCTGCCTGATGGTATGAGTTTTACGCCGATGGGGCAAGCACTGATCAGTGCGGGCTGTGTATTGTTTGTATTGGCGCTGAATTTGCTGACGGTTCGTTTATTTGGTGAAGTTGAATTCTGGTTTGCTCTCATCAAGATTTTGGCGATTCTTGGATTGATAGCAATCGGTGGATTTATGGTATTTAGCCATTTTCAGGCACCGACGGGTACCGTTGCCTCTTTTAATAATATCTGGTCTTCGGGTGGGATGTTTCCTAAAGGTACCGAGGGTTTTTTAGCAGGTTTTCAGATTGCGGTGTTTGCTTTTGTCGGGGTCGAGCTGATTGGGACCACCGCCGCAGAAACCAAAGATCCGAAAAAGAATTTGCCCAAAGCCATTAATGCAATCCCGATTCGGATTATCCTGTTTTATGTGTTGGCTTTATTCGTGGTAATGTCAGTGACACCGTGGAATATGATTAGTGCCAATAAAAGCCCATTTGTTGAATTATTTTTGCATGCAGGGATTCCAACTTCAGCGATTATTATGAATCTGGTGGTACTGTCTTCAGTCACTTCCTCTATGAATAGTGGGGTATTTTCCACGAGTCGGATGTTATTTGGTTTATCTCGCGGGGGGCAGGCACCGCAAGCATTGGCGCGGTTATCCAAACGTGCTGTTCCAGCCAACGGTTTAATCTTTTCCTGTCTGTTTATTATGGCAGGCGCAGCATTACAGTATTTTGTACCCAATACCATTGAAGCCTTTACCTTAGCCAGTTCTCTCTGCGTGATTTTATTTATTAGCGTTTGGGGGCTGATCATGGTGTGCTATTTGCGTTATCGTAAACTCAAACCTGAATTACATGTCCAGTCGACCTTTAAAATGCCAGGTGGAATCTGGATGAGCTATGTGGTATTGGCATTCTTGCTGTTCACCTTGGTGATTTTGGCACTGGAACCCGATACATTAAAAGCCTTATATGTGAGTCCACTGTGGTTGTTGATTCTAGCAGTGACTTATCAGTTGCTGTATAAACCACGTATCAAGCGACTCAAACAGCTAAAAAGTTCTTAATTAAATCGCTCTTTTTTGAAGGCATATTTATTTAAATAAATATGCCTTTTTTATTTTAATTGATTTTATAAAATATTTTAATCCCAACTAAAATCATAGGATTTATAATCTCTAATTTTGAAAAAAATGGATGAGAATGATTATTTTTAAAAAATAAGATGCTGTTTATATTAAATATTTTATTTTCTTTAATTTTTATTTTAGGTTTTTATATTGAATTAATTATTTTATAATAAATGGGTGGGAATGATTAGGAATGGTTAAAATGTCAAATGTTTTGATTCAAAAATATAATGTTCCAGGACCTCGTTATACCAGTTATCCGACTGTTCCTTATTGGCAGGAAGATACATTCTCACTGGAAGCTTGGCAGCAGACTTTGCGCCAATCTTTTATTGAATCAAATGCAAGTGAAGGCATCAGCCTGTACATTCATTTACCTTTTTGCGAAAGCTTATGTACTTTTTGCGGTTGCCATAAAAAAGTCACCAAACGCCATGAAGTTGAAGCGCCGTATATTGCGGCGGTACTCAAAGAATGGTCATTGTATTGTGAATTATTGGGTGAAAAGCCGATTATTCGTGAAATCCACTTGGGTGGTGGTACGCCGACCTTTTTTTCAATTGAGCATCTACAACAACTGATTGACGGTATTTTGGATCGGGCCGAGATTGCTAAACATCACGAATTTAGTTTTGAAGGACATCCCAACAGCACCAGTAAAGCACATTTACAGGCGTTATATGACCTCGGGTTTCGTCGCGTCAGTTTTGGCGTTCAGGATTATAGTCCAAAGGTTCAAAAAGCGATTCATCGCATTCAACCGTTTGAGAATGTTGCCAATGTAACGCAATGGGCGAGAGAAATAGGCTATAACTCGATTTCCCATGATTTGGTCTTTGGGTTGCCTTTTCAAGAATTGGACGATGTGCTGTATACCATAGATCAGACCAATCGATTATTGCCCGACCGTTTGGCTTTTTATAGTTATGCACATGTACCGTGGATTAAAGGCAATGGCCAGCGTGGTTTTAAAGATCGTGATGTACCCAAAGATGAAGTGAAACGAAAACTTTATGAAGCGGGCAAACAAAAGCTGTTGGATCATGGTTATGTCGAAATTGGGATGGATCATTTTGCCTTGAAAACTGATCCGATGTATCAATCCTTTTTACAGGGTCAGTTACATCGTAACTTTATGGGTTATACGGCCTCTAAAACGCAAGTCATGATTGGTTTGGGTGTGTCTGCGATTAGTGATAGCTGGTATAGTTTTGCTCAAAATGAAAAGATCTTGGAAGACTATTATGCCCGTCTGGAAAAGAATGAAATTCCAGTGTTCCGTGGACATGTTTTAACACCAGAAGATCTGATGATTCGCCAGCACATTTTAAATCTGATGTGTCAGTTTGAAACCTCATGGCAAGATTCAAAGCAAAGCTTTGCTGAATTACCGCAAGTATTACAACAGCTTGAAGAAATGCAACAAGATCAATTGTTGGACATTGGTGAAAAAAATATCAAAGTAACGGAGCAAGGTAAGGCTTTTGTTCGCAATATCTGTATGGCATTTGACTTGCGAATGAAACGTAAAATACCGAATAATCAGATTTTTTCGATGACGATTTAGCTAGGCTTTGGTTGATAAGAACCGCTTAGGATTTTAAATAACCTGAAAGCTGCTGGAAGTCTGTTTCGATTGCAGCCAGCGCTTTTTGCTCCATACATCTAAACTGTTTTAAAATAGCAATGCCAAAAGCGGTAACGATGGCTCCTCCGCCAGATTCACCGCCTTTATAGGTCTCAACCAAAGTCGAATTAAAAAGTTGATTCATGGTCTCTACTAGTTGCCAAGCACGACGATAGCTCATGTTCATTTTTTTAGCTGCTTGAGAAATTGAACCTGTTTGATGAATCGCTTCGAGTAAATCTGCTTTGCCAGGTCCAAAAGCAATGTCTTGATCAATCATCAACCTAAGACGTAATTTGAGTTGAGTCATTGTAGAACCATAACCATTATAAAAAAGAAATTAATAGAATTTTATAATGTAATACGAAAAATTTATAATTTAAATCGAGATATCGACTGAATTGGTTTATCTAACATATTGATAAAAAACTGTATGGAGTACTATTGGTCTATCCAGAGTAAAGCTTTCATCATATGACAAGGGCTTTTTTCATTTAAAATAAAAACATCAAAGCTTTATTTTTTAGATTCACATTTATTTTTAGCTATAGAGTTAAATTCAAAATATTTTCTAAAATAGAAGAGAACTTTGTCTTTAAATTATGGATAAACCCTATTCCAATGATTTACGCTAAAAAGCTTTAGATTATTATAAAGAACTTGATCATAAATCAAAAAAGTAAGATTAAAGATCTATTTGAAAGATCTAGTCCCTAAGTCTTATGTTGTCTTAAATATGAGACACTGAGTTTTATACAGGTGGTATGACTTCCATCAGGATCAGCGTAAAATTTATACAAACGCTAGCCCTGATAGAGGAGTGATGGCAATGAAGAATATTCAAGGCATTTATCAAAACAAACACATGCACTGGGTCGGTGATGGTTTTCCAGTCAATAATCTATTTTCTTATGATCGTTTTGGACAAGCCATTAGTCCATTTTTGTTATTAGACTATGCCGCACCTTATGAGTTTAAACCGACGCATTCACAACGCGGTGTCGGCTCACATCCACATCGTGGTTTTGAGACAGTGACGATTGCCTATAAAGGTGAAGTGACTCATAAAGATTCAGCAGGTGGTGGTGGAACTATCAAAACAGGCGATGTGCAATGGATGACAGCAGGTGGTGGTATTTTACACGAAGAGTTTCATTCGCCTGAGTTCGCAGAGCACGGCGGTTTGTTTGAAATGGCACAGCTTTGGGTCAATTTACCTGCGCATTCAAAAATGACACCTGCCAAATATCAGGCAATTGAATCGGATCAAATTCCATTAATTCCATTGGATGATGCAGGAAGTTATATCCGCGTCGTTGCTGGCGAATACCAGACTGCACGAGGGGCTGCTACCACTTTTAGTCCTGTGAATGTCTGGGACGGCTTTATCACCGCGGGTAAAACCTATAAGTTCAGCGTTCCTGTAGGACATAATTCACTGTTGGTGGTAATGAGTGGCGATGTTCTGATCAATGCAACACATGAAGTGGGAGAGCGTTCAGTGGCCATTTTTGATCAGGCTGATGTCGATTTTGAACTGATAGCCAACAGCGATGCTAAATTTCTGGTGTTGACTGGTGAGCCTTTGAATGAGCCGATTGAAGGCTATGGACCATTTGTGATGAACAGTAAAAAAGAAATTATAGAAGCCATTCATGACTTCAATAACGGAAAATTTGGTCGGATTAGTGCAGAGGCTCAACTTAACCACTAAAACATGATGATTTTCAAATAAGAAAGCCCTTTATCAACCTTGATAAAGGGCTTTTTCGCTGTAATGTAATGATTATCATTTTAAGGTTTTTATAAAAAATTTTTGTGATTTTTTCTGCATTTTTATGGTCTTATCTTATCGCAAATGAAAATCACTGTAAAATTTTTATTGATCCAATGGTTAATTTATCTTGTTTTTTTTACTGAACTTTTTTAAAAATTCAAGATTAAAACTGCAACAATTTCAACTATTTGTTTTGTTGGTATAGTGTGATTTTGGTCACATTTTTATATGCTCATTTTTTACGCAAAACTTTAAAAATTTTAAGAAAAACTGGTAGATTTTAATACGGTGTTTTTCATGGCGATCAGTCATAATCAAAAAAATTCTCAACTGATGGATCATAATTTTGGATATCGCAATTATCGGTAGCGGAATGGCTGGTCTTGCTACCGCAAGAATTTTAAAAGATGCAGGACATACGGTGACGATATTTGAAGCCCTCTCAGGTCGAGGAATGGATAGCCATAGCATTGAGTTCGAGGGCGGGGTGATCGATGCTCCTCTGCGTGTGATGAATCCTTATTTATGGAAGAATACTTTAAGTCTGGCAACGCATTTGGGTATGAAAATGTTTCCAGTACGGACTTATATGGCGTGTAGTTGGTTATTTGAAGACCGTACAGAAACGTGGTTAACCACTACGCGTAGCCGCATTGGAAATTTCCCAATTATCAATAATAAAAAAGGGATTCAACAATATGGTTGGCGTCTGGTTAAAGGAATGTTACAGCTAAAAACTGCGATTAATCAGTTTTTTAAATCTAAACAACAAGATATTACCTTAGCCGAATTTATTAATCAGAATCATATTGAAGAAGTGTTTTGGCATGGCGCGGTGATGCCTGTGCTATATACCATTTGTACCTGTAACCCTAAAACCATTGGTGAATGGCCTGCAAAACCTTTATTGACTTTTTTGCGTCAACTGACTGATGGTGATGCTTTATTGCGTATGCAAGGTGGAACCCCAGCGTTTGTTGATCGTTTGATTGACGGGGTGGATATTCGCAGTGGCTCGGCGATTACTCAGGTCGAGCAACAAGGCGAAAAAGTAAAAGTAGTCAATACTCAAGGCGAACAAGGGTTATATGATCGCGTGATTGTGGCGACCCCAACCTCTAAAGTTGAAAAGTTTTTAAATCCTGAACAATTTGCAGATGATATTGCGCTCTTAAAACAATTTCGTTTTGAAGATGGAGATCTGGTGATCCATACAGATACATCGGTGATGCCTCCACGTCGCAAAGACTGGTCAGTCCTAAGCTATATGATGGATCGTAAATTTACCCGTCAACAATTTACCGTTTGGATGAATGCGGTTGAACCGACATTGGTGGGTAAAAATCCTGTGTTCCAAACTTGGCGACCTGTTACAGAAATTGATCCAAAGAAAATCATTTCTACTGTGAAATTGACTCGTGCAGTCGTGGACTCCAAAACAGTCGCGTTAAACAAGGAATTGCAACAACGCCACAAAATGCCAAATCGTAAAGTCTTTTATTGTGGTTCATGGTCTTGCGATGGCTTACCTATTTTAGAATCTGCGGTGACCTCAGCCATGCATATTGCTGAAATTTTTAACGCGCCATTGCCGTTTATAGGGTTAACACCTAAAGTGGAGGTCGCTCCCCAACTCGGCTACTAAATTGATGAAATTACTTCATGCGTTAACCGCTAAACTTCCTCATAAATATGCAATTGATGCCGCACGATTAGGGGATGAGCGGACACTCGCGTGGAGTAATCTTGGATATTGGGACAATACCACAGATTATAAAACTGCATGTTGCCAGTTAGCAGATCAACTGGCAAACGCAGTTCATTTAACGGCACAAGATCGTTTATTGGATTTAGGCTGTGGTCAAGGTGCGAGTTTGCAACATTGGATCGAGCATTATCAGGTGCAACAGCCCAGCGCGCTAGAGTTACAGCCAGCACTTATTCAGCGGATTCATCAATATTTGCCGCAGTTAGAGCACATCCAGCAAGGTTCATTTTTAGATTTAGCTCAGTTGAACTTTCCTCAGCTCTTTGATGTCATCTTATGCATAGATGCAGCCTATCATAGTGACTTACGATGCTTTTTAGATGCGGTCAAACCCGCGCTCAAAGCACAGGGACGTTTGGGTTTTCATTATTTGGTCTTGTCGGAGAAATGGCAGCAACTTTCCCGATTTCAGCAACAAAAATACTTTTATTTACTTAAAGCTGCGGATGTAAATCTGAGCCACATTGCCACACTCAGTAAGACGCGACTTCAGCTTGAGCAACAAGGATTTTACCAAGTTAAAAGTGTCGATATCACTGAGTCGGTATTGGGTGGTTTTGCACGGTTTATGGTTTCACATTCCAATACAAAAAAAGATTTGGCGCAATTAAAAATACAGGCAACAGCAAAATTGTGTGATTACCTGAACAGAGAGGGCATGATTCGTTATATGCAAGTGAGTGCAATAAAAAAATAAAAAGAAAATTTTATGATCAATAGAAGGGAGATGGTGCCGGCACACGGATTCGAACTGTGGACCTACTGATTACAAGTCAGTTGCTCTACCAACTGAGCTATGCCGGCAACGTGGCGTGAATTTTACCGAAGCCCACGAAAAAAACAAGTCTCAAATGTGTATTTGTTTGAAGATTGAACATCTTTGCAATAAAAATAATCTTGAAGATAGGTTTTGAGAAAAATGTATATTTATGCAAACATGATTTGCTCCAGATTGGATTTGAGCTTCTTGATGCGTTAAAGTTTCGCTATCTAATATGATTCCTCTTCCGAAATCTGGCTGGAGTAAGCCCTCATGGCATTACACGATTTATTAAGCAAATTTGATCTTCCTGTCTCTGAAAACCCTGAAACCAAAGATTATGTATTTAATCACACCATGATTCGGGTGAAAAATCTGCAAGAGTCGATTCAGTGGTATGCCAAAGTTTTGGGTTTCGTGCCTGTGTATGAACAGATATTTGATGAAGCTGCATTTACCATTGTTTATCTGGTACGTCGTCATTTAAATGAAATTCCTGTAGACGATATTGAGCGTAAACAATGGGTATTAAGCCAATCAGGGGTACTCGAATTAACCTTAAATCATGGTACTGAGAATGATCCAGAGTTTCATTACCACAATGGCAACAGTGAACCACGTGGTTTTGGGCACTTATGTGTTTCTGTCCCTGACGTGGTTAAAGAATGTGAACGCTTTGAGCAATTAGGTGTGAATTTCCAAAAGCGTCTCAGTGAAGGTCGTATGAATTATGTCGCTTTTATCAAAGATCCAGATGATTACTGGATTGAGATTTTACAACCGACACCCCTCAGCCATACTTAATTATCTGGCGATGGTTAGAGAATAGTCTGCTAAAATATTATTTTATATCAATGTGTTGTTGTTAAAATCCAATTCATTGAACATATCGGAGAGGTGTAAAAGCGTCCTTTCCTCTCAAGTTGAGAGCTAAAAATGGGAGATAAATTATTTTATCTCCCATCGTTCTACGCACTTGCCAAGCCTTTCAGTCTGATCGTAGCGGATGCTGTATTTTTTGCTTATATTATGCCCACTTGGAGATTAGTTCAACATCGGCTTTAAGAAACGTCCTGTATGTGAAATCTCCACTTCAGCCACTTGCTCAGGCGTACCTTCAGCAATAATTTGACCGCCACCAGAACCCCCTTCTGGGCCCAAGTCAATAATCCAGTCTGCGGTTTTAATCACATCCAGATTATGCTCAATCACTACAATGGTATTACCTTTGTTGCGTAGTTCATGCAAGATGTCGAGTAGCTTGGCAATATCATGAAAATGCAGCCCTGTAGTAGGTTCATCTAATACATACAGAGTTTTACCTGTATCACGCTTGGCTAGCTCACGTGCCAGTTTCACCCGTTGTGCCTCACCACCTGAAAGTGTAGTTGCTGCCTGACCTAAACGAATATAACCTAAGCCCACTTGAGTCAGTGTTTCCAAACGGCGATGAATCACAGGAATGGCATTAAAAAACTCTGCGCCATCTTCCACTGTCATTTCCAGTACATCAGAAATATTTTTGCCTTTATAGGTGACTTCCAGCGTTTCACGATTATAGCGTTTCCCATGACAGGCATCGCAAGGCACATACATGTCAGGTAAAAAGTGCATGGCGACTTTAATCATGCCATCCCCTTCACAGACTTCACAACGACCACCTTTCACGTTAAATGAAAAACGTCCTGCGGCATAACCACGTGCTTTGGCTTCAGGGGTTTGTGCAAATAATTCACGAATCGGAGTAAATAAACCCGTGTAAGTCGCAGGGTTGGAACGTGGTGTACGACCGATCGGGCTTTGGTCAATATCGACCACTTTATCCAGATGTTGTAAACCGTCAATTGAATCGAACTTTTCTGCGGTCAGCGTAGTGGCGCCATTAAGCTGAGTTGCAGCTAATGGTAATAATGTACGATTAATTAAGGTGGATTTCCCAGAACCTGATACACCTGTGACACAGGTCATGATACCTAAAGGAATAGTCAGATCGACATTTTTCAGGTTATGACCCGCTGCCCCTGAGAGTTTGATTTTTTGATCAGGTGTGGGGGATTGCAGACGTTGTTTAGGAACTTCGATTTTGAGCTGACCAGAGAGATATTGTCCAGTTAATGAATCTTTATGCTTTTTCAGTTCATCCGCCGTGCCTTCTGCAATGATTTCACCGCCATGCACTCCCGCACCGGGGCCGATATCGATAATATGATCAGCAGCCCGAATCGCATCCTCATCATGCTCAACGACCAGAACGGTATTGCCCAGATCACGCAGACGAATCAGGGTCTGTAGTAAACGGTCATTATCACGTTGATGTAAGCCAATCGAAGGTTCATCCAGTACATACATCACGCCCATCAAACCAGCGCCGATTTGTGAAGCCAGACGAATACGCTGTGCTTCACCGCCAGATAAAGTTTCGGCAGAACGTGCCAGACTTAAATAATTCAGTCCGACACTGACTAAAAAGTGTAAGCGCTCACGAATTTCCTTAAAGATTTTATCGGCAATTTCGCCTTTGGCTCCCGACAGATTTAAATCCTGATAATAGCGTTCTGCATCACCAATCGACATACTGGTAATGTCAGCAATGGTTTTATCCTTTACTTTGACATGACGGGAAATTTCATTCAGACGCGAACCGCCACAGGCATCACATGCGGCATTGGATAAATATTGCGCCAGATCATCACGCACATAATTACTTTCGGTTTCGCGGTAACGACGCTCCAGATGTGTAATCACGCCTTCAAATGGAATCACTCGATTATGCCGACGACCACGCTCATCGATATAACTCAGGTCAATTTTTTCCTTGCCTGTGCCATATAAAAATTTCTTTTGCGTGTCTTTATCCAGTTTATTCCACGGTTCATCCAGCGAGAAACCAAAATGTTCAGCCACTTTTTGCAGCATCGAGTAATAATACGGACGTTGACGATCCCAACCACGAATCGCCCCTTGGCTAATCGATAAATCTGGACTTGGAATCAATTTCTCAGCACTAAAATGACTACGTGTACCCAAACCATCACAGACAGGACAGGCACCGAAGGGATTATTAAATGAGAACATCCGTGGTTCGAGTTCTGCCACTGCACGATCACATTCAGGGCAGGAGTGTTTGGCTGAAAACACCCGATCAGGCTGTTCGGCCTGCATCCACGATAAAATCGCCAGATCACTGCCTAAACGCAGCGCAGTTTCAAAGGATTCAGCGATACGATTGCCCAGATCATCCCGCACTTTAAAGCGATCTACGACCACTTCAATGGTATGTTTTTTCTTTTTATCGAGTTCCGGTGGACTATCAATATCGATAATTTCACCATCAACACGCGCGCGAACAAAACCCTGACCTTGTAGTTGTTCAAATAGTTGTGAATATTCACCTTTACGTTCGCGAACTACGGGCGCTAGTAGCATTAACGCGGTGCCTTCTTCCAGTGCTTTCACCGCATCGACCATTTCAGATACCGTTTGTGCGACCATCGGCAAATCATGTTCAGGGCAATAAGGCGTACCGACACGAGCGTAGAGTAAACGCAAATAGTCATAAATTTCGGTAATCGTGCCGACCGTTGAACGGGGGTTGTGGCTGGTGGATTTTTGTTCAATTGCAATTGCAGGACTTAGGCCTTCAATCGCATCGACGTCTGGTTTTTCCATCTGGGATAAAAACTGACGTGCGTAAGCGGACAGCGATTCGACATAGCGACGCTGACCTTCAGCATATAAGGTATCAAAGGCTAAAGAGGATTTACCTGAGCCTGAGAGTCCCGTAATCACCACAAACTTATCGCGTGGAATATCGAGAGACACGTTTTTTAAGTTATGGGTACGCGCACCTCGAATACGGATATGACTTTGGCTCATAAAATGATCCTAAACGAATTTTAAAAGGGTTATATGATAGCGCATGAAAAATGTTCAAGCATGAAATTTACCATTTTATGCGTCAATTTGTGTCGGCAGAAAACAAACAGAATAAACTTTTATACACATGAAGATAAATCCATTATATTTAAAGTTCTAAAAATAAACTTGATCAAAAAAATAGGATCATCATGTTGGCTAAAATACTGATTACACTCATCGCATTGTTACATGTATATATCTTGATACTGGAAATGTTTTTGTGGGATCAGCCGCATGGACTCAAAGCCTTTGGAAATACTTTGGAAAAAGCACAACTCACCAAAGTCTTGGCACAAAATCAGGGTTTATATAATGGTTTTCTTGCCGCAGGTTTGTTTTGGTCATTGTGTGCGCCTGTAAGTGATGCAGTGCCTCTGGCTACTTTCTTTTTGAGCTGTGTTTTGGTGGCAGGAATCTATGGCGGACTTACAGCAAGTCGCAAAATTATTTATATTCAGGCAATACCAGCCTTGGTTGCATTATTGGTTGTACATTTATTTTAAATATGAATAAACCATTCGAGTGCGGTCTTTCATTCGTCTGTGTTCTTTTTCTGTAGAAAAGAAAATAAAGGTGGTATCAACAGTAATGAAAGAAGCTTATTTCAGAGCTGGATAACCTCTTCATAAAAAAAGCACAACAGAGGTTGTGCGATTTGGAGTTAATGGGAGATTTTATTATTATTCATTAGCAAGCGACGGCAAAATCACGTTCAAAAATAGATTCAACTTGTTCAAAGCAGATTTGTTTGGGTTGATTATGCTGTGAAAAAGAATAATGAATCACCTGTGCTTCTAATTGTGATAGTAACTGTTCATAATCTTGCCCGAAGTGTTCTAAATCCATCAAATCAACACGTTTGGGATGATTACAATTATATTTGGCAATAAAATCCAGCATCAATTTTTGTATTTTTCGGTTAGTGAAATAAATCAGGTAGGTCGCTGCCGAACCACAATGTAAACAGCCTTTATTGATGTAAATTTCTTCGTTTGCAAACCAGCATTGGCGCAAGGTAATCATTGCATTCATCGCTTCACTACCTTGAGTTTCTATCAGCATTATGTTCTCCCACACGGTCGTGCCATAAATATTCAAGTTAAGTAAATAATAATCATTATCAAATAAGAATGCTTTAACTTGATCAAAATTGCAAGCCAGATTTGTAAATGGCATCGTAGATTTTGAGTTGAATATGGCTAGGCTTCTATTTTTTTATAAGAAAAAGGAGTAAGTTCAATAGCATTGTTCCTGTGTTCTTCGTCTCATGATCGGGTTGTTTTTAAAATGCACCTTAGGTGCGGCTGTGGTATTGCTAATTTCTTTATTATCCAAAAGCCGATCGTTTTATATTGCGGGTTTGATTCCGTTATTTCCGACTTTTGCACTCATTGCGCATGTGATTGTATTTGGACAACAAGGAGCCGAGGCTTTGCGAAAAACTGCTTTATTTGGATTATGGTCACTGATTCCTTATGGCATTTATCTCGGAACGGTGTATTACCTTGCCGATCGGGTCTCGATAGGGATGTGTCTCAGCTTTGCAACCTTGGCATGGGTGGTTGCTGCGGCAGTGTTATTGTATGGTTGGAATGCTTTTTATCACTAAGCATCAAAGCATAAATTGATATTTGTGGGGGAAGAAAACTAAATGATAGTTAGAACATGGCATGGTTGTGTCCCATTACAGCATACTCAAGGGTTTGCTTTGCATTTGGAGCAAACAGGTGTAAGCCATGCACAGAAAATAACAGGTAATCAGGGGGCTTTTGTTAAGCAAGTGATTCAAGGGAATTGGGCGCATTTTTTCTTGGCGACATATTGGATCGATCTTAATTCGATTAAAGCTTTTGCGGGTGAGGACTATCAAGTTGCCATAACTTATCCTGATGATGAGCAGTATGAATTAATTTCGGATCCTTATGTTTTTCATCATGTGGTTCATCATCAAACTGAGCTTTAAAATTTATAACATATAGCAAGAGTCAGTTGATGACTGACTTTGATCCTAATCTGATAAACCTAGCCATTCACGTTGCTGATAAGCACTGTCCCAAAATAACCACTCCAACTTTGCACCCATCTTATAAGCGGCGTGCATTTTCGCTTTGGTGTCATCATCACAGCGAGCAGCAACCTTATCCACAGTCGCAATCACATGACGTACAGCAGTGTGAAAATCTTCACCAGAATAAGTATCAATCCATGCTTGGTAGGGATTATTCACAACCGATTTCTCTACGATATTTTTACCCACTTCGGCATAAATCCAGAAACAAGGCAATAAGGCGGCTAACACTACAGGATAACTTTCAGACCACGCTGTTGCGGTTAGAAATGAAGTATAGTGATGACAGGCAAGCGTTAGTGGTGTGTTTTCAAATTGCTGTTTGCTAATGTTAAAATGCTGCATAAAGTCATTGTGCAGACTACGTTCAACAATAATCGCAATTTTTGCAGCCTCAGCGAATTGAATCACATCATCTGCATCAAATGCTTTTGCTGCGGCAACAGCCAAAGCACGGCCATAGGCCAGTAAATAGTGAGCATCCTGAATCACATAATGACAAAAAGCTTCGGCAGATAAAGTCCCTGCAGCAAGTTCCTGATTAAAAGGAAGGTTTAACGTTTTTAGATAAAGTTCAATATTATTTTGCCAAAGTTCTTGGGTAAAACTCATAGAGGAGTTCTCTTATATATCCTAAAAATATTGAATCAAACTATAGCAAAATGAATTTAAAATTGTGATGAATTATATCGTATTAATTTTTCCTTAAAATTTTAGTAAAAAGTGATAAAAGTCATCTTAAAGCGATATTAAAACGCGCATAATATGCAGCGAAATCCTAATTTTAATATTTTTTGATTCAGGACGCTCATGAAGCATTTCCGTTTTTCCATTTTTTTTACCGTGATTTGTTTGGCTTTGTCAGCTTATTGGGGCTATACCCATGGGCCAGAGGCGGGCATTTCGACGATGTTTAAAGCTCTGACCATTACTGCAATCCTAGCGGTGATGGAAGTGTCTTTGTCTTTTGATAATGCCGTGGTCAATGCCTCAGTTTTACGCAACTGGGATCATTTCTGGAAAATGATATTTTTAACGGTGGGTATTCTGGTTGCCGTATTTGGTATGCGGTTAATTTTTCCAATCGTCATTGTCGCGGTCACTGCCGATATGGGAATGTTGGAAGTAGTGCAAATGGCGTTGAATGATCCTGCGACGTATTCACAGCGTTTGATGGAACATCATCCTGAAATTGCTGCTTTTGGTGGCACCTTTTTGCTGATGGTCTTTCTAAATTTCTTCTTTGATGATGGTAAGGATACTCATTGGTTTAAATGGATAGAATCCAAACTCTCGCATTTGGCCAATGTTCCTGCAATGTCGGTATTTATTGCGCTTATTGCCCTGCTGATCATGTCGGCACAAGTAACAGATGAAAAACGTCTGGTGGTGACCATGGCAGGGATCTGGGGTTTAGTGATCTATATTGGAGTTCAAGTACTTAGTCATTTATTGGGTGGTGAACCTGAAGTGGATGAAGACGGAAATGCAGTCAAACATGATGAAAACGGTGCAGTGACAGGGGTGGTAAAAGCTGGTTTCGGTGGGTTTTTATATCTTGAAGTTTTAGATGCTTCATTTAGTTTTGATGGTGTGATTGGGGCATTTGCGATTACAAGTGATGTGGTGATTATTATGCTTGGTTTGGCGATTGGCGCGATCTTTGTACGTTCCATGACGATTTATCTTGTGGAAAAAGGGACCTTGGATGCCTATATCTTCCTTGAGCATGGTGCACATTATGCGATTGGTGCTTTAGCATTTATTATGTTGGCCAGTGGTACAGGTGTGCATGTCCCAGAAGTAGTCACTGGTTTAATTGGAGTGGCATTTATAGTTTGGGCGGTGATTGCATCGATTCAATATCGTAAACATCAACCACTGAGTTAAGCAAATATTCAGCCTAATGGACTAAATTAACAGAGTGTTTCTACATTCTGTTTTGTTTTATGTTCACAAGAAACTGAAGGAATGTAGCGAAGTTTTAGTGTGAATACCCTATAATTTGTACAGGTTAAATTCAGCGTAATAAGATGATGAATGCTATAGAACGTCGCTCAACTTTTGCATTAAGCAGTATTTTTGCCTTGCGGATGTTGGGATTGTTCATGATTATCCCCGTGTTTTCTATTGCAGGTCAGTCTTACCAATATGCAACACCTGCGTTGATTGGCTTGGCTGTTGGTGTTTATGGTTTAAGTCAGGCGATTTTACAGATTCCATTTAGCCTTTGGGCAGATCGTTTTAGCCGTAAACCCCTCATTATTTTAGGACTGGTACTTTTTGCACTGGGTGGTGCCATTGCAGCAATGTCTCATACCATTTATGGCGTGATTATTGGACGTGCGATAGCAGGCGCAGGTGCTGTGTCAGCCGTGGTCATGGCACTTCTTGCCGATGTCACCCGAGAAGAACAGCGGACTAAAGCCATGGCGGTGATGGGCATGAGTATCGGTCTGTCATTTGTTATTGCATTTAGCTTAGGGCCATGGTTGACCAGCAAGGTGGGCATCTCTGGTTTATTCTGGGTTACCACGATCATGGGGATTGCAGCCATTTTTATGTTGATGCTGGTGCCGAAAGTCACTCGACATCATCGTAATTTTCGACAAGGTTATCTGGCTCAGCTTAAACAAGTCATCCAGATGGGCGATTTAAATCGATTACATGTTTCTGTTTTTTCACTGCATTTGCTGCTGACAGCAATGTTTATCTATGTACCATCTCAACTCATTGAGTTTGCCCATATTCCTTTAGCTAAACACGGTATGGTGTATTTACCGCTTTTGGTGATCAGCCTGTTTTTTGCGTTTCCTAGTATTATTGTTGCAGAAAAATATCGCAAAATGCGTGGGATTTTTCTAACCGCAATTTTTGGCATTATTGCAGGTTTACTGATCTTAATTTTTGGCTATGAGTCCAAATATATTTTATTAGTAGGTTTGGGGTTGTTTTTTATTGCCTTCAATGTCATGGAAGCGCTGTTACCCTCATGGTTATCCAAGTCCGCACCGCTTCAGTCTAAAGCCACCGCGATGGGGATTAATGCCAGTAGCCAGTTCTTAGGGGCTTTTTTTGGGGGGGTGCTGGGTGGTCAACTTTTAATGTTACATAATACTTCACTTGGTTGGAGTATTTTGGCTGGCATTGCTATGATCTGGTTGCTGATTAGTTTCGGTCTGGCGCAGCCGCGATATTTATCTTCGATCGTATTGCCCCTACCTGAATTAAAACAAACAGATGAATGGACTTCAAAACTATTGGCGATTCGTGGTATTGAAGAAGTCGTGGTGATGACTGAGCAAAATGTGGCGTACATAAAGGTTGATAAACAGATCATTGATGATGCTGCGCGACAACATTTAACGCACTTGATAGGCTCAGAGGTAGCCATTTAAGCATAACTCTTATAAAGTAAAACACAGAAATACATAGGAAGAAATTAGCTAATGCGTGGTGTGAATAAAGTTATTTTAGTTGGTACTTTAGGACGTGATCCAGAAACCAAAACTTTTCCAAATGGAGGATCTTTGACTCAGTTTTCAATTGCAACGAGTGAGTCTTGGACAGATAAAAACTCCGGTGAGCGTAAAGAACAAACTGAGTGGCATCGTATTGTCTTGCATAATCGATTAGGGGAAATTGCACAGCAATATTTGCGCAAAGGTTCGAAAGTTTATATTGAAGGTTCTTTGCGTACTCGCCAGTGGACGGACCAAAACGGACAAGAACGCTATACCACTGAAATTCGTGGTGAACAAATGCAGATGCTCGACTCTCGCCAACAAGGTGATCAGTCAATGGGGGGCGGCAATGATTTTAATCAGCCGCGTTTTAATAATGCTCCTCAACAGTCTGGTTATGGTCAAAGTAATGGCTCTAATCAGGGTGGCTATGCCAATAATTCTTCTGGCAGTTATGGTAATGCAGGCAATAATAATCCAGGTGGTTTTGCACCAAAAGCACCTGCCGCACCAGCGCCGTCCGATCTTGATGATGATTTACCGTTCTAGATCATACATAATTAAATATTGTGCTAAATATAGTAAGAACCTAGTTGAGATTAGGTTCTTACTTTTTGTCTAAAAGTTGCATTAAAAATCACGATTAGTTTAGGGTTTTAGTCATTTATATTTTTGACTGACTCAAATGGGTTAGAAACAGCCTTACATTGATTTCAAATAATTTTTTAGCTTAATTTTGAAGCTTCCTATCTATTATATAAAGTATATTCTTCGACTGCGGCAGCTAAGTGCTGCACACCCTCAGATATTTTATCCAAAGTAATCGAACCAAAACCCAAGCGTAAAAAATGCTTATTTTGTTGCGAAGATAAAAAGAAAGATTCACCCGACTCCATGAAAACACCATGATTTGCCGCGTATCTTGCTAATACGGTACTGTCAATCTCGATCGGCATTTCAATCCAGCAAGCAGAGCCGCCATTGGAGGCACTTACCTGCCATGTGGGCAAATATCGCTTTAAGGCTTTGAGCAAAACCTCTGCACGTTGGCGATGTAACTGAAACTGTCGCCTCAGCATGCTGTGGTAATAGCCCTGATCGATAAAAAAAGCAAATACCCGCTGATTAAATACATTGGGATGGCGCACCATTAAACGTCGTAAATGACGTAATTCTTCAATCAGCTCGGGTGCAGCTACGATATAACCCAAACGTAATCCGGGTGCTAAAGGTTTGGATAAGCTTCCGACGTAGATGACCCGACCATGTCGATCCAGACTTTTAAGCGCAGGAATGGTCGTATTTTCTACTAAAATTTGAGCATCATATTCATCTTCAATAATGATGCTATCGAACTGCTCCGCTTTTTGCAGTAAATTTTGACGGCGTTGTGGTGATAGGGTGACTCCAGTCGGACATTGACGTCCTGGCGTAAGATAAAAATAATCACATTGCGGGGTATGATCTGAAACGATCATCCCTTCACCATCGACAGGGAGTGCCACAATATTTTGGCTATGTAGCATAAAGATATTACGTGCATCTGGATAGCCAGGATCTTCTATACCAACCACATCCCCTGAGCGGATTAAAAGTGCAGCCAACATATACAAGGCATGTTGGCTCCCTACCGTGAGTAAAATTTCGTTTTCACGCGCTACGATGCCGCGAGTGGGTAGAATGTGCTGGCGGATGGCATTGATCAGATAGGCATCATCTCCTTGCTGAGTTAAGTCCTGCGCCCAGATTGAAGCATCCCGTGCGGATAAAGCCTTGATTGAACATTCACGCCATGCCGATGCAGGAAAGCTTTCTGGGTCAGACTGTCCATAAATAAATGGAAATGGATAACTATTCCAATCACTCGGTTTAGTCAAATGGCGTTGTTGTGAAGGCTGCATGGCAAAACGATGCGACCATTTAGTCAGTTGAGAGGTGGTTTTCATGGTCTTTGAATCACTGCTATCCACATAGAAATGGGGATGGATAAAATGTCCACTACGCTGGCGTGATTCCAGAATTCGCTCAGATACCAGTTGCTGATAGGCAATGGTTACTGTATTACGTCCCACACCAATCTGTTCAGCCAGTTCACGGCTTGATGGAACGGCCATTCCTGAACGTAAATGTCCCTGCACTAAGGCAGAAAACATCATGCGGCAGATCCTTCCCTGTAGATTAAGACCACTGTGTGCCGTTTCTTCAAACAATAAGATCCAGATATTTGCTGAAAGAGGAGAGGTCATTTTATTTTCTCAGTGCATTTTTTGAACCATTTTGAATCTCGATTGACTAAAGCAGTGCAAAAATGTCTGCAAACAGGCTGTTTGAGTTCAATGTGGACTTATTCTTCTTAAAGCAAAAGCCATTCCAAAGCAGAAGAATTAAAAATAAATAATATAAATTAATGAGTTAAATGCAAATAAAACTGGCTCTATTAAAACCGACTTTCTGGTACTACGTCAGCATGCTGACTTTTTGTACAGTCAATTCATCAATCAAATATTCGTTTTGGAGTTGACCCCCATGCAGCAAGTCGCACTTCTAGATTTACTCAACACCTTTTCTAAGGCTTGGAATGCCCATGATGTTGAACAACTGATGGTGTGTATGCATCCGGATTGTTGTTTTGAAACGATTGCAGGGGATCAGGTTTATGGCACTCGTATTCAGGGAACGGATGCTGTGCGTCAGGTATTTGCTCAAACTTTTGAGACTTTTCCAGATGCCCAGTGGCGCGATGCCAAACACTGGATTAGTGCAGATGGTGAGTCGGGTATTTCTGAAACGACATTTACTGCCACTACAGCAGAGGGTGGGCGAATTGAGGCCAATATGGTCGATGTTTTTCAGTTTAAAGATGGAAAAATTCTGCTCAAAAATGCATTTCGCAAAAATCGCCCTGTGCAAACTGCCGCTTAAGGAGACGGGTTATGAATCAGTCCATTCAACATCTAAGTGCTTTGCGGGATTTTGCTGAGCAAACTCCTGTATCAAAACAGGCAGGCTTTAAACATTATAACGCACAGTTTGATCCATTAACTGATCGGGTTTTACAAGGCAATGAGCAGTACGCACCTACTTACTGGGTTGCGACAGCAGGAACGCCCCCCGAAGATGATGGTCCGTTACAGGTCGATGTGGAAGCCGATATTGTGATTATTGGCGGTGGTTTTACTGGGCTTTCTACCGCGCTGACGCTCGCTGAGCAGTTTGGTGCGGCTCCGCTCGTACTGGAAGCCAATCGTACTGCATGGGGCTGTACCAGTCGCAATGGTGGGCAGGGTCAAAATGCTTCAGGACGTTTGTATCGTTCACAATGGATCGAAAAATGGGGAATAGATACCGCGAAACGATTAGATGCCGAGATTCGTGAAGGTTTTGATTATTTTAAGGACTTGGTCAGTGGTATCGCGTGTGATGCACAGGATGGTGGACATTTATATATTGCCCATCGTGCTAAAAAAATGGCTTTTTTAGAGAATGAAGCCAAAGTCATGAAAGATATCTTTGGCTATAACACTCGTATACTTTCTCGTGAACAATTGCATGAAGAGTATGTGGCTGATCAGGAAGCGGCAGGTGCTTTGCATGAACCTGATGGTGTTGGGGTACATCCACTCAAATTAGCATTTGGTTATTTAAAACGTGCCCGTGCTGCGGGTGCAAAAGTCCATACGTCCACCCCTGTTTTAAGCTGGGAAACACGTCAAGGTATTCATTATCTAAAAACGCCGTATGGTGTGGTCAAAGCTAAACGCGTGGCTGTGGCGACAGGCGGATATACGCCCAATGGTTTACATCCGAGTTTGTCAGGCAAAATCATGCCGATTTTATCTAATTCAATCGTGACCCGTCCTTTGTCTAAGGAGGAACGTGCCGAAGCAGGATTGCACAGTACGACCTTTATCACCGATACCCGAACCTTACGCCATTACTATCGCTTATTACCTGATGGTTCGATGCAATGCGGCAGTCGTAGCTCACTGACAGGTGCAGATGCCAATAATCCAGTACATCTGGAGCGCTTAAAAGAAGGACTATATCGCAAATTCCCAACTTTGCGTGGTATACCAATTGCATATTCTTGGTGGGGATGGGTTGATGTCAGTCACGACATGATGCCA
Source organism: Acinetobacter sp. WU_MDCI_Axc73 (assembly GCF_025562455.1). Classification (GTDB taxonomy): domain Bacteria; phylum Pseudomonadota; class Gammaproteobacteria; order Pseudomonadales; family Moraxellaceae; genus Acinetobacter. Next base: position 118,111 of record NZ_JAHPRO010000006.1, read on the forward strand.
AGAGTCGTACAACCGAATCCTGATGAAAGTATTTACTACGCCATTGGTTATGGTGGCAATGGCGTATCTTTCTCCGCAATGGCGGGACGTCGTCTGGCTGAACGGGTTATGGGGGTAGAGCGTCCACAATTTGATTTACCAATCTATCAGTCACCTTTGCCTTCGCATTTGTTTAAACCGTTCCGTAGATTGGGTCAAGCCTTGTTATACCGCTGGTATTACTTAAGAGATGAAGTGATTTAAGCATCATTCAAATTTTTGATCTGTATATCACAGCAATAATTATATTGAGAGGAATCCATCATGTATGACTCAAATTCAAATCAAGATTTAAAAAGTACGCTTAAACCTCGTCACGTGCAAATGATGGCTCTAGGTGGCGTGATTGGTATGGGACTGTTTGTTGGCAGTTCGGTGATAATTCAGTCGGCTGGGCCAGCCGCAATTCTCTCCTTTTTGATTACTGGCGTGCTGATTATTTTAGTCATGCGTATGCTTGGTGAACTGGCAACTGCCTCACCTGTAACAGGCTCATTTTATGCCTATGCACGTTATGCATTTCGTGATTCGCCTTTTCTTTCAAGACTGGCAGGTTTTATGACAGGCTGGATGTACTGGTATTTCTGGGTCATTGTGATTGCATTAGAAGCGATTGTTGGCGCAAAGCTGTTGGCTTACTGGTTACCCGATATTCCGCAATGGATTGTCAGTTTAATTCTGTTGGTTACGCTGACTGCCACGAATTTATTTTCGGTTAAATCGTTCGGTGAATTTGAGTTCTGGTTTTCTTCTATTAAGGTTGCCGCGATTACCACCTTTATTTTCTTATGCTCAATCTATTTATTTGGACTCTGGCCAAATCATCAAGCGTCTGGTTTTGGGGAGCTGATGAACCATGGTGGATTTATGCCTAATGGCTGGGGACCTGTGTTATCGGGTGCTGTTGCAGCTACCGCTTTTTATTTTGGAGCAGAGATTGTCACCATTGCTGCGGCAGAAACTGAAAATCCTGAAAAGTCAGTTGCCAAAGCGACTCAGTCCGTCATCAGCCGTGTTTTGATTTTCTATGTGTGCTCAATTTTTCTTGTGGTGTGTATCGTGCCGTGGAATAGTCCCGATATTGCGACGCCATATGTCAGCGCTTTAAAAGTTTTAAATATCCCATTTGTTGCTGACATTATGAATGCTGTAATTTTAATTGCAGTATTAAGTTGTCTCAATTCAGGCGTCTATGCGGCAAGTCGTATGCTATTTGCTCTGACTAAACATGGTGATGCACCACGGAGTTTAACCAAGTTATCTAAAAAAGGAGTTCCTTTCCGTGCCATTCTGTTGAGTACGCTTTTTGGTTATCTCTCCATCTTAGCCTCGTATTTTTCTCCAGATAATGTATTTCCTTTTCTGGTGGAATCTTATGGTACCGTTGCACTTTTTGTTTATATCATCATTGCATTGTCACAGATTCGATTACGTCGTTATTTAGAACAAGTTGCACCTGAACGTTTGAAAGTACGCATGTGGTGCTTTCCTTATCTGAGCTATTTTGCTATTGCGGGAATGCTTTGTATTTTTATTGCCATGGCCTTTATTCCAAATTTACAAAAAGCCTTTTGGTTTGGGATAGCAAGTGCAGTGATGCTGTTTTGTATTTTTCTGATTCGTGACTATGTTGAGTTGATCAAATTACGCAAACAACATCCCAAATTTGAAGCATTAATTCCTGCTAAACATAACGAAATCTAATTTCACCCTCCATATGACTACTACGAGTAGCAATGACCTGTAGTGAGACAGGTCGTTACTTGTCTGATCAAATTTGTTTAGGAAATGTTCATGTTGCTTAAAGATAAGTTCGCGGCATTTGCTGTCGTGTTCATTTGGGGCATCAACTTTTATTTTATGAAAGTTGGCATCAGTGAAATCAGTCCTATGCTGCTAGGCTGCTTGCGCTATGTATTGGTTCTGCTGCCTGCATTATTTTTTGTGGCAATTCCAAAAGTCGCTTGGAAATGGCTATTACTCTATGGCTTTATCAGCAATTTCTCGCAGTTTGCTTTTATGTTTAGCGCGATTGCCACAGGCATGCCAACGGGTCTAGTGGCTTTAGTTGTTCAGTCTCAAGCTTTTTTTACTGTAATGATTGCAGTATGGGTTTTAAAGGAAAATGCTTCGTGGAATCAGTGGCTAGCCATTGTCATTGCATCATTTGGACTGGCATTAATTGCACTTGGTCAACAACACAGTCATGTTCCTTTGTTAGGATTACTTTTAGTTTTGGGTTCAGCACTGTCGTGGGCCTGCGGTAACATCGTGGTGAAACGAATTGGGCAAGTCAATCCCATCGGCTTAGTTGTGTGGGGGAATATTTTAACGCCTGTCTGGTTTTTATTGCTAGCGCTACATGATCGAGGTTGGCAAGGTGTTTGGGTGGATTACTCAGCGCTCACTTGGAAAGGCTTGATCTCGGCGGCTTTTCTGGCTTATTTTGCTACGATTATTGGCTACGGATTATGGATTTATTTACTGACTCGCTATCCTGCTGCCAAAATCAGTCCCTTATCACTCTGGGTACCTGTGATTAGTATGATTTTTGCCGCTGTATTTTTAGATGAGCAGCTCAATGCTTGGCAATGGTTGGGGTCAGGCGTGATTATGTGTGGGCTGATCGTTCATTTATTTGGGCAGAAATTTAGATTATTTTTACAAAATCAAAGTGTAATCAGGTTTTAAATGAATCAAGAAGCTCATACATTGCATCCAAATGATGCTGGCAGTCAAAATACGTTCAAACTTTTTTTGCTATTCATCCCTTTATGGATGGGAATGCTCGTGCGTCTTGATTATTAAATAGTCACTGATTTTTTAGATACCTTTTTAGTCGACCCTTCAATAACAGCTTTCCGATCTTCCCTCCATTCCATTGCAAGTGCTCTAAAAAGAGTGCTTTCATCTATTTGCAGTTTTCTCTGCTTCTTCGCTTCATTCGGACTAATCCCATCTTTTATTTGTAATCGTACTTCATCCCGAATTCTTCTGGCCTGTGCAAGTGAGGTATCAGGATAGGTGCCAATACTAAAAATATTTTCTTTCCCAAAAAGACGAAATTTCATTCGCCAGTGCATACCACCTGATGGACTAACTTCAAGATACATGCCTTTTTCATCAGGATACTTGGTCTTATTTTCTAATGGTTTTATTTTTCTGATCTTTGCATCTGTAAGCATGTTTATCATTCCGCTCAAATTTTGTGGGTAAAAAATGATGGTAAATTATTTTACCCCCATTTATACCCCCAACTGTATCAAGCTAGCAAGAGATATAGTCAGATTTCATAAGACACAAAAAAGGCCTGAATCCTTTAAATTCAAGCTTTTTAGGACAACATGGGATGTTGTTAGTAGTCATCTTGGCGGGAGAGAGGGAATCATATTTAAGGTTTAAATGATTGATAATATTTAAATAAAAAATAATTAATTTTATTTGATCCCCCAATTGTCCCCCAACCTATAAAAAACTTAGATTAGCATTTGAAGAACCAATCTTATTATACAATTATACATCAATGTGATGCTGTAGCTGTCAGATTTCATTGCTATGAATTTTTCATGTATGTTCATTTGATTGCATCTGTAGAGATAAACTATGTTTGAGATCATTGATGATTTAAAAGCTAAATTAGATCAGCATCGACCTCTTTCACCTGCGATCGTTAAAAATCTACATGAAGACTTGATCCTACGCTGGACTTATCACTCGAATGCGATCGAAGGTAATACCTTAACCTTATTAGAAACTAAAGTTGTTCTAGAGGGGATTACGGTAGGAGGGAAGGCGTTAAGGGAGCATTTTGAAGCGATCAACCATCGTGATGCAATTTTATATGTCGAAGATATTATAAAAAAACAAGAACCGTTTTCAGAGTGGCAAATCCGTAATATTCATCAATTGATTTTAAAAAATATTGATGATGAAAATGCAGGACGATATCGTCAGCAAAATGTCTTAATCTCAGGTGCTACCACCAATCCTCTAGATCACACATTGCTCAATGACAAGATGGCTCAATTTATAGATTGGTATAATCAAGAAGTTCATAAATTACATCCAGTTGAACGAGCTGCCAAAGTCCATGCTGATTTTGTGGGTATCCATCCTTTTATTGATGGAAATGGCCGAACTTCTCGATTGTTAATGAATCTTGAATTAATAAAAGCAGGATATCCACCAAGTGTGATTACTGTCGAAAATCGACTAGCCTACTATGAAGCACTTGATCAATGGATGGTGTATGGCAATACAGAGCCATTCATTAATTTGATTGCTGGGGTTGTGCTAGATGGATTTAAGCCATATCAAACAGTTTTGGGAATCTAAGAAAATAAAAGAAGGGCAAAAGCCCTTCAATATCTTTTGAAATTTAACATGGTCTGTAAATAATCTTAGGCGAGATCACTTCAGTTTCGTAATACCAGCTATTATATTGAGAGAGCATCATATCCAAAAAGTTCTTCCACTTTTTTTCATTTATCCTATCATCTAAACCTTGGATATCCATTGGATTATGAAGGAATGTTCTTTCAAATTGAGCATAGATACGTGGTGCAATTTTAAATCTATGGCTTTCGGAGGTTGGAACGTAGTTATCTAATGACAACAGCTGATTTTCAAGTTTAGTCGCATAGTAGATATCGAGTTGGTAGCCATAAGATAGACCACGTTGTATGCGGAAGAATAGAGCCAATAGTGCAGACTTATTTTCTTCATGAAACTTATTCAGAATTTCATCGATCTTGCCCATTAAAATTTTTTCTAAAAGATCTAATTTTATGGTTTGATAATTCTCAATATGAAATACATAACTAAAGCTAGTCAAGTTAAAGCGTTGTTCCGCTTTAAAAAGCTTTCGCAGTACGGAAGCATTTTGATTCTTAATTTCTTTTATTAAGCTCGAACGATGAACTCTATCAACCACGGCTTTGTCATTCGTAGAGTGGCTTTTTAATTCATAAATAAATGAATCTAAAGGAGGTTTTATGAAAGCTACGTATCGTGGATCTTCCAACGTATAGGGATTAATAGGCGTTGGAAATTGTTGGCACAAATTAAACATTGCATCTTGAACAGCTTTCACACTTTGACTGATCTTATAAGAAGCATGATTTAAAATATCAATCGGCAATGGTTGAAGTAAATTTAAATCATGGATGAACTTTTCGATTTTTGGTGAATGTCCGATATAGAGATTTCCATTCTTGGATTTTTTAGATTTAAATAGTTCAAAGTTTGGAGTCGTTACTGTGTGTGATAGGTGTTGCATTTGCAATATATTACTCTCCTTGGAAGGGCAGTATGAAAGCAGAGTATTATTTCTAAAATTTGTTTGAATTGCGATGTTCATAAGATTGACCTAATTTAAGTTTTTTTTGATAGATTGAAATATGGGATCTATGAAGAGTCCTATTTTCTTTGGCTTTTTTCTGATGATGTCAGACGCTTCCGTCCACGTGGGCTCTTTTGCTGCTTACGGCTACTGCGTCCAAACGTGTGGTATTTAATCAATTTTTTTTCTATCAAAAATTGATCAACCTTTGCGATGTACTTAAGAACTAAATTCAGTGTTTCACGTGCCTGTTCATCATCATGACTGATACAGCCGATTGCTAATTTGCGATATTTAAACTTGCTTGCATTGCAGTTATGGTAAATACCATGCCCTTGGGTGATGTGTTGCCATAATTCACCTAATTTTTGAGCATAGTAACTGTCATTAGCATATTTATTACCATCCATAAAAAACATACAGTGGTAGTGATAACCTTTTTGAACTCCGAACTCTAATTTCCAGATATACCCTAGAATATCTTGTAACTCGCCTTTTCTTGTTAATAAGTATTTTAAAAATTTAGACATATGTTCTTTCATCTCTTCGATATCGACTCGACTGGCTGCCTTGAAAGCAAAATCAATTCTAATAATCAATAGCTTAGAGTATGTTATAAAGAGTTCATTGCTTAAGGATAAGCTTCTTTGATATTGATTTTTGCTTTTATCCTTACGATTTTGAACCTGTTGCTTGTATTCCTTTTGGCTCGTCAGAAATTTAATTTCTTCACATAAATCATTTAGTAACAAGGCCACAGACTTTCTAGATGTCTTTGTTGTTTGAATTGATTCGCTGTAATGTTTTTTCCAAAGTTCATGATCATCATATTTTAAATGCTTAGGCATAACAGTATCAAAAGCGTTTAGAAATATCTGTACTTCAAGGCACTCATACGTTTTGTTTAAATTTCTGATGGTTTGAATATTTTTAAAAAGCTTATATAGTGCATGATCTTTGATTTTAAGAATGCCTTTATCATTTCGACGAAATATACGAACATCATCTATACCGTGAATGTAGTTCACAAATTTAGATGTTGAATCAGTTTCCATTACCTCTGGATTGGGTAGTATATAAGTCCTATTTTGATCATCATCAAAATATAAATGTTCTTTTAAATCTAGAAAGACTGAGGTTTTAGGAATCTCTAGGTTCATATATTATTCCTATATGTAAAATTTAAGTTGAGTTAATCCAAGCAATGCTTTGGAGAGCATTGCTCAGAGAGTTGTTTTAAAGTTAATGTTTGAGTAATGTTATGATTTAATTAATATTTACTTATTAATTAAATATAAGATCCTAAATTATTGAAAAATATGAGAACCATAATTCCGACAATCCATTTCATCTATTCTTCAGAAATATCGACCTTTGCAGTTGAAAGTCGATTTGGAAAGTTAGCAGGTACGTTGCTTAGCTTTAAGCTCAAGCCAATGAACTAATTCATGCTCAAACCATCCCACAGCATTGGAGCTGAGTTTGATCGGTTTTGGAAAAAATGGATCATAACTTTTTGATTTCTTATTTAATTTTTCATATATGACTGAACGACTTACACCCGTAAAGCCAATTACTTCTTTGAGTCGAAGGATAGTTGGTCTTGGATATATATCTGATTGCATGAGATTTGACTCCGTGATTGAATAAGTCAAAATTAACAGTAAGTCTTCGGACAAAAAACAGCGGATCTAATTCCGAATGGGGAAAAATGAATCAGAAGCAAAAAGAACTGCTCAAGACAGCATGTCTAATACGCACTCAAAGCTTTATTGAACAAGAATTTGATTATTTTTCTCTACTTAAATCTCAGCCTGAATTATTAAACTCATTGAAAAAGTTAAATGAATACGTTCTGAATTTATTCCTAAAAAAATCATGGGCTACTATTGAGGAAAACCTACATCCATTTATGGGTAAGATAGAACAAATCCTAAATCTGAATTCTCAAGATTATTTTAATTGCGAGGTGATAGCCTGTTTTTGGGGTAATGCTCAATATGGACAAGATTTTAAGAATCCGATCCATAATTGGTTTAATCTCAATTCGACTAGAGAGTTTCATTCAGCATATTTTGAAGTATTTTCTTACATTCGAAATAATGCTGAGTTTAATGCTATATATTTAGAAGTACAGCAATTAGCTAGTTGCTATGATTTAGCTGCTTTGAGTTATCGCACTCAGTTAGATTTAGATAAATATATAATTCCTATGTATTTAGAGTTTTTTATGGGATTGCAGACTCTATCTTATAGGGAGGAAAATTTCGAAGGTTACTATGCTTTAGTTAATTTTCTCACTCCAATAGATACATTGAAACGTGGTGCTAGCTCAGTACTGTTGCAACCATTAAACCATCTATCTTGGTGTAACTTGGTTGGGCGAGATAGTGAAAATAAAATTGTGGAAATACAAGAAGGGGTCTTACATTTTCAAATTCCCATAGGTGAAGACTCTTCATTCCATGAAATATTTTTTTCAAATTATTATGCTTTGTATTTACTATTAAATAAAAACTTAACATCAAAAATTTGGAAAAATATTGAAGAACTGGAAGAAATTCTTGAATTTTTATCAAAAAAATTAACTTCTAAAAAAAATGCACATATGAAAGAAAAGTCTACATTAGTTGCATATGAAACATTAATACTCGAATATTTTTGTATGTTTAAAAAAGATGAATATTGTAAAAATGGGCTATCTGAACCAAATGGATTTAATAAATTTTTATATACGGCTTTATCTACTGAGCTTAATAAAATAGCAGATAGTAGTTATAGTTTTGAGCATCCGTCTTACAAAGAGGGGGTGGAAGGTGTAGAGATAAAATTAACCAACAGTGAGATACGTTTATCTCTGAAGCATGAGTCAATTAGAAAAAACCTTGAGAGAAGAAAAAAGTTACATCAATTACCCCAAATATTAAAACGAGAAAATTCCGTTCAAGATAAATCTCATGTAGTGGATCTTTCTGGAATTTCAGAAAAATTAGGCGATTATCATTTTTGTGAACGTAAGTAATATTATTAGAATAGAGAACACGAGCATTAGGCGTGCTCCCTATATTTTATAGCCTGACATTAGAAAGACAAACTCACATTGCCTAGATCAGTGTTCAACTCAGCTTCAATCACTTGATCACCACGACATTTCAACAAGTACGATACTGTAGAGCTATAACTCATTTGTACAGGCATCTTGCTATGAAAATCTGCGGTGTAATAACCACAACGACCACGATTAATGCTCATACCTTGTAAAACAAAAGGCTGATCGTTGGTTGACTGAATTTCTAGAATATATTCGATCGCTCCTTGTACATTAAAGGCAGATTGAGATTCCCGACTGGTAATTTGAGCACGAACAGATAATGCAGGTTGTTCCGTTTCCATGGGAATATGATTGCTGTAATCAGGATTGTTTGGATCAAGATCAGATTCCATCATGGATTTGAGTGCTTCAGGATGTTTATCCCAACTCTCAAGAAATGACTGGGCTTCTTTAACTGCCGCAGGCAGATACTCGGTATCATTTTCTACAATATGAGTTAAGGCTTGTACTTTGGCTTCTACTTCTTCCTTACTATATGGAGCATATTTGGATTGCTCTGTCTGGATAGACGAGCTGGATGTTTGATCCGTTGTACTTTTCTGAGCTGGCTGATTGTTCTGACCACATGCTATAAGTAGGGTAGAAAGCACCAACGTTGGAAATATTTTTTTCATAGTTTGATACTCACTTGGAACGCATAATCAGAAAGCCGACCAAACATAGAATTAAAATTCCACCAACGATTTTCCCCACTGTTGGAAACATTACCGCTGGCCAGAATAATCCTTGCCCTAAATTGTAGGTAAATGGCTTATAGTTGTATTGCCCCCAAAAGTGTTGATAGATGGCAAAGAAACAACCAATCACCAAGTAGCCACTGATCACCCATGATTTAATATTTGAATTCATTTACTTTCCCCCAGTTGCAAATTTTGCTAATGCGATAAATAGTCCCATCACGATCATGAAGCCAATAAATGGCAAGCCTAAAAAGCAAATCGCTGCAATCACGCAGATGATGCCTGCAAGTGTTCTCATGGCTACTCCTTCATGCACTGATAGGAAATATTGACCATATCTCTCTGGAAGGATTCCGTTTGCTGCAAGGTATAAATGTTTTCTTTAAGTCCATCTTCTCCATATTTTTTTTCAAGTTTGTCGTAAATACATGAACAGGTACTGCCATCAATGCCACCTATTTTACAACCACTGATAAACTGACGTTCGGTTTTACTGGCACATGCTGATAGCAAAAGCGCAACTGAGACAACAATGAGTGAAGTTTGAATTTTCATCATTTCCCCTAATTTTTATTGTGTTATTTGATGCGTTATCAATTTTGCTGAACGTACTGAACCATACACGATATAAAGCCGTCCAAGGCTAAACCGCTTAGATTAGTCAAATAAGCAAAAATTTATGAACGCTGCTAATGCAACAGAGGAATAGAAAATCGTTTTAGGGAAAATAATAAAGATAAAAATTGCTTAGTCATGGGTATGACTCCTTTGGCTATGAAAGAAGTTTCACCGCATTACTGCTAAATAATGGTGGCGAAACGAAAAGGGGTTAGCAGACTGATAGCCAAAGGATCAGCACACACGAAGGTGTCCCCCTCCCGTTCCGCCGCAGAGGGGGCACGCAGGGTCGCCCACCAAAAAGATAAACTTTTTAGTGTGCTTTGGCTGAACGGTCTGCTAAAACCGACTGACGATGTAGGTCAGCAGCTGAATGATAAAATTAAGGGGGGATTTAGTCAATTGAGCTTGTGAAAACCTAAGCAAAAAAAATAAGACAAATCAAAGGTGGGGATAAGGTTTATTGTAAATACACAATAAGCCTAGAATCTCTATAATCGAAATGATGAATAATTATTTATTGCCTGATAACTTTGAATGAAATACATCTTAGTAAATGGTTGGCTACTTAATCTTTCCGTATATGTTATTTATCCTTATGTGCTCTCAGATGAAGTAAAAGAGTTGGGATCAAGTTGAGCTAGCTCTTAGCATCAGATCTGCTGAGAAGCTTTGCAATAATTGTGGGCTAAAAGAAAGGATTATAGTGTTCTTTGAACGGATAAAGAAATATTCATAGATTCAAGGATTTTTTTAGAATAATAAAAATGTTATAAAAATATGAAATTAACATTGTTAAATTTATACGAGTTTAGAAATGTATATTACAAAAGTTTTAAGTTATAACGAAGCATGGGGAAAGTTGTTGTCAGAACATGAGACAGAGTTTCATGAGTTACAGGAAATAATAGAAAATTATGATTTTGAGTATTTAAGAAACTTTAAATTTGATCAGAATTATGTTCAAGAGCTAATTTATACAGCTAATGAGTTTGAAAAAGAATTAGAAAAAAATGAATGGATAGAATCTATAGAAATAAAAGATGTTTCAGAAAGTCGTAATTCACCAGGGCTAATAAAAAATGGAGTATGTGTTAAATTTGAATCCTCATCTGATACATTAACAAATTATATTTTTAGACGATTGAAGTTTGCGGAAACAAATTTAAAAAATCAGATTGATTTAGGAGTTTTGTTGAATTTAAGTGAAAGTGTGTTTTCAATTCAGTTAGGAGTTGTTAAAGGTATAATGGCTAATTGGGAAACAACTATTCAAGAGTTGAAATTAATCTCACCTGTTCCAATACAGCTTCCTTTTTTAATTTTAGGGTTGAGTTTTGAACCTGATAATATAGAGGTAATAGAATTAAAAATTCAGAATGAACCAATTATGATTGAAAGATCAATAGAGTTTAAGCCCGAACATTATCAAGCAGGATTAGGAATACTTAATTACTTTGGAACTGTTATGCGGAAAAAATATCCTGAACAGAATGCCAAATTTCGTATTGAACAAGATGATTATACGGTACGATTAGTTGTTGAATCTGCTAATGGTGATAAAGAAATTATAGAGCGTGCATTCGATGAATTTGGTTTAGTGATCCATAGAGATATGCAGGCTGAACAGTTTTATGATAACTATTTAGATGTGGCTGAATTAAAAACTAAATTAGGGATTTTTGAATCTGAATTAAAATTTCAGCATCAGCTTGTAGAAATGCAAGAAAATAGAATTATTGAACTGAAACAAGATAAAGAGTCTTTACTAAACCTTATTAGACAAGGATTAGTTCGTCCAAATTCACCGATATATATCAATAATCAATTACATAATTCACAGTCTACTGTTATCAATCACAAGGCTGAATTTACTAAATCCAATGATGAACTTGAAGAATTGATTGATCTTGCGGATAGTGATGCTTTGAAGAATAAACTTGCAATGATTCAAAATGCTTTAGACGTAAATAGGAATTCTGATAATCCAGAGGAAGTTAAAGACTCTAATGGTATGAAGAAATTTGCTAAGTTTTTAAAAGATGCAAATGAAGTAGGTACTGAAGCAAATACTTTAGCTGAGAAAGGTGGCAAAGCTTTAGAAGTGATTATGAGTTTAGGAAGAAGTTATAATAGTATAGCACAGTGGTGTGGGATGCCGACTATTCCGAATGTTTTCGTGAAGGAATAATATTGAATGGAAAATTTAAAAGATTGGATACCAATACTTGCAGGTATGGCAGCTGTAATAGGACTTTTTTATAAAAGAGAAGAAGTTTTATCTTTACGTCATAAAGATTTCTCAACTCGTTTAGATGCGACAATACGTTTTTTTGATGAGTTCTATGGACAAGAGGAGGGTAAAAATAAATTAGTCTTAGATCGGGCTGCACAAGATGTTGTGAAATCTGAATTGATAGACTTTAAGTTTCTATGTTACTTAATCAAACTTGATGAAAAATTTTTAATAAAGTTAGATGAGCTTATTCATCACTATAAAGTTGGTAAAGAGTTCATAATATATTCACCAAGTCATGAACAAGTTGATTTTAATAATTTTACCTTAAAGCTGAGAAATGATAGATCTGTAAAAGTGCAAATAATAATATTTAACTTACAGTATTTTTTATTTGCATTTATTGTTTCTATTCCTTTTTTGATTTCCCCGTGGTTCTCTAGTTTTTTGTTGTCTGATAAAACACCTTTTATATTTGTTATCTGTACAGTTATTTTAGGCTTTGCAAGTTTTATGGCAGCAGCAGTTGCTTTATTACAGGCGTCGAGTTTGTCTCATGCAGAAAAGTTTATGGAAAAAATAAAAGAAGCTGATCAAATATTTAATTCATAAATGAAAGCCCTGTGAATTGACCCAAATAATTTCAAATACATAACATCCTAGTGAAAATCATGAAGCTCTTTTGAGATCACATGAAAAATATGAAAGCAGAGCCTGCCATCGAGCAGGCTTTTTTATGCCCAAAATTAAGGAGTCGAGCTATGAGCTTGAGCTGTCCCTTTTGTCATTCAACAAATGTGATGTTAGTTGAAGCAAGTACACAACAATCAACGACCACCTTATCTAATTTGGTCACCCCAACCACATTGGGTGCATTGGGAACCACAGTCGCAAAGTCTTTTAATCTACCGCCGATTGTTGGTGGAATCGCAGGAACAGTTTTGGGAAGTGTATTGAATTCATTCACTGAACAAAGCGCACCATCACAACAGAATTTATGTTTCTGCCATAACTGCTACCAAAAGTTTCCAAGTCATCTACTGCATTAAATGAATTCAAGCTAAACAGCTTTTCATTCATACAGATTCAAATTTCATTTTCAAATTAAAAGGAATAAAAGCATGGCACATCAAATTGAACAAATGGCCTATGTCGGTGAAACCCCTTGGCATGGTCTAGGTAATCAGTTGACTCAAAACCAACCCATCGAAATCTGGGCACAACAAGCAGGCATGGATTGGCGTATCGAATCTTCCAATGTCAGTTACATGGCGCAGAATGAACGAGGACAGAGCATCATCATGCCTTATGAAGAACAGCGAGTTCTGTATCGTTCAGATACTCATGCACCGTTATCAGTCGTCAGTCAACGCTTTCAGGAAGTTCAGCCGAGAGAGATTTTAGAATTCTATCGTGACCTGACTGAGCAATCAGGCTTTGAACTGGAAACCGCAGGCGTGCTCAAAGGTGGAAAGAAATTTTGGGCATTGGCACGTACAGGACAAACATCGATGTTAAAAGGCAAAGATGTCAGCAATGGCTACATTCTTCTTGCTACTGCTTGTGATGGAACATTGGCAACTACGGCACAATTTACATCCATTCGAGTGGTGTGTAATAACACTTTAGCCATTGCCCTAAAAGGACAAAACAGCAGCGCAGGCGTGGTCAAAGTCCCTCACAGTACCAAGTTTGATGCAGACAAGGTTAAACAGCAACTCGGTATTTCTGTGCGTGCATGGGATGAACACATGTATGAGATGAAACAACTGAGTCAGCGTAAAGTCACTCAGTATGAAGCTGCTGCTTATTTCGATGCCGTGTTTAATAACACCACCATGAGTAGCATGAGCATTGCAGACCAAGAGGACAATATCATCCAGTTCTATCGAGATGTCGCTACCCAAGCGCAAGCCAATGGAAAAGAAAAATCTGAACCGAATGCTAAGTCTATGAGTCGAGCAATGGAGATGTTTAACGGTCAGGGGCGAGGTGCAAGCCTCTCTTCATCCAAAGATACCGCCTATGGATTACTCTGTTCGATCACGGAATTTATCGATCACGAACGTCGAGCCATGAGTAACGATCATCGACTTGATTCAGCCTGGTTTGGCGCAGGTGCAACGATGAAACAACGCGGGCTCGAACAAGCCCTAAGCATGCTCTCATAAACGTGGAAAGTTACACTTTACTCATGGAAAGATAGCCTAAGTCAGCATTTTTAAATGGAATATTAAATTTTAAAAATATTAAAACCATCGCTTCGGCGGTGGTTTTTTTATGCCCATTTTTTGTGATCCACATCCTTTTATATCGCTAATTATACCGCCAAAAAATTAGGAATTTAATATGAATACTGCAATATTAAACCCATCGCTTCAACAGGCGAGTACCCCATTTATTGCCCCAAAATTGTTTACTGCAAAACGCTTGGTCAACACCAAAAATATGACTCAAGCCGAATGGTTGGAAGTCCGTCGTCAAGGTATTGGTAGTAGTGATTGTGCCGCTGCATGTGGACTCAATCCCTATATGTCGATGCTGGAACTATGGATGATTAAGACAGGTCGAGTTAAACAATCGATTGAAGATGAAAGCGCAGGACATGCCCCTTTATATTGGGGCAAACAACTTGAACCTTTGGTCGCTGAATACTACAGCATGCACACCAACAACAAAGTCCGTCGCATCAATGCCGTGCTCCAACATCCCGAAGCAGATAAACATTTTATGTTGGCAAATCTGGATTACTCCGTGCTGGGCAGTGATGAAGTGCAGATTTTAGAATGTAAAACCGCAGGAGAATATGGCGCTAAACTTTGGCGAGATGGCGTGCCTCTCTATGTACTTTGTCAGGTTCAACATCAACTCGCAGTAACAGGAAAACAAGCAGCACATATTTGTGTACTGATCTGTGGACATGAAACACGAATCTATAAAGTCACACGTAGTGAAACGGTGATTAAACACATTATCAATTCGGAACGTTACTTTTGGGAATGTGTCGAAAAAGACACACCGCCTGATGTTGATGCCAGTGAGTCGGCAGCCAAAGCCATTCAACAACTCTATCCACAACATGTGCCACTCACCGTGGAAGACCTCAGTCAAAATGAACACGCCAATCGATTGTTCACTCAGCTGATCAAAGAAAAGCATCACATCGAAATCCACCAAAACAGCTTTGATGAAACTAAGCATCAAATTCAGATGTTAATGAAAGATGCTGAACGAGCAACTTTTGCCAATGGTTCAGTCACATGGAAGCGATCTAAAGACTCGATTGCTTTAGACAGTAAGGCTGTACTCAAACTTCATCCCGAAATGCTTGAGCAATTTCCACAAAACAAAGCAGGGACACGACGCTTTCAGATTTATAGCGATGACTGAATCCATCACGTCGATATTTCCAACCTTCCAAAAAACGCAAAAAACCACCTTCGATCTACCGACTCCCGAAGGAGCGGTAGACCAACAATGGCGGTTTTTGCGAAGTCATAGCTTTTCATATTTCTGTTTACTTACATAACAAGGGGTAAGCAGTAAAATTTTATTTATAGGACAAACAACATGATTAAAGGTTTAGCTATTACACCGCCAATTTTAGGGCGAATCAGTATCGGTAAAGTGGTCGAAAAGAACGGTAAACGTCTGCCTGAAAAGGATGATCAGTTTACTATTACCAGTCAAATTCAAGGTAAGGAGGGGTGGGTCAAACATCCGCTTGATGAGCAATTACGCAGTAAAGCACCGAATCAAAAACTCCGCACGATTCCAGTACGGATGATCTTTAATGATCCTGAATTAAATCTGCGAGCGGAGTACAGTTTATTCGACCGCCAAACAGGTAGACCGATTTGTGTTGGAAATGGTGAAACTTGTCAACGACTGACCAACCAAGGCGTAGAACAACAACCATGCCCATCACCAGATTTATGCCCATTGGCACAAGGAGGTAACTGTAAACCTTTTGGACGATTACATGTGAATTTGGATGAATCGGATGAACTAGGTACATTCATTTTTAGAACCACAGGCTTTAATAGTATTCGAACTTTGGCAGCACGATTGAGTTATTACCATGCTGCATCCAATGGCTTGCTATCATGTTTACCATTGCAATTGACGCTCAGAGGCAAGTCAACCACACAAAGTTATAGAACCCCTGTGTATTACGTGGATTTAACTTTACGTGATGGTATCAATATTCAACAAGCGATTCAGATTGCGAAAGACATTGATCAGCAAAGTAAGCAGGATGGGTTTAATCAACATGCCTTAGATCAGATAGCATGGCAGGGTTATAGTAACGCCAGCTTTGAGATAGATGAGGATAACGAATTAGATATGATAGAGGAGTTTTATAATAATGTACAAAATATTATTGACACATCTGATATTACAAGTATAGAACAAAATCTTAAACAACATGTGCAAGCCATAGATTAAATCAATCTATTTTTATAAAAATATAATTTGTATTGAGAGAAAAGTCTCTCAATACAAATTTAAAGAATTTCTAAATTTAACTTTCTATGAATTTACATCCCAAAATATCATATTTTGAGGAAATTTAATGTTAGGTAACCAGAATGGATTTCCATCCCAGTTTGATTCAATATCACCAGTTACTTGGTAAAGGGTAAGAATAAGATCATTAGATTTAGTATCACCGATCTTTCGATCATTTGGTGATAACATTGTTCCAGTTCCTTTAGAAATTTTACGATTACTTTTTACTAGTAGGTAATATTTAAGACTTGGGCGTTTACTCTTTATTGCATTTATACAAGAAATAAATTTAGAAACATCCCAGTCCCATTTATTATAGACTCCTAAGGCACTCAGAATAGAAATCATGAACTCGGAATCAATCTGATATAAACCTTCACTTTCTTCATTGAAATCCTCAAGATCATCCATTAATGAATTGATAGAATTAAGATTTTTTTGATCAGGATTGTCCGAAAAATAGTTTTTCCCTCCAGCAATTAATCTTAGGCTTTTGTCATTTAATACATTTTTTCTTGTGGGTTGAATCTTACTTGGATAAATAATCTGGATTTTCTCCTGATCATTATCATTAGACTGTTTGATTAATAGGTTATTAGCGGAATTTAGTTCAATAAAGAACTTGTAAATATCATGGGGGATAAATAGTCTTAATAAGCTTTTTTCTCTATCATAGCCAAAAATTCTTGAATGTTGCCAAAAAGTATCTGCATTTGGAACTTTAGATGTTCGGCTATAATATACTGTTTGAAGTTTAGGTATAGTTAATCCTCGACTAATTACATTTCCACCTATAATAATGTTATAGTTTTTGTTTATATCAAATATTGTTTCAGTTTTGGAGTTTAATGTACTAATTTGTATAAATTGATTCTCTAGGAGAAAGATTATTGTTTGGTATATATCTTCAAAGTGGTTAATATCAGGTTTTGTCTTTTTGAGATCTTGCCATACAGGTAAAAACTCACTTGACAAATCTAAACCATCATTTAAAGCAAAAGTCATAGCATTTAGATGTTCAATAATTTTATCAGCAAAAGCTTGATGATCACTGATACGTACACTTGGATGAACAATAAAATTACAATTACTTTGTGAGTTCAGATAAAACTCAGCACATGTAACTACAAAACTTTTTAGAGCTTGACTTAATCCCTCTGGTATTTCTGAGCTTTCATCTTTTGCATTTTCAGACTCTTCGTTGATAAAGCGTGTTACAAAGCTCTCTGGTTCAGTAAATATAAAATTACCACTGACATATCCATCACCAGGTTCAAAATATTGAGTAAACTCTGGATACCAATCAGAATTCGTATCTTGCAATAGAATTGCTTGAGGTGTAGCTGTTACTTCAATAAATATTGATTGGTTACAAGTATTTTTTATATCAGCTAATAAACCATTAACAGTACTTACGCCTTTTTGACTGCTGGTTTTTGTATTAAGGCTTGCTGCATCAGCCTCATCATCAATGATAATAAGTTGATATCCATTAAGATATGGTTTACTACTTAATGTATCCCGCCATTTTTTCAGAATTCTACTGTTCTTTTTTAGGACTACAATTATTGGTTTATGTAATCGGAACGAATCATCAAAATTATGGATGTCATTTTCTGATAAAACAGAAAACTCTTTTAAACTAGAGGTGACTCGCTCAAGAGTCTGTTTTTGCAAATCTACACTGTCAGTAGTTAGATAAATGAAAAATTTATAGTTCTCATCGGCTAAGGAGCTTACTAGACCTAGAACTTGTCCTGTTTTTCCACTCTGAACGTTACCTAATAAAAGTGTATTACGAATTTTTTTTTTAGAATCCGTCTTTTTCAATTTTTCTGAAAAAGATTTTGAAACCTCTTGTATTGATTTTTGCTGATGTAGGGGTAAGGATCTTAAGTAACTTTCTAAATACATTTATTTGCCTTTAAATGATAATAACCACAAATTCGGATCATCTGTTGACCTAAGATCTATTATATTATTTCCATATTCTAATAATACATCAGTAGTAATTTTTTGTCCTGTTTTTAAACAACCATTTATTTCTAATCTTCCTTTTATCCATTTACCTAAGACTTTTAAATCATCTTCTGATCTAAAGTTTTTTGAGAAATCACCAGATGTTTTACATTTGAACTGCCATCCATCGTCAGTGATTACGGAGAAAGAGCGCTTAACAGGATAGCCTGGTTGGGAGGTAGTTGTATTAGAAACAATAAGCTCAACTTCATACCATGAGCGTGGTATGATAAATCCTCGTTGATCTTTTCTTCCTTTGCCCAAATAAGCATTAACATTGCTTTTATCTGTAGGTTTTACAGGAATTTTAAAATTATATTTTGAGGATTTTTTAAATAATGATTTAACTCTTTCTAACGGAACTTTGTCTACTCCTAAGTGTTCATCTAAATGCAAATTATATAATATAAATTTTGATGGAGTAGGGGCGTCAGAAATTAAAGTTCCTAAGGCTTGAATTGTTTTTTTTATATCGTTATATACTGCATTTGCTACAATCTGTTCTTCTATATGTAACATGGTTTCATATGTTCTTTCGAGATTGTTCATAAAACAACTAAAGTTGGCAGATCCAATTAAACTATCAACTTTTTCGTTAGTCTTAAATGAGTATAATTTACCGTGGAATTTCATAAACTCAGATATATATACAGCACCTCTATTATTGGTAATTAAAAAATTATGTAATTTTATTAAACTATCGTATTGAAGTTTAGTAAATCCCTCTAAATAATGCATACCAACTAATATTTGAATATTTTTTATGAAATCAGGATTCTGTTGAAGAATAGAATGAAGATCTTCTATTGAGTCATTAGAAATATAACCCGTCGCAATTAATACTTCATCAGCAGATTTAAATAACTTTAACCAAGTATCTTGCAAAGATTTATTAGTGATTTTTGCTGGAGAAAAATTTGAAAAAATAAGTTCCATTTTTAACCTTTAATCTTATTAAGTCTGTCTTGAAAATGGGCGCTTTTTTCTTTCTCAAAACGTTCATATAAATCGACTTTTTCGTAACTATTGCTAAAAATTGGTAAAATGGTTTTTGCAAGCTCATATACTCCTTGAGGAGGAACCGCATTCCCAATTTGTCGTCGAACTTCTGTGGTTGTCCCAATAAATTCAAAATTATCAGGAAACGATTGAATTCGAGCTCTTTCACGATTGGTAAAGGCTCGCGGTTCAGGGTAGTGATAGCCCCACGTTCCGCCACCACCCGCAGCAATAATGGTTTTAGATGGTTCATCTGGGTGCATTCTTCTATAGACATGACTAATCATACCTTTTACATATAAGGGATGCCCTTTTGGAATATCTGTAAAATTACCACCTGGAGGGATTAAATTCAGCATATCAACTGTTTTAGGACTAATACGTAGTAACTCATTATTAGTGGCATTTGCTGGAATATCTTTTACTGCCTCACCAGCTGTCACAAATGGTTTTAGTCCTTTGGTTGAATCCTGCCCATGAGTGGGAGCTGGATGTTTAAAATCAAAACCTGTATCTACTCTAATTCCAACAATTAATACCCGTTCTCGTAGCTGAGGAACACCATATTCAGCAAAGTTATAAAGTTTTGCTTGCACATAATATCCTGGACAAATTGCTTCAAAGTCTTCAATAATTTGTTTAATTGCTTTTTTCTTATTTGCTGTTAATAATCCTTTGACATTTTCAGCAACGAATACTTTAGGCTTTTTTGCATCAACGAATCGGAGAAAACTTTTGTAAAGATTTCCACGCTCACCTTCTAGGCCTGGTTGTTTCCAGATCATAGAAAAGTCTTGGCATGGGAACCCGCCCAATATAATGTCGCAATCAGGAATATTTTTATCGTAAGGATCTATTTGCTCAATATCTCCTTCTACAATAACGTCAGCTATATTCTTTCTAAAAGTTTCACATGCCCATTTAGAAAGATCATTTGCCCAAACCGTTTCATAGCCAGCCATATGAAAGCCTAGGTCTAGTCCCCCGCAGCCAGTAAATAATGACAGGATCTTAGGCTTCTTATTTTTACTAAGTATTTGTTTTTTACAGGCATCCTGCTGTAATTCTGTCTGATAAGAACCAGAACTATTCTCTGCAAAATCTTGAAATGCTACACTCATTACTCAGCCTGATCATTAAATTTATATAAAACTAGCGTGGATATTAACATAGGTTATAAGATTTAAATTAGTAGAAAAATTTTAAGCGTCAGTTCATGACGTGATAGAAATGTTAAAGTTTATGAATAAATTTAGTGTTTATCGAGACTCTATATTTTGATTAAAATTATCTAACTGAAACTCAAGTCTTTTGAAATAGAAATAGCTTAAACTTTTAAGGGGCTTTGGGTTATAGAACCTTATTTTTCATAAAGTATAAGTAATATAATCAGTTACGGAGTTTTAGAGTAAATAGTAATTCTATTTCTCAGACTATCAATAAAATCAGACCACTCCTGCATCATCTTCGTTCGATACTCTAAATGCTGAGCATGGTTATATGCCTGTGATACGGCATTACCAACCCTATGTGCTAACTGAATTTCAATCGCATCGTGCATATAGCCTTGCTCATGTAATGTTGTAGAAGCAAGTCCACGGAAACCATGTCCAGTCATTTTACCGTTATAGCCCATCGTACGGATCACGCACAAAATTGCATTACTGCTCATGGGTTTAGCTGTGCTGTGATTATAAAAAACATACTGCTTTCTGCCTGTAAGCGGTAATAAACTCTCTAGTAGTTCAATTGCTTGCCTAGATAGTGGAACGAGATGAGGCAAAGCCATTTTCATCCTTTCGGCTGGTATACGCCATATCTTGTTCTCAAAATCGATTTCACTCCATTCCATCATTCTGAGTTCGGCAGTCCGTACAAAAGTGAGAGTCATCAACTGAAGTGCAGTTTTGATCACTGGATTACCATGGTAACGATCCATGCGTTCAAGAAAAGGAGGAAACTCCGAAATATCCAATCGAGCCATATGCTTCACTTTACGAGGCTTTAAGGCTTCGTGAAGGTAAGGTGTTGGATCATTCTCAATCAATCCTTTACGAATCGCAAAACGGAAAATACGCCCAGCTAAAGGAATGGAGCGTTTAGCCATTTCTTGCGCACCACGTGCTTCAATTTTTTTAGCACATGCCAGTACATCTTTTCCTTTGATCTGATCAATGGGCATGTTACCCAATGCAGGGAATATATCTTTTTCGAAAACAGATAAATCACGTAGATAAGTTGCTTCTTTAATGACGGCTTTACGATCTGCCATCCACTCCATTGCAAGGACTTTAAATAACTTACCTTCATTAGTTTGCTGAAGGCGGTCATTCTTTATGGCATTAGGGTCAATATTTTTATAAAGCTGTATACGAGCTTCATCACGGGTACGACGAGCTTGAGCTAATGAGATTTCAGGATAACTCCCAATGGTTAAAGTACTTTCACGACCCTTGAAGCGATACTTCAATCTCCAGAACCTTCCGCCTGAAGGCGTGACCTCAAGGTACAGCCCTTTTTCATCGGCATAACGCTTTTTCTTTTCAAGCGGTTTTATTTTTCTAACGTGAGCATCTGTCAGCATTTTTAGCTATTTCTTTGGAATTTGGGGGACGATTTATAGTATAACCAAATCATCCCCCACTTGTCCCCCATGATGTTTCAGGAGTACAAGGATAGCCAAGGATTTAAAAGAACATTAAAAAAGGCTTAAACTATTGTAGTTCAAGCCTTTAAGGTAAGTTTCGGTATTTTTAAAACAGAATCTTGGCGGTGAGAGAGGGATTCGAACCCTCGATACGCGCAAACGTATACACACTTTCCAGGCGTGCTCCTTCAGCCACTCGGACACCTCACCAAGGCGAGCGATAATAGCTAAAAAAAGACATGCTGCCAAGCTTAAAACAATTGATTTGCAGAAAAAAAAATAACTTAATGTTAATATGGCGCAAAAATACTATTCAAATATTGAAGATTGAGTATGCAAAGTCCTGCAAAAAAAGCTGCGTTACCCGCGATTACGCTAGCAGCGTTAGGCGTGGTATTTGGTGATATTGGAACCAGTCCACTCTATGCCTTTGCACAAACCTTTACCAGCGCGCATGTCACGATTTCAGAAGCGACAGTATTTGGCATTCTTTCCCTGATTTTCTGGTGTATTACGCTTTCTATCAGCTTTAAATATGTCACCATTGTCATGCGCGCAGACAACAATGGTGAAGGTGGTATCATGTCGTTACTGGCATTGTTGCTCCGCATAAAAAAGCTTGACCCTAAAAAGAAAATTTATCTGATTGCATTAGGCTTTGTGGGAGCTTCTTTGTTTTTTGGAGATGGCATCATTACCCCCGCAATTTCAGTACTTTCTGCGATTGAAGGTTTAAGCATTGCTACGCCCGCATTTGATAAATGGCTAATGCCGATTGGCTTAGGAATTTTGACTGCGCTGTTTGTGGTGCAGCGACATGGTACGGCTACCATGGGAAAATTTTTTGGTCCAATCACACTTGTCTGGTTTATTTCTATTGGGTTATTGGGGCTATGGAGCATTATTCAGACACCGCATATTTTATTATTTGTAAATCCGCTATGGGCCATTGAGTTTGCCATTCATCAACCTTTTATTGCTTTTATCGCAATGGGTTCAGTTGTCTTGACTATGACTGGCGGTGAAGCACTATATGCAGATATGGGGCATTTTGGTCGCCTACCGATCCGGTTGGCTTGGTTTATTATTGTTTGTCCATGTTTATTGCTCAATTATGCTGGTCAAGGCGCTTTGTTACTGCGTGATCCACAAGCAGTATCCAATCCGTTTTATCTACTAGTGCCCGAATGGGCTTTGTATCCAATGATTGGTTTGGCAACAGCTGCCGCCGTGATTGCTTCGCAAGCAGTGATTACGGGTGTATTTTCCATGGTTAATCAGGCGATCCAACTACGTTATTTGCCTCGTTTAAGCGTAATTCATACCTCGGATGTAGAGCAGGGACAAATTTATGTACCTTTTATTAATTGGGTGCTGTATATCTCCGTTTTTATTTTAATTATTCTGTTTGAAACCAGTAGTAGTTTAGCCAGTGCTTATGGTGTGGCGGTTACCATGACCATGCTGTGCGTCACGATTTTGATTTCTGTATTGGCTTATGGTGCATGGAAATGGCCGTGGTGGAAAGTCGCGATGTTTGCGATTCCATTTTTAGCCTTGGACGGTATTTTTGTTGCATCAACTTCGCTCAAGATTTTGGCCGGTGGTTGGGTGCCAATTGTCATTGGTATTGCGGTATTTACGATTTTGATGACTTGGAAACGCGGGCGTGAAATTGTCTATCACCGTCTGGAAACTGATGCATTACCAATGAGTCTTTTTATTCAAAGTATTAGTTCGAGCAATGAAACGCAATTTGTACCAGGTGAAGCTATTTTCCTGACAGGTAATCCGAATATCGTTCCACATGCGATGCTGCACAATATCAAACATAATAAGGTGCTGCATGAGCGCAATGTCATGGTCACGGTCTATACGCAGGATATTCCTTATGTGGCACAGCAGGATCGAATTAAACTTGAAAAATTGAATGATCATTTTTATCGTATCTTTATGTATTACGGCTTCAAAGATCAGCCCAACATTCCTCAGGCACTCAAACAGGCTTATGATGAATGGGGTTTTGATTTCGATATGATGCAGATCAGCTTCTTCATTTCACGTGATCGATTGATTCATACCGTTGGAGATGGCATGTCGCCGTGGCGTGAAAAACTGTTTATTTCAATGCAACGAAATACCAGTCCTGTCAGCGATTTTTATCAGATTCCACCGAACCGTGTGGTAGAGCTCGGTAGCCAGATTGAAATTTAAATCTAAATTGATCAAATAAAAAACCAGAGTCAAAATGACTCTGGTTTTTTATTTGATAGCAAGCAGTTATTGATTAACTGGCTCTGAGATGTGTTCAGGGGCCACATTGCTATTTTGATCCTGCGCATTTGCTGGTGCTGCTTGCATTGCAGGTGCTTCTGGTTGAGCAGATTCAGGTATTGCTTGCGCTGGTGCATTTGGATCGATTGATGGGGCCGATGTCGCAGCAGGGTCTGTCATATCACTTTGATGCGGTGCGACAGTCTGAATGTCTTGTGAATTCATGGGCTGAGTTTGCACTGGATGAGATTGACCAGAAATGAGTTGAACTTTGCCGCTTTTGACTAACTCTTCAAGCGAACCTGATTGCCCATTTACCGTTGTTGTCACTTTGGCTTTGGATAAACTTTCTAGGGTTTCACCCGCTTGAACAGGTTGTTCTGCGAAAGCAGTCATACTCAATGAGGCTGTCACGAAAGCTACAGCAATGAATTGAGCGCGCATAAGAGACTCCTAAATTTAATCATTTTTCATGTTTATCGTGAAGCTACCTTCGCATAGCCATTCTTGTTGTTTCAATTAAATATACGAAACATGACCAATCATATGGTCAAAGATAAAAATAAAACGACAAACTGTTACGCGCATAGGTGATTTATTGATCAAATTGTGCTGTTGCTTTAATCAAATGAGATATGGCTGAATATACAGTGAAAACTTGAATTGTTAAGCTTTTACTTAGACTCTTGATTTAATGTAGAAGATTGTGGCGCGAAAAAAGACCCGAGCAAATTCAGATTTCTCTTGGATCAAACAACATATTGGTAAATTTTTTCTGGGCACAATTGCGGCAGGCAGTTTTGTGATTGCTTTTGGTGAGGGTAAAGTTTCACAATGGATCAGTCCGATTTCAAATAATAGCGCTTGTCTCAATCAGTTTTATCGGGATATTCCTCCAGTGTTAGCAAAAGACAGCTTACAAAAAAATAGTTACGCACTGTGTTTTCATGACTTTAATGTCATGTATTCAGGTGTTTCAAAAACACCGCTTTGGGTCTCGGAAAAATTAACACCAATACGTTTGAGCCAACGTATTAAGCGTGAAGATAATTTCCATGAAGAAACTCGAATTCCAGAAATGCATCGGGCCTTATTAAGCGACTATCGTGGTTCTGGTTATGACCGTGGACACATGGCGCCGAATGGCGATATGGGCAATACCACAGCACAATACGATAGTTTTTCACTGGCCAATATGGTGCCGCAAGCCCCTAAAAATAATCAACAAGTTTGGCGTGAACTTGAAGAAGCAACCCGTGCCTTGGTGACGAAGCAAAAACAGGACGTTTATGTGGTAACAGGACCAGTTTTTGAAGGAAAAAAATTAAAAACGATCGGACGGGGTGTGATCGTTCCAAGCGCAGTATTTAAAGTCATTTATTTACCGAAAACAGGTGCGATTGGTGCATATTATGCGCCTAATGATAACTCACTAAGAGTTAAGGTAGTAAGTGTTTGTTATCTTGAAGAAAAGTTAGGGATGAATCTTTTTCCACAATTAACAGAGGAACAAAAGCGCAATGTTTATCAGCTTCCATTTAAGGCAACTGCGGTAAAAGCACAAAAACCCTTGAGCTATTTACATTGGGATGGCGAAAGTCAGTGTGCGGAGGATGTCGAGCAGCAAACCCTGAACGCAGTGCAGAAACAATTTACTCAACAAAAACAGCAAGCGGTACCTATTGAAGCCCAAGGGATTGATGAAGACACCAAACAAGCGATAATCAAACAATTGGTCGATGCACTATTGCATTACTTTTTACAAATTTTGAGATAAATATTCGATGTGAGAATGGGCAAAATCGGTTAATTTCAAAAGAAGGAAAAACAACAATGGGCAGTACAGAAATGTTTAAACCGTTTGAACATGGTGATGAATCTTCCAGTATTGAGGATTTAACACTCGAAAATCAGGTCGATTGTGTGAATGTATATGGCAATTTACAGATCACCAAGGATCAACATGGCTTGCAACTGGTAAAACAATTACAGACCTTCATCAATAGCATAGTGACTGAATTAGAAAAACAACCACTTCCTGAGAAAATTCAGATCAAACCTGAACAAGAGATTGATAATCCGTTTTTATAATGAAAAAAGCAGACTTTAAATAGACTGCTTTCCTTCAATATTCAAAGCTTAAACTTTTTCTTTAATCACCACTTTATAGATCATCGCTCCCAGAATTGCGCCTAAAATAGGGGCAACCCAGAACAACCATAATTGACTGAGGGCAGCAGTTTCAGCAAACAAAGCAACTCCTGTACTACGTGCAGGATTTACAGAGGTATTGGTGACTGGAATACTGATCAAGTGAATGACAGTCAACGTTAAACCAATGGCGATCGGTGCAAAGCCCGCAGGCGCATTTCGATGTGTTGATAGTAAAATAATGATCAGGAAGAAGGCGGTAAGAACGACTTCAATCAAAAATGCGGATCCTAAAGAGAAATGATTCGGTGATAACTCTGCATAACCATTAGTCGCGAACCCGCCTGTACCCGAAAAGCCTGCCTGTCCCTGTACGATGATATACAGCACGAATGCCGAAACAACGGAACCCATCACTTGTGAAACAATATAAGGAATGACCTCCTTAGTCTCTAAGCGCCCACCTACCCACATGCCCACACTCACCGCTGGATTAAAGTGAGCACCAGAAATATGACCAAAGGCATACGCTCCCGTTAATACAGTTAATCCGAAGGCGAAGGCAACGCCTAGAAAACCAATACCCAGTTCAGGAAATGCAGCAGCTAATACAGCACTGCCACAACCACCAAAAACTAGCCAGAATGTACCCAAAAATTCAGCAAAGTATTTATTCATTTTTATCACCCACCGTGTTATATGCAATGACATGATTTGAAATCATGTAGTATGTTTATAGTCTCTTTTAGGTGTGCATTTTGCACATTTTAAGATAATTTTTTATACCGTGTGTAAGGAAAACAATCAATTGTTAAATGAACGTATTGGAAAATTTATTTGATCAAGCATTGTAAATAAGATGGTTTATTCGCCATTGTTGCGGTGTCAGTCCACTCCATTGTTTAAATGCACGTTGAAAAGCGCTTTGTTCTGAATAGCAGAGCAACAAAGCGATGTCCTGTAATCTAAGATGTGGATCTTTTAAATATTCAAGCGCCAGCATATACCGAATCTGTTGAGTTCTTTGCTGAAAAGTCATATTGCGCTGTTGTAAATGACGTTGTAATTGACGTACTGATAAGCCTAATAGTGCTGCGATTTGATCAATTTGATATTCATTTTTTTGTAAACCTTTCAATATTGCTTGCTGTAAACGCTGATCCAATTGATTGGAGTGAGGGAGTTCTTGTAAGAGTTCTTGTGCTTGACGCATTAATAATTGTTGTAAAGTATGATCTGCATTACCAATTACTTTATTCGCTTCACTTATTGGAATCAGGATTTGCGTCTTGGCTTGAGAAAAGCGTACTCGGCAATGAAAATAGCGCTCATACAGATGTAAGTCTTTGGGTGCAGAGTTGATAAAATGAACTTCGTGTAACTCTATTTTTTCTTTACACATAAACTGCTGTAAAAATTCAACCATTAACGCAATCGCGATTTCATCGGTCAGTTGAGTCGGATGAAGCTCGGGCTCTTCCCAACGAATCGAAAAATAAGGCGATACGAACTCAACTTCGAGTGGGCTGCCATCATAAACCAATCGATGAAAATCCTGATAACGATGAAGTGCTTCACCTAGACTTTCACAGGATAAAGCCAAATAAGCCAATATACCCAAGTGCTTGGGTTGTACATATTTTGCGATACGTAGCCCCAGACCAGTTTGAGGTTGTAACCGTTGAATTTGTTCGAGCAAATCTCGCCAGATCACATAATCAAAACGTTCCTGATTTTGAATGTCAAGCAGCTTAATCGGAACAACAAGATGTTGGGATTCACAATATAATTTTAATAAATGTCCCAGCCCCCCATAGACTGATCCCGCATAATTTTTGATTAAAGCCATCCTTCAGTGCTCTTTTGTCGTGTTTTGTCAATGAATGATAAAAATGAGTCAATACATAACATAGAAAAATTCTTATATTCAAGTCAAAAGGGAGGATATTTAAAATGATAAAAGGTTTTGTAGCGGGTTTAGTCTTAGCCAATGGCTTTGAGTGGGTAGCACACAAATATTTATTACATGGTGTACATCGCAAAGGTCGGCCACGTTTTAGCCCCACACCTAAGCAAATGGAATCACACTGGGCGCACCATCGTGAAGTGCGCAAAACGCAGTTTCATGACGAATGCTATGAGGAAGGACTACATCACTGGCGTACTCGTAATGAGCTTGGTGCGTTAGCTGTAGTCGCTATGGTTTCAAGTGCGGCTGCCTATCCATTTTCAAAGGGTATGGCGTTGGCATTTTGCTATAGTGCAGGCAATTATTTTTATGTACACCGTCGTTCCCATCTTGAACCTGACTGGGCAAAACGCCGTATTCCTTGGCATTATGATCATCACATGAATACGAATCAGGATGCAAACTGGGGCGTTACTCGACCATGGTTTGATTATATTTTGGGAACACGAGTGGTTTCATCTGAGGATTTAAAAGAGGCTAATCCTTTAGGTTTAACATTACCTGTAAGATGGTCTGAAAAGTTGACCATCGCCATTGAACGCTTTTTTCCAGCCCAATATCTTCAACAAAAGCCAAAATTGCTAGAAGATATGAGCGCAAAAGAGATGCAAACGCAATCTTCCATCGCTTAAAAAATCTAAGGGCAGTTGAATCAAAATTCACTGCCCTTGATGATATCTGATTTAAATCACAACTGCTGTGTTATAGGCGCATTTCAATGCCTTGTGCAGCCAAAAATGTTTTCGCTTCAGGAATCGTATATTGTCCAAAGTGGAAAATACTGGCTGCCAGTACTGCATCTGCACCACCGTGTAAAATACCATCTGCCATATGTTGCAAATTTCCAACACCACCAGACGCAATGGTTGGAATTGAAACGCGATCATTAATCGCACGCATAAGTGCAATGTCATAACCTGCTTTAGTCCCGTCTGCATCCATGCTAGTCACTAACAATTCACCAGCACCATATTCTGCCATTTTGACCGACCATTCCAAAGCATCTATACCTGTAGGTTTACGACCGCCGTGGGTAAAAATTTCCCATTTGTTTTCCCCCGTTTTTTTAGCATCAATCGCGACGACGATACATTGCGCCCCAAAACGTTGGGAAGCTTCCTGTACAAATTCGGGGTTGAACACCGCGGCAGAGTTGATACTGACTTTATCTGCGCCTGCATTGAGCAATGAACGAATATCTTCGACTTTACGCACACCACCACCGACGGTTAATGGCACAAATACAGTTTCGGCCATGCGCGCTACCGTACGATAAGTGGTGTCGCGCCCATGATGCGTTGCGGTAATATCCAGAAATGTGATTTCATCGGCACCCTGTTCATTGTAGCGACGTGCGACTTCAACAGGATCGCCTGCATCACGAATATCTAAAAATTGAACGCCTTTGACGACACGGCCATTATCGACATCAAGGCAGGGAATAATACGTTTTGCAAGCATGGTGACATCCAGCGGTATTGGTCAAAATCAATAAAGTTCACGAGACAGAGCAGAATCTTGGTAAACTGTGGCGCTATTCTATCAAACTTATAATTGTTGCACGCAGGTTTTCTATGTCGGTTTACACACCGTTGAGTTTAGAACAAGTTCAAGCATTTGCTTCGCCTTATGGATTAGAGGTCATGGACTTGATTCCAATTCAGGGAGGAATTGAAAACACCAATTATTTTTTAGTGACGCAGGATCATCAACAGTATGTTTTGACGGTGTTTGAAGAACTCGATTTACAAGGCGCAAATGAGTTGCCGCCTGTTTTACGATATTTAGGTCAGCAACATATTCCTGTTGCGGTGCCTTTGAGTCATTCAGGTCAGTTTATCCATATCATTGCCGATAAACCTGCACAAATTGCCCCAAGAATCTCGGGAAAGCATCCCATTCCACCAACACTCAAGCAAATTTTTGCGATAGGTCAGGCTCAGGCGCAGCTCCATATGGCCTTACAGAACTTCCAATTTAAAAGACAAAGCTATCGAAATCACGCTTATTGGACAAATGTTGCTGATCAACTCAGATTCCATATGAATCAAGATGATCTGGAACTATTAGATCGTGTATATCAATTATTTAATCAGCAGCGTGAACAACATCCTGATCTGCCACAGGGTTGGATTCATTCCGATTTATTCCGTGATAACACGCTATTTGAAGAAGATATTTTAAAAGGTATTTTAGATTTTTCTGAAATGAATCAGGATGATTTATTGTTTGACGTCGCGATTGCGATCAATGATTTTTGTACCGAACATCCTAGTGCGCAACTCAATTCAGACAAATTAAATGCATTTGTTGAAGGTTATCAAACTATCCGTCAGTTCACGTCAGATGAACAGTCGTGTTTAGCAGTTTATTTGGCAATGGCAGCCTGTCGATTCTGGTTATTGCGATTACAGGTCGCACAGCGTAATGCGCAAGAAGTTCGTCAAGGTGACGATATTTTGCAAAAAAATCCTATAGAAATGCGACGCTTATTAGAAAGTCGCTTAGCCCATTTAACAGGTTAAAGGATAGTATCATGCGGGATCAGGGACGGTTGGTAGAATGGTTTGATGAAAAAGGCTACGGCTTTATCCAGCCTGACGATGCTGATAAAGATCGGGTCTTTTTACATATCAAGGATTTTGCTCGGCCTGGGCCACGTCCAATAGTAGGATGCGCACTCGAATATTTGATCATTCTGGATGAACGAGGGCGTTATCGGGCTCAACAAGTCACGTATTTAAAAGCTGCGCAGACTCGTCATTTGGCATCAAATAAAAAACGTCCCACACCCACTGCTCCTACAGCTTCGCTTCAACCCCTGCAAATCGCGGCGGTAATTTATATTGTAGTTGTGGCTATTTTGAGCTTGATGCATGTATT
The DNA here is from genome assembly GCF_025562455.1 of Acinetobacter sp. WU_MDCI_Axc73. Taxonomy (GTDB): domain Bacteria; phylum Pseudomonadota; class Gammaproteobacteria; order Pseudomonadales; family Moraxellaceae; genus Acinetobacter. Next base: position 149,591 of record NZ_JAHPRO010000006.1, read on the forward strand.
ACCTGCCTATAGTTTTATTTTTATTGCCCTGATGAATGTCTTGAGTTATTGGTTATATGCGCAGGATAAAGAGGCTGCCCAACTGGGAAATCGACGGGTGCCTGAACAAACTTTGCATGTGATTTCTTTTTTAGGCGGTTGGCCTGCGGCGGGGGTGGCGCAACAAAAATTGCGACATAAAACACAAAAACAACCCTTTAGGAAAATTTATTTTTGTACCATAGTCTTCAATATACTTCTATTACTCTGGCTGATTTCTCCGTTAAATGTAGTACTACGTTAGACGATCAATACAATAAATTCAAAGGTGTCTTTATGAACAATTCTTTAGAACAACTGAAATCCAATAAAACCTTAACGCTGGTTCTTTATATTTTATACATTGCCGCCATTTTTAGTGCAGGGCTATTGGCAATCGTGGCACTTATTATTAACTATGTGAAACGCAGTGATGTCGAAGGTACATGGCTTGCGAGTCACTTCACTTGGCAAATTCGGACGTTTTGGTGGTATTTGTTCTGGAATATGATTGCTTTTGTACCATTTTTCTTTTTATTTTTCACAGGTGAAAATGATAATTTATTTGCTGGGATCGCTTTGTCTGCCAGTACTTTTTGTGTGGTGGTGATTGGTGCTGCATGGATCTGGATTGTTTATCGTGCAATACGTGGTCTGATCGCCTTAAATGATAATAAAGCGATGTATCAATAATTCAGAATTTGTAATTATCTAGAGAAGCGAATTGCTTCTCTTTTTTGCTTAATAACAGTGCGATTTGAACAATACTTGCTCACTTTGCTGCGCTATTTTGAAAATAATGTTAATAATAACTAAACATTTTTAATTTATAAAGTTTACTTTTTTATTTTTATATATTTACATTTTTAATATTTATACATTACTTTTTTGTTTATTTAAATTTACATTTTTAATTTAATTATTTTACTTTTTTAATAAATTAAACTTACATTTTTAATATTTATAATTTACAAAAAAAGTTTGTTTTTTTAGTCGTTCAATTTTGTATTTGTTTTAACCATAGAAGCGGCCTTTACGACGACGTAGACCCAAAACATGAATCGCACGAACCAAGACTGCATAGGAAACTGAATAGCCAAACTCCTGTTCAAATAAGGGGATCAAATCACTAATATTTTGAAATTTTGTATTTTTTACAAAGGCTTGAAATGAGTCCCAGTCTTTGATGTGTGTGGGCGCACCACGTTTTTTAGTCGGTTTGGGGTTCAAGCTTCCCGTCTCTTCTTCCAGCTTAATCCATGCGTCCAGTGTGACTCTGGAGATGTTGAATTCCTTACAAACGGCAAGCTTATAGTCGGTTTTTTTGTAGGCTGCAATCGCAGCTTTACGCGTTTCAATCGAGTAACGTGGCATTTTATTCTCAGATTTATTCAAAAGATTTTTTTATTATATGGCATAGTTGTTGCAAAAGAATAATCACTGAATATTATTTTATTGCGAGTTACAATAAAATGGAAAATGAGAAATTTTCAATCAGGAAGCTGAGTTTATGGCAAGTGGTCATTGTTGGCATTGCTTATATGACGCCTATGACGGTGTTTGATACTTTTGGGATTGTTTCTGAAACCACAGATGGGCGAGTGCCACTGGCTTATTTGTTGGCGCTGGTGGCCATGTTATTGACTGCGATTAGCTATGCAAGATTTAGTCATTGTTCAGAACGACCTGGTTCAGCCTATAGCTATACTGCTGAAAGCTGTGGAGCAACCGCCGGTTTCTTCGTGGGGTGGTGTGCCTTACTGGATTATCTTCTCTTGCCGTTGATTAATGCTTTATTGGCAGGGATTTATTTACATGCTTTGATTCCAGAGATGCCATATTGGTTCTGGGTGATGCTGGTAGCCGCTTTGGTCACATTGGTGAATTGTTTCCGTATCCAGATTTTAGCGAACTTGAGCTTATTATTTGTCTTTGCGCCGATTGTGCTAATGCTGGTATTTATTTATCTGGTGATTAAAGGAATTGGGACGACCAAAGGTTATGACCATGTGCTTACGCTTGTACCGCTTTGGAATGGAGATACTCAAATACTTCCATTGATTGCAGGCGCATCAATTTTATGTTTTTCTTTTCTTGGTTTTGATGCAGTCACGACATTGTCACAGGAAACAGAACAGCCAAAAAAAGTGATTCCCCAAGCGGTGATTTTAACCACGCTAGCTGGTGGTGTTATTTTCATCAGTGCTTCATGGTTTATTCAGTTGTACTTTCCAGATAACACACGTTTTAAGCATCCAAGTGAGGCTTTGCCAGAGATTGTATTGTATGTGGGCGGGGCTTTTTTTCAGGCGATCTTTCTATGCGGACAAATCATGAATACGGTAGCTTCAGGTTTGGCGACCCACGCCAGTGCCGCGCGATTGATTCATATTATGGGTAAAGACGGTATTTTCTATAAAAAGATTTTTGGCAGCTTTAATGCCAGACTAGGTACACCGCTCTATTCAGTTTTGGTCATTGGTGCGATTTCCATGATTGCTATGTTGCTGGATTTGGCAACGGTGGTTAGTCTGATTAGCTTCGGTGCACTTATTGCGTTTACTGCGGTCAATTTTTCGGTCTTTATGCATTTTTATGTCAAAAAAGGACAGAACAAAGGCTGGAATAATCTCTTTAAAAATCTTGTGCTTCCAATCTTCTCTGTCGCTGCTATTGTCTGTCTGTGGTTTAATCTTGATGCCGCCGCCCTACATTTTGGTTGTGCTTGGCTCAGTCTGGGAATTGCCATTTTTATCTATAAAAAATTGAGAAAGCAAAGTGTTGTCATGAGCAATGCTTAATAAATGTCGGAATGAAAGTGAGTTGAACAAATGAACAATGTATTGATGAAGCCCGTGCTGTTGAATGATGTGGAATTTAGAGCGAGCCAAGCTTTGAGTAGCGACAAAGAGTGGAACTGGATTGCTCCACAACATGGACAATTCGAGCATGCTGCGAATTATTATGAGAGTTCTTTAGCAGTCTGGCATCAATTTGAAAGTTTACAAACTGATCTTGAGTGTGATGTCTTGGTCGTTGGTGGAGGCTTACTTGGTGCATCTACTGCACTTCACCTGGCTGAACAAGGCGTGGAAACCGTTTTGGTTGAAAAAAGTCGCATAGGGAGCGGTGCTTCAGGACGTAACGGTGGACAGCTGACTCCAGGCCTTGCGCGTTGGGAAGCAGAAGAAATGATTGAGCAACTCAGTCATGCGGATGCGAAAAAATTATGGCAGTTTACCTCGACTGAAGCCATGCAATTAATTGATTCAATTCTGGAGCGATATCAGATTGATGCGGCGCGAAAACATGGACATATTACTGCCGCAGTACATGAAGGACATTTAGTTGCCTTAACACAAGGAGCAGATGCCCGAAAGTATCTGGGTGAAAACCATACTCAAGTGGTTGGCAAACATGAACTCTATGAATATGTGAAGTCAGATCATTATTTTGGGGGACTAGTAGATAGCTTAGGTGGCCATATTCATCCTTTAGCGCTCAATCGTGGGCTGATCTATGGGTTTTGTCAGCATGGTGGGCAAGTGTATGAACATACCGAAGTCGTCTCGATACAGCAACGGGAGGATGGGATTTATGTTCATACCACTACAGGATGCATTAAAGCGCGAAAAAGTGTGGTATTAGCGGTTCATCATGCTTCTTTTAAATTGCTGGAACAAAAAAATCAAACCACCATTCCATTTTATACCTATGTCTGTACCACCGCGCAGCTTAATATTGAATTAAAACAATTATTGCCACAGGATCACCCTGTGTATGACACCCAATTTCAAATTGATTATTACCGTGGAGTTTCCAATAATCGACTCCTTTTTGGTGGACAAGGCACAGGAACTTGTTGGAATGCTGAGAAAACAGCACAGTATTTGAAAGGTCGCATACTGCATGTGTTTCCACAATTAGAACAGGTCGAACTAGATTTTGTCTGGAGTGGTACAACTGACTTAACTGTTAATGGTGCAACCGATAGCCGAAAATCACGGGATAAATTTCCTGTCTATGCTGTACATGGTTGGAGTGGCCATGGCGTAGCGCAAACTGTCCGAATTGGCAAAGCCATTGCAGATGATTTTTGTGGGCAGTCAGATGACTTTGAGATGCTGACCCAGATTCAGCATCAAGATATTCTTTGGGGCAGAGCTTTGGCGCCTCTAGTTATTCCGATGGCAAAAGGATTTTATGGCGTTGGTGCTGCGGTGAATCCAGGCAAAATGGTATCGTTTTAGTCTCAAAACACACTTAACTCAGGCAATATACAAAAATATATTGCCTGATCTGTGAAGATCATCAGGGTATCAGGTGCTATCTGATGCATGCTCGTTGTGTTAATTTAGAAGTGGAATTAATTGAAAATAATAACTAGCCATCGTTATGAATGTATTGAAACGCTTTGAATGGATAAAGAGTTATCGCTTTGCCTGTCAACTTGCGATGCAGCGATATTCACGCCTGAGATTAGATTTTATCTTGATGTTTTTACTGGTGGTTTTCGTTGCAATATTTGGTACTTTGTTTCCTTATCTCATGAAGTTATTGGTCGATCAGGTTGAACAAAATCATCATATTGAAATTGCGCATTTATTTAGTTTAGAAAAACTCTATTTACTAGTGCTAGCTTATGCCGCAGCATGGCTCATGTCGCAATTGTTATCTTGGTGTCAAAATTTATTTAGCATGATCATGTCGGTAAACTTTGAGAAGCGCTAATGTATTCAGGCGTCGAAAATTTTTTAGCCCTGAAAAAACAACATCAAGATCAAACGGAAATAGGCGCATTGCTGACTGACTTGCAACGTGGAGCATCTGCAATGAGCGAAATGACTTTTGCTTTTTTCATGTTATTGGGGCCGATTATATTTCAACTTTTATTTATTTTTGCTGTGTTATTTAAAGCAATTAATATTATTTTTAGTGTGTTTTTTGTAGGGACAGCCCTTATGATTTTTGTTGTCTCTATTTTAATTAGTAAAAAGAGCAGTGGTTATTTTAATGAAATTTATCAGGGACGTAATTTGCTTAATACGGCTGTTTTAGAAAAAATATCTCAAAGCTATGAAATTAAAATTAAACATTCACAAGCATATGAGCAGAATCGTTTAAAACAAAGTTTATCGAGCTATGCAGCGATCATCAAAAAAACCAATCTTCGTATTGGTGGATTAATGGTGATGCAAGTTCTTTTAATTTTTCTATTTTTACTCGGGTTTATGTTTTATACCGCCTATATTTCCCAACACCAGCAAATTAGCTCAGGAGATTTCGTACTGATTAGCACGTATATAATTCAGTTGACTCTGCCTTTTTTGATGGTCTCGCAAAGCTTGATGCGGGTGAATGGCAATATTGTCGCGTTGAATACTTATCGACAATATTTTGATCTAACACGTGATTATTATCAGCCTTGGACAGCAACAGGGCATCATACTTCAGTTTTATATCAATTTGAAGATGCCACATTGAACTTGGGTAAACATGAGATACAGCATTTTAATTTACAGCTATTGAATGATACTCACTATGCGATTGTAGGTCAGACAGGTCGAGGAAAAACTTCACTTATCAATTATTTAATTGGCGTATCCAAGATTAAAGCTGGCAAACTCTATTATCAGGATTTGGATGTTTCCGAGAACTTTTCTGAAGAAATTTTTAATCAAGTCAGTTTTGTGGGGCAACATGCTGTTATTTTTTCTGGCAGTTTAAAAGACAATCTGGTTTATAATAGTCCTTATGATTATACAGATGATGAATTGATAAACTGGCTAAAAAAATTTAAATTAAACTCAATTCTTGAAAAGAACAAAATAACATTGAATGAGAATATAGGTGATTTGTATAAAAATTTTTCAGGAGGCGAAAAACAGCGAATAAGTATTTTGCGTGGAATTTTAAGACAACCGCAATTATTGATTTTAGATGAGCCAACATCAGCATTAGATATTACGACTGCACTAGAAATAATAGAACTGCTAAAAAAACAGGTAAAATCTTTGATTATAGTTTCACATTCACAGCAATGTATTGATTTAATGGATGAAGTAATTGATTTGGATCAGCAGTTTAATCTGAGCATTGAAAAGAATACATGATAATAAAATGCGTTTCTTGAAAAATTTGATTCAGATGCAAAAAAATGTCAAATCAAGTAAATCATTCAGATGATTTTGTAATTTAAACTCCATTATTTCTGCTATTTTTTTATAAAAGTAATACCTAACAATGAGTTGAATATTTTTTTTAATCATTAATCGATAAAAAATAAATGCGAAAGGCGATTTTTTTAATTATTTATTAAGCAATTCTGCCTATCATCAACAGGAAAACAATAAACCTGAATAAAAAAATCAATTTTAGGTCATTGTTTAAATTTTTATATGTTTCTGATGAACTGCATATAAATACAAGAGTTTTATCCTGAGTTTTTATTGAATAAGTATTTGGGATAAATAACGCGATGGCGAACATCTGGACATCCTATGAATGCAATTATTCATACCCTCTCTGTGATTCGTGGTGATCAACGACCAGAGTTTATTCGAACTGAAGTGCTTTCAGACATTTTAGACCATACAGCAAAGCAATATCCGAACCATATTGCCTTGATTGATCATGATCGAAAGATCAGTTATGCCGAATTACAACAACAAGTGGATCAAATTGCACAGCAGTTGATCCAGCGTGGTGTCAAAGCTGGTGATCGCGTGGGGCTATGGTTACCACGTGGTGCAGATTTACTCATCGCACAAGCGGGGATATGTAAAGCAGGTGCTGCATGGCTACCTTTTGATATGGATGTTCCTGTTGATCGTATTCAGGTCTGTCTGGATGATGCTCAAGCCGTTGGGATTGTCACCAGTCAGGAATGGGTGGGTTTACTTGCACAACTGCAACAAACCGTATGGACTGCGGATGAACTGAATCAGCCAACGCAACAACCCATGATTCAGCAACGCGCTGCACTGGATGATGCGGCTTATATCATTTATACCTCTGGTTCAACAGGCAAACCGAAAGGGATTGTGATTGAGCAGCGCAATATTTGTCACTTTCTGCGTTCAGAAAATTCAGTTTTGGGCGTACGTCACGAAGATAAAGTTTATCAGGGCTTTTCTGTCGCCTTCGATATGTCCTTTGAAGAAGTCTGGATTTCTTATTTGGTCGGTGCCACGATCTGGATTGCTCCCAAAGATCTGGTGACTGATCCTGAGCGTCTATGTAAAACCCTTCAACAGGAAAATATTACAGTTTTACATGCAGTACCCACTTTACTGGCACTATTTCCAGAAGATGTGCCGAATTTAAGAATCATTAATCTGGGTGGTGAAATGTGTCCCGAGGCTTTGGTGGCACGTTGGGATTTACCACATCATCAGATTTTTAATACCTATGGCCCGACAGAAACGACCGTAACGTCTAGCTTGGCACGTGTCTACGCCAATGAGCCTGTGACGATTGGTGTCCCCTTACCGAATTACGGTATGTTGGTTCTAAATGATCAGCTTGAGCTATTAGCACAGGGTGAAGTCGGTGAGCTTTGTGTGTTTGGCCCAAGCGTCGGACGAGAATATTTAGGCCGTCCAGAACTCACGGCTGAAAAATTCATTGATAATCAATGGGCACAAAACGAGCATGAACTTAAACTGTATCGTACAGGCGATCTGGCACGACTTGATGAAAATGGTCAAATCCAGTGTTTGGGGCGTGCGGATGATCAGGTCAAGATTCGAGGTTTTCGTGTCGAACTGGGTGAAATTGAAGCAGCACTGTGTGATTTAAATGGAATCGGTACAGCGGCTGTGGTGTTGCGACGTGATGACGAAATGGATCAATTGGTCGCGTTTATCGTGCTTGATCAAGAGGCTAAAAGCCAGATTCAGGTGAAAGATATTCGGACATATTTAAAGTCCAGATTGCCAGCTTATATGGTTCCTAACCGTTTTGAAATTGTTGAGCAAGTTCCACGGTTGTTGTCTGGAAAAATTGACCGAAATGCATTGCGTAAAATTGAGTTGACGACTTCTGTGGATAAAGAAGTTTCAGACGAACCGCAAAATGAAGCGGAAGGTATTTTATTCTCTATTTTACAGAAATTATTTCCCAATCAGGCGATTCGCCTGAGTGCCGACTTCTTTGATGATTTGGGTGGACATTCACTTTTGGCTGCTGTACTGACTTCTGAGCTACGTGAATATCCTGAATATGCGCAAATCACTATTCAAAATATCTACCAAAATCGTAAAGTTGGTGCAATTAGCCAATTTATGTTGGCTCAGACCAAGCAACAGCAAATGCGTAAAGTGAATAGCTATGAGGTCAATAGTCTGCATCGTATGCTTTGTGGTGTGGCACAGCTTCTAGTCATCCCTGTATTGATTGCTCTTACCATTTTACAATGGCTTGCTCCATTTTTTAGTTATCACTATTTTACTGGTAGTCCGAGGGATAGTATTCCCCATGCAATTGCGATTTCATTGGGTGTATATGTACTGAGTATGATTGCGAGTTTTGTGCTTTCAATTGTGGGGAATCGCTTATTGCTAAGTGGTGTTAAAGCGGGTGAATATCCACTTTGGAGCAGAACTTATTTTAGATGGTGGCTGGCAGACCGTTTGACTAATATTGCTCCTGTTTATTTATTGGCGGGTTCAAGTCTAAATCGTCTGTATTTACGTGCTTTGGGCGCTAAAATTGGTCAGAACGTCCATATCGGTTCGGTTTTTATCCGTATGCCGGCCTTGTTGCAAATCGATGATGGTGTCAGTGTCGGTTCACATGTCAATCTGGAAAATGCCAAAGTCGAACAGGGTCATCTGGTTTTAGGTCGCATACATTTAAAACAGGAAAGCTATGTAGGGTCTTATAGTGTTCTGGAAGAAAATACCTGTCTTGAAGATTATGCCCATTTAAAAGCTTTATCGGCATTGCCAAATGGTCAAACTATTCCTGCACATGAAATCTGGGATGGCGCACCTGCAAAATATCATAGTCAGGTTGAGCTTGAACGTTTATTGCCGCGTGAAAAAGTAAGTACTGTACGTAAAATGTGGGAAGCCACTTACTATGCCGTGAGTGCGATACTGATATCCTGTTTATTTTTCATCCCAATTTTTCCTAATTTTATTTTGGTCGATTGGCTCGATGTAAAATATTTTAGTGGCTGGGCAAGCAGCAATAGTGTGATTACTGCCTTGCATTATTTCTTGCTTGCAATTCCTGCCAGCGTACTGATGATTATTGCCACAGCATTATTTGCCGCATTGGTGCGTAAAATCGTGTTGCCAAGTCTAAAAGTTGGAACCTATTCATTGCATAGTTCAACTTATTATCGTAAATGGTTTGCCACTCAGATTTTGGAAACCAGTTTGCAAACTTTACATGGATTGTTTGCCACTGTTTATGCACCTGCATGGTTTCGTTTGTTGGGTGCCAAAGTTGGTAAAGACAGTGAAGTTTCAACTGCAACAGGTGTGATCCCTGAGTTATTAACATTGGGTGATGAAAGCTTTATTGCTGATGCGGTGATGTTAGGTGATGAAGAAATTACCCGTGGCTGGATGATTTTACAGCCGACCAACATTGGTCGCCGTAGTTTCGTGGGAAATAGTGCTTATATTGCTGATGGTACAGATTTACCTGATGGTGTATTGATTGGCGTTCAATCAAAAATTCCAGAAAAAGATCAATTACAAAGTGGTGAAACATGGTTTGGTTCACCTGCATTGCGCCTGCCTGCACGTGAAACAGTTGAGAATTTTCCTGAACATTTGACCTTTAGACCTAGCATTGCACGACGGATGATGCGTGGTTTTATTGAAGGTTTGCGTATAGTTCTGCCTTCTGCGTTTGCAATTGGTGTTGGTTATATGATTGTTTTATCCGTAATTGATACGGTAGTCACAAAAGGTTGGCTCTATGGCTTACTGGCGTTAACTTTATCAGGTGTTGCTTATGGTATCGTCAGTTTCCTTCTCATCGTGGTCTTAAAATGGGCGTTGATTGGCCGTTATAAAACCCGTTCAACACCAATGTGGACGATGTTTGTCTGGGTGAGTGAAGGTATTACCAGTTTATATGAATCGATTGCCATTCAGAACTGTCTCAACTATGTACGTGGTACCCCATTTTTGCCAATGTTATTACGCTTACTTGGAGTCAAAGTCGGAAAAAATGTGTATCTCGATACTGCTGATATCACGGAGTTCGATTGCGTGAGTATTGGAGATAACAGCGAACTGAATAGTTTTAGTGGTCCTCAAACACATTTATTTGAAGATCGAATCATGAAAATTGGCGAGGTAAAAATTGGCAGCCATGTCACAGTTCATTGTCGTAGTATCGTGCTTTATAATGCTGAAGTTGCCGATCAAACGCTACTTGGGCCACTGACGTTAGTCATGAAAGGTGAAAAAATTCCAACGCAATCTGCTTGGATTGGTTCTCCTGCACAACCATGGGTGGCTCGCTAATACTCTGGTCTGAATTGCAGTAAAAAATGGGCGAGTTAATCGCCCATTTTTATTTTCACTCTTTTTTTACAGCGCTTGTTCATCCAATAAAAGCTGCGCTTCACGTAAGCTCAATGTACCTTCATAAATCGCACGGCCCGTGATCGCACCCAAAATACCAGACTGACCTTTGAGTAAACGGACATCTTCAAGATTGGTCACACCACCAGAAGCAATCACAGGAAGCCCTGAATATTGAGCCAAATTCACAGTTTGCTCAACATTGACCCCTTGCATCATGCCATCACGGGCAATATCGGTATATACAATGCTAGATACGCCCGCATCGGCAAAACGTTTGGCCAAATCAGTGGCTTTGACATCCGTAACATTAGCCCAGCCGTCTGTTGCCACAAAACCATCTTTTGCATCGATCCCGACAATAATATGACCACCAAACTGTTTACAAGCGTCTTCTACAAACTGAGGATCTTGAACGGCTTTGGTTCCAATAATGACAAAAGATACGCCAGCATCGAGATAATGCTCGATGGTTTCAAGGGAGCGAATACCACCGCCAATCTGAATCGGTAGTTCAGGTTGTGCTTTGGCAATCGCTTCGACCACAGGTTTATGAATCGGTGTACCCGCAAAAGCGCCGTTTAAATCAACCAAATGCAAACGACGCGCGCCTTCATTGACCCAATGTTGAGCAGTCGCGACTGGATCATCTGAAAAAACCGTATCATCTTCCATACGGCCTTGTTTTAAACGGACACACTTACCATCTTTCAGGTCAATTGCAGGGATGATCAGCATGCTTTCGCTCCTTGCTTCATCTGGGAAAATAAAAAATCGCCTCATCTTAGCAAACTCTATCGCAATTGCTAAGTCAACAGAATGAAGATTTCGTTTTAATCTGGAAGATTTTGCTTGGAGGGGAGCTGTTGTGCTATTGCAGATAACTTTTCTAGGCAGGAATGAGCAGAATACTTAAAAGCCCAATCATCAGACTCAATGGAACAAGAATAATATAAATCCAGCCAAATAATCGTTCCCACTTACAGGTATGGCGTGTTGGACCAAAATCGTTGAGACGCGCATTGCCTTTGGCACAGAGTAAATAGACCATAAACAAAATATTGATGGGCGGGACAATATAAAGTAAAGATAACCAGCCACTTTGATTACAATCATGTAAGCGGCGAATCATAAAAATAAAATGATAATAAACAAAAATAGCAGTTAGAGTGCCGATAGAGCAAATCATAAACAGGATGGTTTGATTTGAATAGCTGCTTTGTTTTTCGCTCATTTGAACCATACCAAAACTAATGGTACTACAGGCGATTAGAAAAAAAATGCCTCCCAGTAAACTCCACGCTGCAAATGATAAACGACCAAAACGACCCTCGGGGCGTAATGGTGAATCATTGGCAAGGGAAGTCCCCTGAACTGAAGAGCGCATCTTATTTTCCCTGAAACGTTCGACTATTTTGAATAAGACAAATTTGAGATCAAGTCTAAAGTATAAAAGGAAAATGAAAGATAAATTGTAATATTTATATTTTTTGTGATGCATTTAAAAGATCAAATCAGTTTTGACTTGATCTAATATCAGAACGTTGCTTTAAATTTTCCATTCCACAAAGTTTTTTAACAGCTGTAAGCCTGCTGTATGACTTTTTTCAGGATGAAATTGGGTTGCAAACAAGTTGTCTTGATGAATGGCGGTACAAAAGGGCAGTCCATAATCACAGGTTGCGGCAATTAATTCACTTTGCTGCGGTTCAACATAATAACTATGCACAAAATAAAAACGTGCATCCTGCTCGATATTCTTCCACATGGGATGAGATGGATCGGCTTGATGAACTTGATTCCAACCCATATGAGGTACTTTTAAACCTTCGATTTCAGGAAAATGCTTGACCTGACCTGCAAATATTCCAAGCGCGTCAGTTCCGCCATTTTCTTCAGAACGTTGCATAAGCGCTTGCATACCGACACAAATGGCTAAAACAGGCTTATTAAAAGCAGCTTGGCGCACGACTTCATCAATTCCAGCCTCATGCATACCTTGCATACAATCCCGCATTGCGCCAACACCAGGAAAAACAATTTTATCTGCTTGCGCAATCAATTTAGGGTCGTTGGTCACATCGACCGTTGCTCCCACATGCTCGAGTGCTTTGGCTGCCGAATGAAGATTTCCCATGCCATAATCAAGTAAAGCAACACGAGTCATTACAAACTCCCTTTGGTGGAAGCGATGGTTCCTGAGGCACGTGGATCAACTTCACAGGCCATACGAAGGGCGCGAGCAAATGCTTTAAACACACTTTCGATCTGATGATGGCTGTTTTTACCTTTGAGATTATCAATATGTAAAGTCATCAACGCATGATTGACAAATCCCTGAAAAAACTCAGAAAATAAATCGACGTCAAAACTTCCAATGCGTGCGCGCGTAAATGGAATATCCATAAATAAACCTGGACGGCCAGATAAATCCACCACGACACGAGAAAGTGATTCATCTAAAGGCGCATAGAAATGACCATAACGGCGCAAACCTTTTTTATCAGCTAATGCCTGTGCAAATGCTTGACCCAGCGTAATTCCGCAATCTTCAACGGTATGGTGATCATCAATTTCAAGATCGCCATCACAATGAATATCAATATCAAATAAACCATGACGCTTGATTTGATCAATCATATGGTCTAAAAATGGAACTCCAGTGTTCAGTGTACCCTGACCAGACCCATCAAGATTCAAACGAACCCTGATTTTGGTCTCATTGGTATTTCTTACCACTTCACTGATACGCTCTGTCATGGACACGTTCCTCAAAAAACGTTAAAAATGATGAATATAAAGCTCAATTCGCTGTGACAAAGTGACAGCACACAAATTGCTCAGGAGGGTTAATCCATGCCTATAACCGTACATGCTTATACTTCACTTGAAAACGAAGAAATGCGCAGCCAGCTTGAGCGACTGTATGACACAAGTCCTGAATTTGGCGATGGGCAAGATGCGGTCGAGCAGCTAGAACAAAATCTGGCGCAGTATACCACAGTCTATACCGCTGAATTTAATACCAAGATTATAGGTGCAATCTGGTGTACAGGACAAGGTGAAAGCAAGATTCTGGAATATATTGTTGTACATCCTGCCAATCGAGGGAGAGGAGTCGCGGAACGTCTGGTCAGTGAAGTCTGCCGTATGGAAGAAGACAAAGGGGTTAAATTTTTTGAACCAGGTTGTGGGGCGATTCATCGTTGCCTGGCGCATATTGGTAAATTATCGGTTCAGGGATAATTTTTTTTGCGAAAATACTGCTGTAAATTTAAACGTTCAGGCAAAAAATGCAGGCTGTATCTTGACTGAGGCGATCGAACATTGTTTAATACGCCACATCGGCGCGATAGCTCAGTCGGTAGAGCAACGGATTGAAAATCCGTGTGTCGGCAGTTCGATCCTGCCTCACGCCA